>QFQX01000069.1 GCA_003248775.1 Shinella sp. | reverse complement strand
ATGCTGCTATAGCTCAGGGGTAGAGCACTCCCTTGGTAAGGGAGAGGCCGAGAGTTCAAATCTCTCTAGCAGCACCATTACCCACTTGAAATTATTAAATATTTTCAAAGCAAGTTTTGCTTACGTGTGCTTTGGATGAACCGTTGATACAGCTGCGATCAAGCCGCGGCTGTCCCGATCCCGGTACAGCCGAAGTCAGGATGTCGCGGCGTCGATCAGCTTCAGTTGAACAGGCTGAGGATATTCTGGGAGCCGGAGTTTGCAATCTGAAGGCTCTGGAGGGCGAGTTGCTCCTGGGTCAGAAGCGCCTTCAGGCGGCTCGACGCTTCTTCCATGTCTGCCTCGATGAGACGACTCACACCGCTTTCGATGCTGTCCATGAGCTTGCCGGCGAAGTCGGACTGCATGCCGATTCGCTGCTGGAGCGAGCCGAGGCTGGCTGCTCCTTTCACGACCTTGCCGATCATGATTTCCAGGCCACCGATATAGTGATCGATGTCTGCCCCGCCGGTGACGTCGATATCGAGGAAATCGAAATCGACGCTGATCGGCAGGGAGACTTCGGCTGCGACAGCCGTCACGCCCGTGCTCGTTGCATTGGAGACCACGAAGTCCGATTTGCCGCCCTGCTCTGGATGGATGGCCGCATTTACGCCAATGTACAGGCTGTTCGCCCCTGCCGTAAATATGAGGCCCGAAGTCGCGAGCGCATAATTCATCACTGCGGCCATGGCGGATGGCGTATAGACGATGCCGTCGGTCGTGCCGAGTGCCGCATCGACGTCCGCCTTGGTGATGGTGAAGCTCTGCGGGGCCTGACCGACAAAGGTTACGTCGAGCGACATGCTGCCCGTGGCATCGATCTGGAAGCCCTCGGTGAAGGCCATGCTTGCCGATGCGTAGAGGTTCATGTGCCGGGTGATGCTGCCGGGATCCATGCCATAGGCGAAATTGCCGGCCAGCGTGGAAACCAGATTGCTGATGACAACGCTCGATCCGGGATGCGCGGGCAGCGTCTCATCCGAGCCGATATCCACCGTATTCATGGATACCACGCCAAAGTTGGTGTCGTATCCGCCAGCCCCGGAACCTGCAGGAACCCCGGCAAGATTGAGCGCAGCGTCTATAACCTTTGCGAATTCGTCTGCAGATGTGATTGAGCCGTCCGTCTTGCCCAGAACCGTATTCACCAGCCCCTGGTTGATGGAGATGTTCGTATAGAGCTGGCCGCTGCTGTATGTGCTCGAATCGATCGTAACGTCGAAGGTGATAGTGTCAGCTGGGGACAGGGCGCTACCAGCTGCGAAAACGAAATAGGTGTGGCCCTTATGGGCATGAGTAGAAGGAGCACCGCTTACCAGACCGCCCAGATCAAGCGTACCGGTCACCGGAAGAGTGACCGTATCGGCGATTTCCTTTTGAAGAAGTCCGCCACCCGTGGTGTTGAACAGCGATGTCTGAACCATCGGAACATCGATGGTATTGACCGTAACCTTGCCGCCATCCTGCCTGACGAAGGAGGAAACGACGCTCTTTCGGGTATTCGCGTCAGTATCATCCTTGATGTCGGTGAGATCCGTGGTCAGCCAGTTCTGTCCGCTGAAGCTGGCCGATTGTGAGATGCCGGTGACCTGCTTCTTGAGTTGCTCCAGTTCGTGCTGGATCTTGGCATTGTCGGTGGCAGGCTCTTTGGCCGCGACCAGTTTTGCCTTGAATTCTCCGAGAGCGCCGACGACCGCGTCCATACCGGCATAGGCGGTGTCGGTCTTTGCCGAGCCTAGGCCGAGGGCGTCGTTGGCGGCGGAAATCGCCTTGTTGTCGGAGCGCATCGTCGTGGAAATCGACCAGTAGGCGACATTGTCCGAGGCCGTTGCCACACGCAGCCCGGAAGAAGCCTGGCTCTGCGCCCTCTGCAATCCGCCGGAGACTGTCCGCAAGCTCTGCAACGCGGACATGGAGGAAATGTTCGTCAATATGCTGGTCATGCCTGCCACTTGAATTCGTTTGGTCGAAAGGGGCACGTCATGAGCCAGCTCGCGGAAACTCCGCCGCCTCAACATGGTTAATAGTAGTTAACAAAAGTTAAAAAATGGTCACAAATTTAGCCATTGTTAACGGATCGGGACCAGCGCCCCGCTCCTCTATGCGCTGCAGAAAGCGATTTCCTCTCGCCCTTGAGATCATCCTGCGCTAGAGCAATCCCAGCATGAATGAACAGCGATCCTGCGTCCGTAATGGCATGAAAACAAAGAGATAGAGAACTCAGGGTGATCTCGTTTTTTACCTCAAGCACTCCAGAAGCTCGAAACACCTGAGGCGGAAAATCGCATGTCTGCGAAACCGAAGCGCAATCGACTTGAGAAGCTGCAGAACTCCTGGGTGAAGGCCTCCGCACAGCAGCGCTACGAATTCCTGCAATGGCTGGCGACTTCGTCTGACGGGAGCAACGGCAATGGTCTTGCCGCGACGGACATGATCGCCCGCATACCGATTGCCAGCGGCCGCTACCTCCTGCCATCGGCGGTCATCCGCATTCGCGCCGTCATGACCGCACGATCGCTTTCGGCTGAGGCAGTAATGGCGGAACTCGGGTTCGAGGAAGACCGGAACGCGCTTTCTCGCGCCTTATCGGAAGGCGCGAGCCTGAGGCTTGCAGTGGTTGCCGCACTGGAAAACTGGCTGCTGGCCCATGCAGAACCGGAACCCGCCGCGCCCTGACGGGCCCTCTACCCATCGGTTCGGCTACTCAACCTGACTGATGCGAAGGTCGCTTTCGCCCACCATGCCGATATACAGGCCCTGCTCTTCCTTGTCCGCCCGCCCGATCATGTCGAGATCGGGCTGAATGGAATAGAGCATGATGGTGTTGTCACCATTGCTCATCGAATAGCCGGAGATGGCCTTCAAAGCTTCCGGGCAAGTGTCATCATGTTGCAGCAGCGCACGGACGCCATCGGCGACAGGCTTCTGCAGAAAGGAAATCTGGCAGGTTCCCTCTGGAGTCGTCATCGCCCAGATTTCCCCGGCAGCCACTGGCACGGCCGAAAACGCGATTACCGCAACAACGACGGAGGTGAGAAAGGTCTTTGCAATCACGGGACATCTCCAGGAAACCGATGATGCCCAGCTAGACGCGCGGCAGCGGGGCGTCAACGGACAGCAGCGCCACGGCGTGGAAGCACCCATAGTTGGCCGATGCAACGCCACAGTACGCGCCTGAAAAAGAAGACGCTGCGACAGGCATACGTGGCTAGAAAATACATATTAATTATCATATATATCTGCACGAGAGAAGAGAGGCAATCAACGCGTCCCACCGCCAACTGAAGAACGAAGGAAAGAAAATGCAGATACGTCCGATAACCGAGACTTTTCACGTCAGCGGCCAACTCGCTCCGACGGACATTGCTGAACTGGCCGCATCAGGTTACTCGATGGTGATCTGCATGCGGCCTGATGGCGAGGGATCGGGACAGCCGGATTTTTCCATTATCGAAGATGCTGCAAACGCCGCCGGCCTCAAATCCTGTTATCTGCCGGTCGTCCCCGGCTCCGTACCGCTGGAGCAAGCGGCCAAATTGAAGGATCTGCTGAAGCGGACGGAGGGTCCTGTCCTCGCCTTCTGTGCCTCGGGCGCGCGTTGCGCAGGCCTCTATCAGATGGCACAGCAACTCGGCTGATCGGCAAGGCCGGGTAACGGGAATCCGTTGCCAAGGCCTCCCGGAATATCTTTTAGAAACTGCTTGCAGCGAGGCGTCGACGCAGGCCGTCGATGTCGGTCGCGTCTTCCTGGAAAAGGCGGCGCTCCCAGTCGAGCGTCGTCGATACGATCGTCTTCAGGTCGTCATGGCGCGGTGCCCAGCCAAGCACGGAGCGGGCAAGCGCCGCATCGGCAACCACGAAGGCAGCATCGCCCTCCCTGCGCGGACGATATTCGATCGCGATCTTCGTATCGGAGACCTTCTGCACGGCGCGCAGAACCTCGAGTACCGAATAGCCCCTTCCGTAGCCGCAATTGGCGGTCAACGTCGCACCGCCGCGCCGCAGGTAATCCAGCGAGTTCAGGTGGGCCAGCACAAGGTCGTTGACGTGGATGTAGTCGCGCACGCCGGTACCATCCGCCGTAGCGTAATCCGTGCCGAAAACTTCCACCGAGCGGCGTTTGCCGAGGGCCGCTTCGCAGGCCACCTTCATAAGATGGGTCGAGCGCACGGTCGATTGCCCGGTGCGACCAAGGACGTCGGCACCGGCAACGTTGAAATAGCGAAGTGCGACATAGCGGAAGTCATGGGCGCGCGCGGTGTCGCGCAGCATGATCTCGCTCATCAGCTTCGACTGACCGTAAGGGTTTTCCGGGCGTAGCGGCGCGGTCTCCGTCACCGGCAATGGCGCGTCGGGCGTGCCGTAGATGGCGGCCGTGGAGGAGAAGATGAACTTGTCGATGCCGGCCTTGATGGCGGCGGAAAGCAACACGCGGGTATTGCCTGTGTTGTTGGCATAATAGCCGAGCGGGTCGGCGACGGAATCCGGAACCACGACCGAACCGGCGAAATGGATGATGGCTTCGATATCGTTTTCGGCAAAAATCTGCGTCAGGACGGTCTCGTCACCGACATCACCAAGGTAGAAACGCGCGGCGGGCGCGACGGCCCAGCGGAAGCCGGTGGACAAACGATCGACGACGACGACATCTTCGCCGGCATCCAGAAGGGACCAGACCATATGGCTGCCGATATAACCAGCGCCGCCCGTTACCAAGATCGCCATTTTTACTTCCCGTTTTCTTATCGATCGGGAAGAACGTATCAGCGCTGTGCTTTAACAAGATTTACAATAGGCAATAAACCCATGGGCGAAACGCCCTTAACTTGAACTATACTAAATTTACTTTTACAAAATTCGTTCAAGTTTTATCGATCTGACAGAGCATGCATTTCCGCACGCTCCGTCAGCGCTGTTCAGAGAGAAAGAACGTAGCGGCAAAGGCGATCCGCCGCTTCCTCGATCTGTCGGGGATCACGCAGGAAGCAGGCGCGCAGGAAGCTTTCGCCTCCCTTGCCGAAGGCCGAGCCGGGGGCCAGGGCGACACCGGTGCGATCGACGATATCGAGGGCCGCCTGACGGCTGTCGGTGATGCCGTCGATCTTGAGGAAGGCATAGAGCGCACCCTCCGGCTTCAGCGTCTCGACGCGGTTGGTCGCGATAAGGGCATCGCAGAGAAGGTCCCGCGACTTTGCAGCACGCTCGAAATTCTCGCGCACGAAGCTGTCACCATGGTCGAGAGCCGCAACGGCCCCTCGCTGCATGAACTGCGCGACGCCCGAGGTCGAATACTGGATCAGGTTTTCGAACACCTGTCCGGTTTCCGGGGGCGCAACAATCCAGCCGACACGCCAGCCGGTCATCGACCAGTTCTTGGAAAATGAGTTGGCGAACAGGACGCGGTCGCCCGGCTCCATGACATCGAGGAAGGAGGCCGCACGAGGCCCTGCACCATAATAGTAGAGCGCGTAAATCTCGTCGGCGAGGATCCAGAGATCATGGCGGCGAGCCAGCGCCAGGATGGCGGCTAGGTCCTCGCGGCTTGCCGTCCAGCCGGTCGGATTGGATGGCGTATTGATGAAGAGCGCCCGCGTCTTCGGCGTAACTGCCGCTTCGAGCGCTTTCATGTCGAGCGACCAGCGGCCTGCGGCAAAGGTCAGCGGCAGTCCGACGGCACGTCCGCCGGCGATCTCGATGGCCGAGATGATGTTGGGCCAGGCCGGCGACAGGTAGATCATCTCGTCGCCCGGCTCCGTCAGAGCCTGAACGCAAAGCGCAATCGACTGCATGCCCGAACCGGTCACATAGAAATGCTCCGGCGGCAGTTCCACGCCGAAATGCCGGGCGTAATAGCGCGAAAGCGCCTCGCGCAATTCGGGGATGCCACGCTGCCAGGTGTAGAAGGTCTCGCCGGCGAGAAGCGCGTCGCTTGCGGCGCGATTGATGAATTCCGGGCTGGGAAGATCACCCTCGCCTGCCCAGAGCGGCAACAGGCCGTCACGCCCGCGGGCGTAATTGATGATTTCGACGATCCCGCTTTCCGGCGCGGCCAGAGCGCGCGGGCTGAGATCCTTGACGAGCGACATGCAGAGCCCCTTTGAAACTTGCCGATGTTCAAGAGCTCTACCCGATCGCGCAGGGAAAATCCCATGACATTCGGTGAGCGCAAAATCGATTTCAGTGATGAATGAAAAAGACCGCGGACTTTGCCGCGGTCTCTGGATTGCATGAGAATGCGATCAACGGGTCTTCAGAAGATCGCGGATTTCCGTCAGAAGCTGGATATCGGCCGCCGGCGGAGCTTCTTCGGCAACCTTCTTTTCCTGCTTTTCAAGCGAAGCCCTGAGCGTGTTGACACCCTTGACCATGAGGAAAATGATCCAGGCGAGGATCAGAAAGTTGATCACCACGGTGATGAAGTTGCCATAGGCGAAAACGGCACCCTGTTCGCGGGCGGCGGCAAGCGATGTCGCCGTCACCTTCGAGCTCAGGGGCAGGAAGTAGTTGGAGAAATCGAAACCGCCGAAGATGACCCCGACGATCGGCATGACGATATCCTGAACCAGAGAATTGACGATCAGACCAAACGCGCCACCAATGATGACGCCGACTGCGAGATCCATGACATTGCCACGTGCAATGAATGTCTTGAACTCGTTCAGCATTACCCTTCTCCTTTTAATTGACCGCGACACGCGCTCGCCGCCACGAACGCCCCGCCATGCCCATGGTTAATCAAGTTTTGATCATCCGCAAACACTGAATCCGCCTTCGCCGGCCGGATACCTTCGACTTAATGTCAATCCACAAGCGATTTCAAATGCAGGGGACTTCCCGTACAGTCATTTGCAGTTCTGGCGCGCCGTTCATGAGGAGGAAGCGTGCTACCGGGTTGGGTTATCTTCGCATCGGCCTTCGCCTATCTGTTGCTGCTCTTTGCGGTAGCAAGCTACGGCGACAGGAAAAGCCGTGTCTACGGCGTTCCCGGCAACGGTCGGCCGGTGGTCTATGCGCTCAGCCTTGCCGTTTACTGCACCTCCTGGACTTATTTCGGCGGCGTCGGGTTGGCTGCGGAGCGCGGGCTGGAATTCACCGCCATCTATATCGGCCCAATCCTGATGTTCACGGTCGGCATGCCTATCCTGCGACGCATCATCGAGCTTGCAAAGGCCGAGAAGCTGACATCGGGCGCCGACTTCATCGCAGCGCGATACGGCAAGAACCCGATCGTCGGCATGCTGGTCACAATGATCTGCCTCGTCGGCACGATCCCCTACATCGCCCTGCAACTGAAGGCGGTCTCCAATTCAGTCACTGCCATGGTGGACCCGACCGAATACGGTATCGGCACCGGCAATCTCTATTTCGTCGATCTCCCGCTGATCGTCGCCTTCCTGCTCGCCTGCTTTGCTGTCGTCTTCGGCACCCGCCACACGGACGCAACGGAACATCAGGACGGGTTGATCCTCGCAATTGCGTGGGAATCCGTCGTCAAGCTGGTCGCCTTCTGGACGCTCGGCATCTATGTCGTCTTCTTCCTGTTCGACGGGCCCTCGGATCTCTGGCAGCGGGCGGTGGAAAATCAGGCAGTGATGGCGGCGCTGACGCACCACACCCCACCCGGCCGCTGGGTCCTGCTGATCGCGCTGTCAGCCTTCGCGATCGTCATGCTGCCCCGCCAGTTCCATGTGACCGTGGTCGAAAACCGGACGGCAAGGGAACTGAAACTCGCCGCATTCCTGATGCCGCTCTATCTGGTAGCCATCAACATCTTCGTGCTGCCGGCCGCGATGGGCGGCATCATGCTGTTCGGCGGCACCGGCAATGCCGATCTTTACGTGCTTTCGCTGCCGCTCACCCATGAGATGCGCTTCGTCTCGCTGATTACCTTCCTTGGCGGCTTTTCGGCCGCGACCGCCATGGTCATCGTCGCATCGGTGGCGCTCGCCATCATGGTGTCGAACGACATGGTGCTGCCGATCTTCCTGAGGCAGAAACTTCTCGGCAGGCCGAGCCACCGGGCGGATTTTGCCAAGACGCTGCTGCATATCCGCCGCACCGCCATCTTCGGCGTCATGCTGCTCGGTTATGTCTATTACCGCTCGGCCGACAACACGACCGGGCTCGCCTCAATCGGGCTACTTGCCTTTGCAGCCATAGCTCAGATTGCGCCGTCGCTGTTCGGTGGGCTTCTCTGGCGGCGCGCCAATGCCCGCGGCGCGATTGCGGGTCTCAGTTCCGGGTTCTTCGTCTGGGCCTATCTGCTGTTCCTTCCGAGCTTCGGCGCGGAAGACAACAGCCACATCGCCGCCTCAATCCTGAGCTTCCTCTTTCCCGGGATCGGCATGTTCACCGGAGCGGAAGCCGACCCGCTGGTCAACGGCACGCTGCTCAGCCTGCTGGTCAACACCGCCGCCTTCATCGGCGGCACGCTCAGCCGCAATCCTCGGCCAGTCGAGCGCATCCAGTCCGGCATTTTCGTCAAGCGCCATCCGCGGACACAGTTTGCCACACGAGGCTGGAAGACTCGGGTTTCCGTCGGCGATCTCAAGGCAGCCATTGCCCGCTATCTCGGCGACGAGCGCATGCAACGGTCGTTCCGCAGCTACGAGCAAACCGTTGGGCGCAGACTGGACGACAACAGTCCCGCCGACATGGCCTTCATCCACTTTTCGGAACAGTTGCTCGGCAGCGCCATCGGTTCGTCTTCCGCGCGTCTCGTCCTGTCGCTGATCCTGCAGAAGGCGGAGGATACCTCCGCCGATACGGCCTGGCTGCTCGATCAGGCCAGCGAAGCGCTGCAGTACAATCAGGACATGCTGCAGACGGCGCTTTCGCAGATGGAACAAGGCATCGCCGTGTTCGACGCGAGCAGCCGGCTGACCATCTGGAACCGGCGCTTTCGCAGCTTGCTCGACCTGCCCGAGCATGTGGGACAGGTCGGTTATCCCCTTACCGATATCGTGGCGATCCTGGCGGATCGAGGCGATGTTTCCGCGGGCGAACAGGCGCCGCTGGTGCGCCGTTTCCAGCAATTCGACAAGCCGTTCCAGCTTGTCACCGCAGGCGGCGAGCGGATCATCGAAGTTCGCTGCAACGCAATGCCGGACAAAGGCATCGTCGCGACCTTCACCGACATCAGCAGCCAGGTGGCGGCCGACAAGGCGCTGAAGCAGGCGAACGAGACGCTGGAGCAACGCGTGAGCGAGCGCACCGCGGAACTGACCCGGGTGAACCACGCACTCGCCGAAGCGCGCGCTGCCGCCGACGAAGCCAATATCGGCAAGACGCGTTTCTTCGCGGCGGCAGGCCACGACATTCTACAGCCGCTCAATGCCGCGCGTCTCTATTCCTCCTCGCTGGTCGAAAGGCTCGGGGACAGCGAGAACAGTCCTCTCGTGCGCAATATCGATTCAGCACTGGAATCCGTCGAGATCATCCTCGGCGCCGTGCTCGATATCTCGCGGCTCGACACCGGCGCGATGAAGCCACGCCTTGCCTCCGTAGCGCTTCACGACCTTCTGGAACGCATCGAGACAGACTTCGCGCCGATGGCGCGCGAGAAAAACCTGAAGCTGATCGTCATGCCGACCTCACTCAGGGTGCGCTCCGACCCGAACCTGCTGCGCCGGCTGGTGCAGAACCTCGTTTCCAACGCCATCAAGTACACGCCTTCGGGACGGGTGCTCGTCGGCGCAAGACGGCAGGGCAAGGAAGTGGCGATCCAGGTGATGGATTCCGGCATAGGCATTCCGTCATCGAAGTTCCGCACCGTCTTCAAGGAATTCGCGCGACTGGAAGAAGGCATGCGCACGGCCTCTGGCCTTGGTCTTGGCCTTTCCATCGTCGACCGCATCGCGCGTGTGCTCAACCATCCGGTGCAACTCTCGTCCAAGCAGGGCAAGGGCACGACGTTCCGGATTCTCATGCCGCTCGACCAGTCGGTGCCGATGGGCGGCGGCGTGGCCGAACTGGCAAGGCAGGACAAGGGAGCCCAGCCGCTGCGCGGCCTGAAAATCCTCTGCATCGACAACGAACCGAAGATCCTCGAAGGCATGCAGCTTCTCATTTCCGGCTGGGGCTGCGATGTCCAGTGCGCCGGTTCGATCGAGGAACTCGATACGATCGTCGCGGCCAGCAAGGAGCCGCCGGATCTGATCATCGCCGATTATCATCTGGGCGACGGCAGCGGGATCGGGGCGATCCTTCGGCTGCGCGCGCTCTATGAGCGGGATGTTCCGGCCCTGCTGTTGACCGCCGACCGCACGCTGGAAGTGCGCGCGGAAGCCGAAAGGCAGCACATCGCCCTGCAGCACAAGCCGGTGCGTCCGGCCGCCCTTCGCGCCTTCATCACACAGGTTTCCGCAATGAAGCAGACGGCGGCCGAATAGGCGGCTGGCCACCTGCCAGGACCTGCGGCGGCGAAATCACCAGGACTTCAGCGCCCTCAGCGTCGGTGTCTTCTTCTGCATATGCTCGTCCATACGCGACAGGAGACGATCGAGCAGTTCGACGGCCTGACCGACGGCCGGGCCCTTGTTCAGCATGACACATTCGGCGCGTGCGGCCATGGCCGCATCGGTCATTTCCCCGCGCGTCGGAATGCCTTCGCGCACGAGATCCTCCAGAACCTGCGTCGCCCATATGGCGGGCACGGAAGCCGCCTCACAGATCCACAAGATCTCCTCCTGCATCTCGGCAAGACGTTCGAACCCGATTTCGGCAGCAAGGTCGCCGCGTGCGATCATGATGCCGAAGGGGCCGCGCTGCCGGGCGCGGGCAATCAGCGTGGGGAGGTTGCGGACGGCATCCGGCTGTTCGATCTTGGCGATCAGGCCGAGGTGGCGATCCACCGCTCCGTAGCGCGCCAGAACCGCATCGAGCAAATCGATGTCCTCCGGCCTGCTGACGAAGGAGTAGCCGATGATGTCGCCGCATTCGATGACGGTCGCGAGATCCGTCTCGTCCTTGGCGGTGAGCGGCGACAGACCGAGCGAGGTATCGGGCAGGTTGATGCCTTTTTCCGGCTTCAGCTTCGTGCCGCCGGCCTTGGTCTTCTGTACGAGAATGACCGCCTCCCCGGGCTGTGTGCTTTCGACCACGGCTTCCAGCTTGCCGTCGTCGTAACGCACGCGGTCGCCGACCGAGAGACGGGTGACCATTTCCGGCAGGGAAACGCCGGCGGAAAACTTCACCCGATCGCAGACGCGCGGCTCTCCCGAGGCGACGAGGCGCACCCTGTCACCGGCAGCAAGCCGCGCCTTCTTTTCCGGCAACTGAACCTCGGCAGTGCGGATCTTCGGGCCGGCAATATCCATCAGCACGGCGATGTCGCGGCCGACCGCCTTGCCCGCGGCGCGTACATGCGCGGCCATGGAACGCCAGGCCTCGGGGCCATCATGGGCGCAGTTGATGCGGGCAACATCCATACCGGCCTTCGCAAGATCGAGCAGGAAATCGGGTTTCTCCGCCGCTTCGCTTGGTAGGGTCACCATGATGCGGGTGCGGCGATGGAGATGAGCCGGTCCCAGAAGATCGGTCGCGGCTTCGGAAAGGCGGACTTCACCGATGAAGAAATCGGATTCCGAAGGCATGGTGGCCAAACCATCGCCGCCGGCAAGCGCGCCAAGCGCTGCAATCACCGCATCCAGCGTCGGGAGAACGCGGCTTTCCAGCCGTCCGAGTGAGGAAAGGCCGAGACACATCAGCCGCCGCTGCAACGGCCGAAGGTCATGATGCCGCAGGGCGAGGTAGTGCGCGAGGTTGGCGAGCGCGGGATCGGCCTCGACCACATCGGAACCGAACCTTTCGATCATCGCCGCCGAAGCCTCGAGGATCTCGGCCCGCAGGGCAACGACTTCATTGAGAAGCGCGTCGACCGGCCTTTCGGGCACATGCAATTGCGGCGTATTCATGCTGTTCTCCACCTGCCATTAATCAGCGTCCCACAGCTCTTGCAACTTCGCCAGAGGGGCGAATGCCGCAGAGCGCAAACGGACAGATCATCACGCTACTTCGGCTGTTTGACGCAGCGATGACGCCCCGCGCGCCTCATTTCGCAGCTGCAGGATGAGGTTCGTTGCGTGACAGTTTTGTGACGGCTATGGTGTCCCACTGCTTCGCGGGGCGAGCGCGGCGCAACGGGATGGAGAAATGAATTGGCAAAGCGGAAAATCTACGAGGCTCTGGTCGACGGTGCTTCCACCGGGTTGGGCGACGCGGCACTCTATGCCTATGTGCAAGGCCGCTGCCCGCAGGTGAACAACAAGAAGCTGGTTCGCGCGGCACTTCTGGCACTGACCGACCCGCATCTTTCCGACCGCAATATCCTGCAGACGATCTACGCACTGGCGATCAAGAAACGGCTGGAGGATCTGCATGCCTCAGGCTCCGAACCTTCGGAAAAACCGCAGCAAGAAAAGAAGACGGCACCGAGCGAGAAGCAGGCCCTGCATCCCGCCTGAAAGCCTGACCGGCCGAGCGTTGCGAGCACACCCTCCTTCCGGCCAATAGCATCCCCGGCAAAAGCCCCCTAGATTGGCGCTTCGAGCATTCGTCGCCAGGGAGGGGCCATGCGGATCGCTTTGATTTCCGATATCCACGCCAATCGCGAAGCCTACGAAGCCGTACTCGACGCAGCCGCGCGACAAGGGGCCGCGCGTTACATTGTGCTCGGCGATATCGTCGGCTACGGGGCCGATCCGGCCTGGTGCACCCGCAAGACGATGGAACTGGCCGAAAGCGGCGCCATCGTCGTACGCGGCAATCACGATCAGGCCCTGGACGATCCGGCAATTTCCATGAACGAGACAGCGACCGCTGCCATAGACTGGACACGCGGCCAGCTTGGTACGGACGAACGCATCTTTCTCGCCGGCCTGCCGCTGCAGGCCGAGGAGAGCGATTGCCTCTATGTGCATTCCAACGCGGCGACCCCTGCCCGTTTCAGCTATGTGACGGATACGGATGACGCGCTTCGACAGTTCGCCTCCTGTCGGGCACGGCTGATCTTCTGCGGCCACCTGCATCGCCCGGCGCTCTATTGCCTCGGCGCACACGACAAGGTTTCGGCATTCACCCCGACATCGGCGAACGGAATACCGCTTCTCTCCCAACGGCGCTGGCTGGCAGTCATGGGTTCTGTCGGACAGCCCCGCGACGGAAACCCCGCCGCGGCATTCGGCATCCTTGACTTGGGGAAAAGCGAGCTCGAATTTCATCGCGTGGGCTATGACATCGAAGCGGCCGCCGCGAAGATCCGCGCGGCGGGCCTGCCCGACAGTCTGGCGGCCAGACTGGCCCGGGGGCGGTGAACATGGCAAAGACGCATCTCGAAAGCGGTAGCGTGATCGATGGCTTCACCATCGGCGAGCTTGCCCACAAGGGTGGCATGGCGCGCCTGTTCGAGGTCACCCGGCCCGACATCGATTTCCCGATGCTGATGAAGGTGCCGGAACTCGGCCAGGGCATAGATCCGGCGATGATCGTCGGCTTCGAGATGGAACAGATGATCATGCCGCGTCTCTCCGGCATTCATGTGCCCCGTTTCGTCGCGAACGGGGATTTCGCCGTACAGCCCTATATCGTCTTCGAGCGGCTGCCCGGAAAGTCGCTCTATCCCCTGCTCGACGACCTGCCCCGGGCCGTGGAGGAAGTTGCGCTTCTCGGCAACCACATCGCCACGGCACTTGCCGACCTGCATCGGCAGAACGTGGTGCATCTCGATATCAAGCCATCGAACATCATGTTCCGCGATACCGGCGAGGCCGTTTTGATCGATTACGGCCTTGCCCGGCATTTGCAGCTACCCGACCTGATGGACGAGGAATTCCGCCTGCCCTATGGCACGGCACCCTATATGGCGCCGGAACAGATCCTCGGCGTCAGAAGCGATTTCCGCAGCGACCTCTTTGCCCTCGGGGTGCTGATGTATTTCCTCGCCACCGGCAAACGGCCCTTCGGCGACCCGCAGCGGATGAAGGGGCTGAAAAAACGCCTGTGGCGCGACGCCATTCCACCGCGTCTGCTGAATCCTGACATTCCCAAGGCGTTGCAGGAGGTCATTCTGCGATGCCTGGAGATCAATCCGGCGCGGCGTTACCCGACCGCAGCGCAACTGGCGATGGACCTGCAGGATCTTTCCAAAGTGACGCTGACGGCCCGCGCCGAGAAGCTGAAACGTGACGGCCTCTCCCTCGTCATCAAGCGTCGCTTCAATCCCGATCCCATCGAGCTCCTGAAACCGGCGAATGCCGTCGCAAGCCTTGCGAACGCGCCGATCGTCATGGTGGCGATAGATCTTTCGACCGGATCAGAAACGCTGGCGGATGCGCTGCGGCTGACGGTGAGCCGCATCATCGAAAAGACGTCCGATGCCCGCATCGCCTGCCTCAATGTCCTGAAGATCGCCCGCATCAGTCTGGAAAGCGATCTGGATGCGCAGGGCAACAACAAGCATGTGGCGCGGCTGGTGCAGCTCAAGTCCTGGGCCGAACCGCTGAAAGCACCCGAGGGCACCGTCACCTATCACGTGATCGAGTCAGTTTCCCCGGCGCAAGCCATTCTCGATTACGCGCGGGATAACATGGTCGACCATATCGTCATGGGTGCCAGAGCAAATTCGACCATGCGCTCGCTGCTCGGCAGCGTTGCGGGAGAAGTGGCCGCAACCGCCCCCTGCACGGTGACGGTGGTCAGGGTGCGCGGAACGTCCGCAGCGGCGGAATAGAAGGTCAGAGCCTGAGTGCCCAGATCGTGGCGGAACGGATCGCATCCGCACCGGCGACGAGACGGGCGGAGCGAACCGGCTCGAAACCTTCGATCCGCTTGGTACCGGCATAGCGGCCGCCATCGGCAAACACTTCGATGGAGCCATAGTCGAGAAAGATGCGCAGGCGGCTGGCGCGTGCGCCCTCCGCCAGATAGCGCGGCCTTGACGCATCGTTTTCGCCATAGCGAATTAAAAGCCCCGTCTCGTCCTGAGCGACACCGAGCGGAACATGGGGATGATCGAGCGAGAGTTCGAAGGGCAGGCCTGCCTCCGAAAGATCGAACAGGATTTCGACCGCACCGTTGAGGAAGGCGACAACGCTTCCCGCTGCAAGCCGGGTGCGGTCGAGAATATGGCTCCTGAGGCTCTCCGCCGTTCCGATGGGCGGGGTAAGCAACTGACCGTTCTCCAGCTTCAGCGTTCGCGGCAAGGTCATGGCGCTCGGGAAATCGATCGTCGGACCCGTATCGACCCAATTGCCGAGCCAGCCGATACCCACCGGCGTCTGGCCATCGGTGAAGGCCTGGAAGGCATAATTATCGGCGGCGAAATCGAGTTCCCGGCTGAACTCCCGGGAGAAGGTTTTCCCGTCGAACCAGCCGACATCGACCATGGTGAGGTTACGCCGGCCGGTTTTCTCGTCCAGCGAATGCATCAGGCCATAGATCAGCGCCCAGCGCGTCTTCGGGTCCGTCGCCTCGCCATCGATCGGCAGCAGACAAGGGCATTCCAGCGCTGTCGTGCGATACCGGCTGTCGACCAGCAACTTGCCGCGATAGGTCCAGCCACTCGCGGCCTGCGGGTCATCGGTATCGTAAAGCAGGATGACACCGCCCTCCTCGCTCTGGCTGCCGAGCAGCATCTTCCAGAGGCCGTCGGGTCCTTTAAAGACGTAGGGATCGCGGAAATCGGAGCTCAGTCCCTCTCCCGCCGGCTTCTGCGCCAGAAGCACCGAGGCTTCGCCCGCGGTGAAGAGATCGGCGGATGTCGCCGTCATCTGAATCTCCTGTTCGGGGATTCGCTCGTTCACCTTCTCGGTGAAGAAGACGCGAACCCCTGGTCCGTTCGGCAGGGGGATTGCCGAACCGGAAAAGGCCCCTCCCCTTTTGTCCGGACGCGCCGCCAAGTCCTCGGAAGGGAAGAGAAAGACCGGCATGTGCCGCCAGCGGAGGTAATCCGACGATACCGCGTGGCCCCAATGCATGTTGTTCCACATGCGGCCATGCGAATAGTGCTGGTAGAAAAGATGCGGACGACCGCCGAAGCGTCCGAAACCGTTCGGATCGTTCATCCAGCCAAAGGGTGGGCGGAAATGATAGCTCGCGGCAAGATCCGGCGGCTGGTTGGCCGGGCTGGTGTGCAGGACCGTAATGCCGGTCTCCAGCACATCCGAGGCTGTGAACCAGTAGGCGACGGAGACGGCAGTGTCGCGGCTGTCGTAGCGCAATTCTATCGGGCCGCCGCCGAAAACCTGATAGATGCGGAAGGAATGTTCTTCGGCATTGATCGCCTGTACCTCGCCGAACTTGCCGTTGACGCTGTGCAGCGAGAGCGAGCCGGGTGTTTCGGGACTGACCGCCTTCAGCCACAGATGCAGCGTCGCGTTGACGGGCAGGTCCGCATGGATGACCCGTATCGTTTCCTCGGCCGCATTGTTCATCTGGTCCATGGCGATCACCCTTTCCATCGTTATCCTGTTTTGGGGAGGCAACGACCGCGGCGGCCTACTGTTCCATGGCCTGCGTCATGCAAGCGTCACCAATCCTTCATCGCCCTGTGATCCGGCGGTTTTATCGCGACATCATGATCCATCCGGACCCGGAGCCGTCCCATGCGTCTGATCGTCCCGTTTGTCGCCACGATCCTGTCCTTCGTTCCCGCCCTTCCTTCCGATGCCTATATTCCCGAAGCCAGCCATGCCGGAATGATCCGCGAGCGATTGTCGGACGCCAACCGGTGGCGCGACCATGTGATGGTGGTTGCCCATCGCGCGGGCTGGAAGGAAAACGGCAAGGTCGTGCGCGCTGAAAACTCCCGGGATGCCATCGATCATTCGGCATCGATCGGTGTCGAAATGGTCGAACTCGACGTGCGCCGGTCGCAGGACCGCGCGCTTGTCGTGATGCACGACGCGACGCTGGAGCGCACGACGACATGCAAGGGAGCCGTTGCGGAACAAAGCCTTGCCACGTTGAAGACCTGCCGGCTCGTGGTGGAAGGCACGGGCATCGTGACCGACGAACCGGTGCCGACGCTGGAAGAAATGCTGCTGCATGCCAAGGGCCGCATTCTCGTCAACATCGACAACAAGCTGGAACCCGAGGATCTGGTGGAGATCGTCGCGACTGCCCGCAGGCTCGGCATGGCCGACGGCATCCTGATCAAGACGGCGATCTGGAACGAGGAGCGGCTGGAGCGCGCCCGTGCGGTGATGGCGCGCATCGGCCCCGATGTCGCCTTCATGCCGATCCTCGCCGACGATGCCGTGAAAGACACGGCATTCGTGGCGAGGGTCGCGGGAGCATTCGATGCCCCGGCCACCGAGATGATCAACTGGCGCAGGGATGCGGCCGAACCGCTGACAGCGGCGGGCGGACCGCTCTTCTCCCCACGCGCCCGGGCAGCGGCGATCCGCGGCAATTTCCACATGTGGATCAACACCTACCCGATCACCGATCGGCCGGAAGGCATGGTCGCCGGTGGCCGCGGTGATGGGCTGGCGTGGTCTGAGGGACAGACGGACGCGGTCTACGGCTTCTGGATCGACAGGGGCGCCACCATCATCCAGACCGACGAACCGGAAGCCGTGATCGGCTGGCTGGAAGGTCAGGGCTTGCGGCAATCCTATGCAATGCTGAACTGATTGGATCTCTGGCGATAGCCTAGAGTCTGTCAGGTTCATTCTGAACCAGCCAGACTCTCATTTCTTTTGTTTTCGTTTGTCTTTTCGGGATAACCGGTT
>QFQX01000111.1 GCA_003248775.1 Shinella sp. | reverse complement strand
TGCGAGCCGTACCAACCGACCAGGTTGCCGGGCCGCAGGACATCTACGACCAGCACCTTTCCTGGGGTGAGAAGAACCGATCGCTTCGTACCTTGATCGGCATAATCCTGCTGGGGTTTGCCGTGGCCGGCTGGGCGGTCGCCGGCGTGCTGTCGTTTTCGGTGGCGCAACTCTTTCCGCTGGTTCGCACCGAGGTCGTGCCCCTTATCGTGGACCGGAACACCGGCTACATGGAGACGGTGACCACGCTCGATAAAGACCGTGCGACGGTCTCGGAAAATCAGGCCGTGCGCGCGGCTTTCGCCGGCAACTACGTGATCCGCCGCGAAACCTACGATCCCCGCTATCTGTCGGATAATTTCGACATGATCGCGCTGTGGTCGGAACCCGGCTCGCAGGCCTTCAAGGACTACGAGGCCTGGTTGAACCCCTCCAATCCGAGGGGTCCGGTCAAGACGCTCGGTGCAACCGGCGAAATCCGTCCGGAAATCCTCTCGGTCAATCCCCTAAATCCATCGACCATGGCCGTCCGCTTCGAAACACGTGAACGTCGCCGCGGTGGCGATGTCGTCACTCGCTGGTCGGCGACGATACGCTACCGGCAGATCAACCTGCCCGCCAGCAACCGGGTCCGTCTCTATAATCCTCTCGGCTTTGTCGTGACCGAATATGCAAGAGTTCCCGAGACCATGCCCTCAGGGATCACGCCATGATGAGGTGGACGGTTGCAATTTCCCTTTTGATACTGCTCGGGCCGCTGGCCGCACATGCCGAACTGGTTGCAAGGCCAGGTCGCCTCGACCCGAGAATCCGGTCGCTTCCCTACTCGGCCGAGCAGGTATTCCTCGTGACGGGCACCTACGGATTGGTGACGACCGTCCTGTTCGGCGCGGATGAGGATATAACGCAGGTCGTCGCCGGCGACACCGTCTCCTGGCAGATCCTGACCTCGGCCGACCGGCGCTCGCTCACCCTGAAACCGATGGAGAAGGATGCGGCCACCAATCTGTCGGTGGTCACGACGAAGCGAACCTATTCCTTCGACCTGCGTGTCAACGACACCAAGGTGATGCAGAACCAGACCTTCAAATTGCGGTTCACCTATCCAGAGGATGCCGGGCTGAAAGGCACGGCGGAGCTCTGGAAGCAAGCACAGGATGCCCAGCTCAACCCCAACATCAAGAACATCCGCCGCGACAAGGTCAATTACGACTATGGCTTCAAGGGCAGCGACGGAGCCAAACCGCTCTGGGTCTTTGACGATGGATTGAAGACTTTCATGAAATTCACCGGCGACATCCCGGCAATCTTCATCGTCGACGCCAGACGCCGTGAGAGCCTAGTGAACTACCGCCGCGAGGCCGACTATATCGTCATCGACAAGGTCTCGCGGCAGTGGACGCTGCGGTTTGGTAGCGAGGCCGAGACCTGCCTCTTCAATCTCCGGACTGCCCCTGCCGATGTGCCCGCACCGATCGAGGGCGCGGTCGCGCCGAAGCGAATTGGCAAGGGAACATTCAACCAGCAATCGCAGTCAAGATAGGAGGCGCACCATGTCCGATCCCAATTACCACTCGATCGACACCGATACCTACATCGGTGGAGAGGTGAGGCGCGGCGGCATAGGTCTCATACGCCCGTTTGCCGTCGTCGCAGGTATCGCTGGTGTTGGCGCAGTCCTTTATTTCCTTCTGGCGGGCGGGGAAGCGGAGCCGCCGATCGATACGACGCCCCGCGAAGAGTTTCGACCGGTCCAGACACCGAGAAATGAAGGCTTCAGGACACCGTCACCGCCGCCGCTGCCCACGGTCGAAATTCCGGAAGCACCACCCCCGCCTCCTCCGCCACCGGCGCCGCGGGTGCCGGCCGCGGCCCCTGTCGCACCGCCCGCCGAGATCGATTGTTCACGGGGCAAGAATCCGGACGATCCGAAATGCATCGAGCTGGAGCGGAAGGCCAAGTTGCTGGAGCGCGTCCGCTCCTCCGCCATGGTCTTCGATCAATCCGACCAGACGAGAAGCGCGTCGGCGACATCGTCCGACGCTTCTGGCGCAGGTATGTTCGGGGTAAACAGCACACCGGGTGCATCCACGGCCGTGAATGGAGAAGCCGGCAGTGCTGTCGATGGTGATCGTGCCTTCCTGAAGGCGATGGGTGGACAGGGTGTGGAGGTGTCGGTCGCAACCGAGAACCGTCGCACCGATGCCTGGATCCCGCAGGGCACGATGATCCGGGGAACGCTGGAAACGGCGATCAATTCCGATCTCGCCGGCATGGTGAAAGGGATTGTGCGCGAGGATGTCTATTCCTTCGACGGTCGGCGTATTCTCATTCCGG
>QFQX01000068.1 GCA_003248775.1 Shinella sp. | reverse complement strand
ACTTCCTTGATCGAGGCGGTGATGAAGCCGATCTCGCCGGGGCCGAGGCTGTCGACATTGACCATCTTCGGGGTCAGCACGCCGACGCGTTCGATCGTGTACTTGGCATCCGTGCCCATCATGCGGATCGTCTGGCCCTTGGTCAGGACGCCATCGAGGATGCGCACCAGAACCATGACGCCGAGATAGGTGTCGTACCAGCTGTCGACGAGCAGGGCCTTCAGCGGGCCCTTTTCGCCAAGCTCGCTCTTCGGCGGCGGCAGCTTGTGCACGATCGCTTCCAGAACATCCGGAATGCCGAGGCCGGTCTTGGCCGAGATCAACACGGCTTCCGAAGCGTCGATGCCGATGACTTCCTCGATCTGCTCCTTGATGCGCTCGGGTTCGGCGGCCGGAAGATCGACCTTGTTGAGTACGGTGACGAGCTCGTGATTGTTGTCGATCGCCTGATAGACGTTGGCGAGCGTCTGGGCTTCCACGCCCTGGGAGGCGTCGACGACCAGCAGCGAACCTTCGCAGGCCGACAGCGAACGCGATACTTCATAGGCGAAGTCGACGTGGCCGGGGGTGTCGATGAGGTTCAGGATATAGGTGTCGCCGTCATTGGCCTTGTAGTGCAGGCGCACCGTCTGGGCCTTGATGGTGATGCCGCGTTCGCGCTCGATATCCATCGAGTCCAGAACCTGTTCCGACATCTCGCGTTCGGCAAGGCCGCCGGTCAGCTGGATCAACCTGTCGGCAAGAGTCGACTTTCCATGGTCGATATGCGCGACGATCGAGAAATTGCGGATATGGTCGAGGGGCGTGCGGTTCTGTGTGCTCATGGCTTGCGCATATAGCAGCGGTAGCGAAACCCGCAAAGGGGAAAGAATGGACCCGCCGGACTATCTTTCGCCTTGCAGGCCGGGGGCTGCAGCCGTTTTGCCGCCATTCTCCGCCGTCTCGATCAGCGCGCCGGCACGGGGAACCTGCGCGCTCATCAGCTCGAAGCTTTCCGCATCGCTTGCAGGAACGGGCGCGCGAACCCTGACACGGGCCATCACGAAGAGGCCGTAGGCCGCCGCAACGAGGATCGCGCCGTAGATGAAGGTTTGTTCGCCCAGCACCGGCGTCAAAGCCGTAACCAGAAGCGGAACGAACACGGCGGACGCCGACCACGCGAGCAGCATGGTGGACGAGAGCGACACGAAATCCTCCGGCGCCGTGCGGTCATTGGCATGGGCGTTGGCGATTGAATAGACGGTTTCGACGGAGCCCGCGAAGACCGAGAAGATCAGCATCAGCAGGATGAACTGCGAGAAGGGCACGACGAGCGCCGCAAGCCCGACCACGACGATGAGCGCGGCCGTCGCGAGCAGGACGAGTCGCCGGTCGATCCGGTCGGACACGATGCCCATGGGATACTGGATGAAGACGATGCCGAACTGCATGACGAACATCAGCAGCGCCACGTCCTGTTGGCCGACCCCGTTGCCGGCGGCATAGATCGGCGCGAAACCCTGTACCAGCATCGAAAGCCCGCCGGCGGCGAGAACGCCGACCAGGCCGACAGGGGATGCGCGCCACGCCATCTTCACGTTGACGCTGACATGGGCCGGCGGTGGCGGATTGGGAAGGCGCGTCAGGCCGATGGGCAGGATGGCGATGGCCGTGAAGGCGACGGCGATCAAGGGCACGACATTGCCGGTGACCGGCATCTGCCCGAACACCCAGGCGCCGAGCCCGAGGCCGAAGATATAGATCATGTAGAAGGCCGACATCGCCTTGCCGCGCCAGGAATTGGCGGCGGCATGATTGAGCCAGCTCTGCGAGATGATGAAGTTGACGTTGCCGGCGACCCCGTAAAGACCACGGGCGAAGATCCAGGCCAGCGGATCGAGGCCGAAGCCGACAGTGACCCAGCTCAGCACGACGAGCGCCATGGAGCAGGCGAAAACGCGCGCATGCCCGACCCGGCGGATCAGCGGTCCCGTGATGAAGCAGCCGATCAGGCCGCCCACCGCCGACGCCGTCACCGCCGCACCCGCCGACCAAGACGGCGCATCCGTCGTCGACAGCATGAAGGGAATATAGGCGAACATCATGCCGTTGCCGATCGCGACCACGCACATCGAGGCGATGATGCTGAAAATGGAAATGAGGGAGGCGTTCTGGGCCGGGTGCTCGGACATGGAAACTGCGCTGGATGGGGTGCAAGGATCGAATCGTCAAAGCCGGGGTACGGTCAGCGCGATTGACTAGGATTAGGGCCGGCATTGCCACGTGGCAAGCACGGGCTGCGGCGCGGGCGCGACAGGAAACGTCATTATAGGCAGAGGTTCGCCATCGCACCGTCGTCGCGGTCGGCAAGGGGTCAGCGGATGTCGCGGATCCAGAAGGAGAGGGGCTTCGGGCTTTCCGAGGTTTCGTCGAGATCGCGCCACGTGAAGGTGGTGCGAAG
Organism: Shinella sp.; assembly: GCA_003248775.1. Lineage (GTDB taxonomy): Bacteria > Pseudomonadota > Alphaproteobacteria > Rhizobiales > Rhizobiaceae > Allorhizobium. The sequence goes on along the minus strand of QFQX01000068.1, from coordinate 16,243 downwards.
CTCGGGGTGGTGGACATAGCCGCGATTCGCCCAGAAACCGTTGAGGGGCACGTAATCCGCCGGCCGGCGCGGATGGTCGACCGGTCGCTCGACCGAGCAGAAGGTACAGAAGGGAAGGGCAAGCTTCCTGGCCTGCGCCTCGCGACCCTTGAAGAATTTCACCCCGATGCCGAGCCCTCGATAACTGGAGAGAAGCACGCTTTCGCCGAAGTAGAAGAAGTCCTGTGGGTCATGCCCGGCGGCGATGAAGGGCGCCTTCACCTCGTCGGTTTCAGCCGTCATCGGCATGCCGGTCGCCGCGCCGACGACCCTGTCGTCGTCGAAGGCCAGCACGAAAACCGAGCCTTCGGACTTCGCGTATGTCGCCAGATATTTGTGCTCATAGGCGGGGTCGCCATCATAGAGATAAGGGAAATCGCGGAAGACGGTGATCCGGAGCCGGGCCAGGTCGTCAAAGAAAGGGCTGGCGTCGCTGCCTGAAAAGGATTTGATTTCCAGAGTCATAGATTGTCTTCTAACGGTTTGGAGGCGTTTATAACGTCTCGAATCATTCGATCCAAGTTTGCATATGCCAGGGAGTTTTGCATGACCGCCGCCGACACCATCCGCGCCTATTACGATGCCTTCAACGCCCAGGACATGGAGCGTTTCCTGTCGCTCCTAACGGACGATGTTGCCCACGACATCAACCAGGGCGAACGGCAGGTCGGCAAGGAGACCTTCGCCAAGTTCATGGACCACATGAACCGTTGCTACAAGGAAACGCTGACCGACATGGTCGTCATGGTCAATTCCGACGGCACGCGGGGCGCTGCCGAGTTCGTCGTCAACGGCGAATATCTCGCGACCGATGAAGGCCTGCCGGAAGCCAACGGCCAGACCTACAAGCTGCCGGCCGGCGCCTTTTTCGAACTGAAGGACGGCAAGGTCGCCCGCATCTCCAACTACTACAGCCTCCCGGACTGGATCCGCCAGGTTCAGGGCTGAACAGACAGGCGCCGGGCTATATCGGCACTCATCTCAGGGCGGGCGGTCATCATGACCCCCGTCTTTTTGTTTGTCGCTTGACTCCAGTATATGGGAAATGCATTCTCTGATAATGGAATCGATGGATGCATATTTCGAGAAGACGGTCGGTGAGCGGGTGAAACGCCTTCGTGGCGAGCGCAACCTGACGCTTGACCAGCTGGCGGAGATTTCCGGTGTCAGCCGGGCGATGATCTCGCGTATCGAGCGTGCCGAGGCAAGTCCGACGGCGGCTCTGCTGGCGCGGCTCTGCTCGGCGCTCGGTGTTTCACTCTCTGTGTTTTTTGCGAGTGCGGGGCCGGAGGTTTCTCCCATTGCCCGACGAGAGGACCAACCGGTCTGGCGCGATCCGGAGAGTGGTTACCTGCGCCGCGCCGTCTCGCCCGGTGGCACCGGTTCGCGGGTGGATGTGGTCGAGGTGGAGTTTCCGCCCGGTGCCGAGGTGCGTTTCGAGGGGCAACAGGCAAGCCGCGCCCAGTGGCAGCATGTCTGGCTGTTCGAAGGCGAGATGGAACTGACGGTGGGCGAGACGGTCTATACGCTTCGGCCTGGAGACTGCGTCTTCATGAATATCGGCGATGTCCACGGCTTCCGCAACGCCACCTCGCAACCCGCCCGCTATGCCGTCGTCATCGACCTCGGCCATCGATAATTCTCGCCTCCCGGAGACGCTCCCATGATAACGATCCGCATGCTCGACGAACAACAGGCGCTTGCCGCCCTGCCGGACCTTTGCGAGGTGCTGGCGGATTGCGTCGAGGGCGGCGCTTCCGTGGGCTTCATGTCGCCATTTACGCCCGGCGATGGCGAGTCCTACTGGCGGGGTGTGGCCGCAGCCGTCGGCCGGCGTGAGGTTCTGCTCTTCGTCGCCGAGGTGGACGGTCGCGTCAGCGGCACGGTGCAGATCGGCTTTGCCTTGAAGCCGAACCAGCCGCACCGCGCCGACCTGATGAAGCTGCTCGTGCATCGCCGCGCGCGCGGCCTTGGCCTGTCGAAGCTGCTGATGCAGGCGGCGGAAGCGGAGAGCGCGAAGCACGGCCGCAGCCTGCTGGTGCTCGACACCGCGACCGGGGAACTGGCCGAGCAGATCTACGAAAAGCTCGGCTGGACCAGAAGCGGTGTCATTCCCGACTATGCGCTCTTCCCCGATGGCCGCTACTGCGACACCACCTTTTTCTGGAAGCGCGTTGGCTGACGGTTCATTTTGCGGCCTGCAACGTGCGTTCGAAGGCGGAGACGATCAGGCCCGTCAGCTCCTCGTGGATGCTGGCGCGCGATCTCTTCGGGTTCTCATTGCAGATCGGGTCAGGTTCGCCGATGGATGCCAGGAAGCCGGCAGCACCCGGCTTGCAGACGGGCAGGAAGCTGAAATGATCGGAATTGTCCACCTGCGCATAGCTGGCATTCGGCGCCTGTTTCGCGAGGTTGTCAGATAGCACCGCGACCGGGATTTCGCCCGTGCTGCCGAGATTGATGAAGGTCAGCGGAATATCGATGGCCTCCACACTTTCCGGTTTGAACACGGTGGCAAGGCCCGGATCGACCAGCACGGCCGAGACGATGCGCGGATCGCGGTTCGATTGCTCGAAGCGGGTCCGGTCGATCGTGCGCAGGTCGAGCTTTTCCACCGCGACCTCCTCATTGTCGGCAAAGCCGCGCCCACCGCGGAACCATCGGCAATCCATCATCTCGGGATAGGTGTCGCAATACCGGGCAAAGGCGGAGAGATCGGCCCGCGCGCCGGCAAGTTCCATCGCCGTGCTGCCGCCGAGAGAGAAGCCGAGGACGCCGATGCGATCCGGATCGATGGCGGCTTCGAAGCGGCTGTCGGCGGTCAATGCGGTGATGATCTCCGAAAGATCCCGGGTGCGTTCCCAGATTTTCGGTGTGGCGGCAGGTGTTGAATCGCCGCTTGTGGTGCCGGGATGGTTGGGGCCGGCGACGATGAAGCCGGCTGACGCAAGCTGCGTGGCGATCCACGCCATGCCCTCGACGCGGGAACCGGAGCCATGGGACAGGAGCACGAGCGGAAAGCGGCCCTGCCGGATGGAGCCGTTCCTCAGGGCGGAAGCTCCCTCGAAAATGCGGTTTTCGCCGGCGATAATCTCTTCGCCACCACCGGTGGATGGATACCAGACGGTCACCGCAAGCGAGCGGTCCCGCTCCGGTGAAACCACGCTGATCTTCTGGATGCCGACCGTCTCTGCGGAGAATGCCGGGGTGACGGCGAGAAGGAAGGCAAGGAGGGAAAGTTTCAGTCGCATGGGAGCCTCGTCCTGTTTTGCTGGAGATGGCTCTTTCTTCATGCTGCCCGCGTTGTTTCGCGACCTTGATCGCGTTCGAGGGCGTCCCCGAACGCGATCCTGTCCGGCTGCGATCAAATCCCGTCAGGCGGTTACGCGCTTTTCCGTCAGGAAATAGAGGAAGGCGACGACCGGAAGGGCGAGGCCGAGCATCGAAGCAAGCGACCAGCCGCCTTCCGCATAGGCCCATGCGCCGACGGCCGAGCCGATGGCGCCACCAGTGAAGAAGAGCGCCATGAACAGACCGTTCAGGCGGCTGCGCAGCTCCGCGCCGAGTTCGTAGATGGCGCGCTGGCCGGTCACCAGCGTCATGCTCACCCCGAAATCAACGAGGATCGCGGCGAGCGTCAGGAGGGCGAGCGCAAGCGTGCTGCCTTCGGGCGCGACATGGGTGACGAGGTAGCCTGCGGCGACGCTGGCGATGCCGAGCGCGGTTGCGGGCTTGCCGAGGCCCTTGTCGGCCAGTCTTCCGGCCATCGGCGAGGCGATTGCGCCGGCAACGCCGGCCAGCGCGAAGAGGGCGATGCCCGCCTGGCTGAGATTGAAGGCGGGACCGGCGAGATAGAGCGGCGTGACCGTCCAGAACAGGCTGAAGGCGGCGAACTGACAGGCCTGATAGGCGGCACGGCGCTGCAGCACTTTCTGCGTGGCAAGCTGGCGGGCCATCGAGCGAAGGAGGCCGAGATAGCCGAGCTGGGTCGTCGGACGGCGCTCCGGCAGGCGCGTGGCGAGCACGGCGGCAAGCGCCACCATGACAGCGGCCGAGAGGAAGAACACTGCGTGCCAGGAGGTGAAGCGGGCGAGGAAGCTCGCGACCGGCCGCGCCATCATGATGCCGACCATCAGGCCGCTCATGACATTGCCGACCACGCGGCCTCGGGCATAATCCGGCGCCAGATTGGCGGCGAAAGGCACGATCATCTGCACCGCGACCGAACCGAGGCCGATGGCGAGCGATGCCGCGAGGAAGGGGCCGGGCGTGGAGGAAAGGCCGGCCGCGATCAGCGAAAGAGTGACGACGCCGATCATGGTGAGGATCAGCCGGCGGTTTTCGACAAGGTCGCCAAGCGGCACGAGGAAGAGCAGGCCGAGCCCGTAACCGATCTGCGTCAGCGTCACGATCAGGCCGGTCGCATGCGCCGGCAGACCGATGGCATCGGCAATCGGGCCGGCGAGCGGCTGCGCATAATAGAGGTTGGCGGCGATCAGGCCGCAGGCGGCAGCCATGACGAAGGTCATTCCGGCCGAGATGCCGGAGGCTTTGGTTGGGCTGGCGGATATGGTGGTCATAAGGAAGTCCTTGGGGGAGGAGAGAAGGTCAATCGAGAATTTTGAGGAGCGCATCGGCGGCGGCGCGGGTCGCGGCCGGCTTCGGGCTGGTCTTGCCGACGATACGGATCCCCTGGAGGAAGGCCATGACGGCGAGTGCGGCCGTATCGACATCGACATCGGACGAGATCGAGCCGTCCGCCTGTCCGTCGCGAATGAAGCCGCGGATCTGCTCCAGTGTGCGGGCCTGCGAGAGGGCGACCCGTCCATCGACATCGGCGTCGAAAAGGGTGAGCTCGACGGTCGCACCAATGGCAAGGCAGCCGCGGCGTCCGGTCTCGCCGCAGGCGGCCGCGGCATAGAAATGCAGCATGCCGCGCACCTTGTCGCGGCCGGTTTCAAGCGGCGCGAGCTCGGCTTCGAGCAGGGCGTTGCGCACCTGCTTGTAACGGTCGAAAGCCGCAAGGAAGATCGACTTCTTGTCCTGAAAGGCCTTGTAGATGCTGCCGGCCGTCAGGCCCATGGCGGCCTTCAGATCGGCAATCGAGGTGCCGTGATAGCCGCGTTCGGTGAATACCACGATGGCCGCGTCGAGCGCTGCGTCGATGTCGAACTCCCGGGGACGGCCGGCGGTGCGGTGGCTGGTGGCGGACATGATCGGACCGTATCTTCGGCTGATTTGGAAATGATCGTTTCCAAATAGAGGTGAAATTGCCAGCCGTCAAGTCCGGTGCGGGTGGGTGTGATTGCACGTCTCTCTTCGCTTGCCTGTCGCGGCAGGCGGCGCTAGCTTCCGTCCACCGTGAAGACAGAGGGAACGAAATGCGGGTTTTCTATTCCGAAAAACATAAGCTTAGGGATGCCAAGACAGAGCTGCACGGCGGCCTGCTGGTAAAGCCTTTCGAGGGGCCGTTCAGGGCAGAATGGATATTGGCGGCGGTGAAGGAAGCGGGTTTTTCCGACGTGGTCGCCCCGGCGGAATATGGCCTCGACACCGCGAAAAAGGTGCATGACGAGGGTTTTCTGGAGTTTCTGCGCACCTGCTGGGACCGCTGGACCGAGGCGGGTTATCCGGGCGAAGCGATACCGACGGCCTACGCTTACCGCCGCAGCCGTAACCTTGCGCCGCGCAATATCGACGGCGCCGTCGGCTATTATGCCAACTCCGTCGAGACCTCGATCTCCAAGGGCACCTATGAGGCGGCGCTGTCGTCGATGAACGTCGCGCTCTCCGGCGCCGACTGGCTGAAGGAGGGCAACCGCTTCGCCTTCTCGCTCTGCCGCCCGCCGGGCCATCATGCCGGTATCGATCTCTTCGGCGGCTACTGCTTCATCAACAATGCAGCCGTCGCCGCCCAGCGCCTGCTGGACCATGGCGCGAAGAAGGTGGCGATCCTCGATGTCGACTTCCACCACGGCAACGGCACGCAGGACATCACCTACAATCGCGGCGACATCTTCTTCGCCTCCCTGCACGGCGACCCGGCCGATGCCTTCCCCTATTTCCTCGGCTATGCCGACGAAACCGGCGAAGGTGCGGGCGAGGGGCTGAACGCCAACTATCCGATGCCGGCGGGAACGCCCTTCGAGGTGTGGGCGGCAGCCCTTGCCGACGCGCTGAAGCGGATCGAGGCCTATGGCGCGGAGGCCATCGTGCTGTCGCTCGGGGTCGATACCTTCGAGAAGGATCCGATCAGCTTCTTCAAGCTGACCACGCCGGACTATATCCGCATGGGCCAGATGGTCGCCGCGACCGGCCTGCCGGTGCTCACCGTGATGGAAGGCGGCTACGGCGTGCCGGAAATCGGCCTCAACGTCGCCAACGTGCTGAAGGGCCTTGAGGACTGATCCTCCCGTATTTCCGGCAAGACTGTGCAGCGGTCATGCCTGAATTGTGCAAGGCAGGAGACGGCGTCACTGCCTTTCGATGAAGTGACGTTTCAGCCGCTCAACGGTGGCGGGATCGATATCGAGGCCCGTCACCGCGATCCAGGGATCGATATAGTGCTGCGGTGCATAGACATGGCCGTAGCCCATCGGACTGGTGGTCGCGATCATCATGTCGAACAGCAATTGCAGCATGGTGAGCGCCGGATACCAGCGTAGCGCGGGCGACACGTCAGGTCCGCGCTCTCCCTGAAGCCACGGGGGAGAACGATAGAACGACCACGGATCGAAGAAGGTCACGGCATCGCTGGCATATTGCAGGTAGACGATCCTGAGTGGACCCCAATGCGCGCCGGGAATATCGAGATTCTGGTTCTGGTTGGTGAAGCGGATGATGGAACTGTCACGGAAGACGGGCAGCCATGCCGGTGAGCCAGGGTTTCGCGACGCCGTCACATCGTTCCATATCGCGCTCTGGAAGGGCGGGCCGGCCCACAGGGCGCCCTGGAAGGGGTCGGCGATCACCTCAAGAAGATCGGAGGACTGCTGGGAATTCAGCGCGCCGAGACTGAGACCGTAAAGGATGAGCTTCGGGCGCGTCTCCTTCGGCAAGGCGTTCCAGTATCGGTAGATGGTACGAAACATAACCCTGGCCGACTCGGATCCGTATTCGGGCTCGACAAGCAGGGAAAGCCAGCTTGTCAGGTAGGAATATTGCAGCGCGACGCTCGCGACGTCGCCGCGATGGAGATAGTCGAGCGTGTCCATGGCTGCGGGATCAATCCAGCCGGTTCCTGTCGGAGTGACGATAACGAGCGTCGAGCGCTCAAAGCCGCCTTGCCGGATCAGTTCGCCGAGGGCGAGTTTCGCCCGTTCCTCGATCGTCCCGGCACTGTTGAGGCCGGCATAGACCCGGATCGGCTCCATGGCCGGCGTGCCCCAGAATGTCTCGATTTCAGCGCGACCGGGACCGGATGCGATGAAATGGCGGCCCTGCCGGCCGAGACCGTGCCAGTCGAGCAGAGATGCGCTGCTGCCGGTTTTCGATGGATCGGAAGGTGCAGCGATCTCGTCTTCCAGCAGCGCATCCATCTGGCGGAAGGAGGAATCGGCAAGACGGAGCGCACCGCGCAGCAAAAGCCCCTCGCCGACGGACCAGAAGATCAGCAGCGCGGCGGCAAGGCCGATCAGGATTGAGATACGGCGCGGCAGGATACGGGCGGCGCGAGACGCAAAGATGCGAAAGAGCGCCAGGAACAGGCGGCCGAGCAGAAACAGAACGACGAAGACGGCAAGAGCGATCGCCACCAGACGCAGCGGGTCCACGCTTTCGAGCGCCGGCATCGTCCAGAGTTCCCGGATGGAATTCTGCCACGCCGCCGCATGCCAGAGCGAGGCGATGGCCGCGACAAGACCGACGGCGGTGACAATTGCCACGAATCGACGGCGTATCGCCGGGCGCGTCGGCAGTTCCAGATAGAGCCAGAGGCTTTCGAGGATGACGCCGATCAGATAGCCGACACCCGCCGCAAGGCCGGAAAGCGCGCCCTGCACGAGCGCGGAACGCGGCATCAGGCTGGGGGTCAGCGAAGCGCAGAAAAAGACGAAGGCGAGAACGACGCCGGCGACGGAAAGACTGCCGAATAAAATATTGATCAGTCTGGCCAGGGCGCCAACTCCCATATCTGCGCTGTGAATGACTGGCCATCCGGGCCAAGGGCCTAGTGTAGCCGGCTGGGACGTCCGTTCAAGAGGCTTTGCCGCAACGGAGCCCACCCCGCATGCCGTGGCCGGATATGTCCGCCATTCGTCCAGTCCGGTGCTTTTTCCCTATGTTGCAAGGGATATTCTCGGCTATCCTTGAACACATGGAGAACGAGAAATGTCCGATATCAACACTGCATTGATTGTCATCGACGCGCAGGAATCCTTCCGTCAGCGACCGTACTGGGATCAGGCGAAGGCCGCGTCCTACTTTGAGCGCCAGCAGGCGTTGATCGATGGCGCCCGCGCCGCCGGCATTCCGATCGTGCGTATCTTCCATGTCGACGCCGATGAACCCTTTACGCTCGAAAGCGGCTTCGTGCGTACACTCGCCGAACTGCGGCTCGAGCCCGATGTCACCTTCCACAAGAGCCGGCATTCGGCGCTGGTCGGTTCCGGCCTCGATGTCTGGCTGGTGGAGAACGGCATCCGCCGGCTGATCATCTCCGGCATCCGCACCGAGCAATGCTGCGAGACCACGACCCGGCATGCCTCCGATCTCGGCTGGAATGTCGATTTCGTTTCCGAGGCGACGCTGACCTTCCCCATGACCCATGCCTCGGGCGAGACCTTCGATCCCGAGGCGATCCGCAAGCGTACCGAACTGGTGCTGGCCGGCCGCTTCGCCCGCATTGCAACCGTCGAGGAAGCGCTCGGCAAGAAGGCGCTCGCCGCATGACCAAAAACGGCCCGGCAGGAGAGAGGCAGACCGTTCCGGTGTTCACGCTTGTGCCGCCGGAGGCGCTGCTGATCGATATCGCCGGGCCACTCGAAGTGCTGCGCTATGCCAATCTCGAGCAGAACGACCTGCATTTCGATTGCCACTACATTTCCGACAAGCCCAGCCAGACGACCTCGATCGGGTTGAAGATCGACGGCCTCGAACCCTTGCCGGAGCGATTGCCGGAAGGAGCGATGCTCCTCATTTCCGGCAGCCTTTCGGTCGGGCTTGCGGAATTGCGCAGTGATCCAGAGCTTCAGCGCCTGAGAGACTGGCTGCGCGCGGTCGTCACGGGCGATACGCGGCTGGTGACGGTGTGCTCCGGCGCATTGCTCGCGGGCGCTGCCGGTCTGATGGATAGCCGGCAATGCACCACCCATTCGGATTGCATCGAGGAGCTTCAGGCGCTCGCGCCGACCGCGACCGTGCTGGAGAACCGCCTCTATGTCGAGGACGGCAACCGTTTTTCCAGTGCCGGCATTTCCACCGGCATCGACCTCATGCTGCATGTGGTGGCGCGGCTTACTTCGGCGCGAGTTGCGCTCGCCGCTGCCCGTCGCATGGTGATCTATCTGAGGCGCAGCGGGTCGGATCCGCAATTGTCTCCCTGGCTCTCCGGCCGCAACCACATTCATCCGGCCATTCATCGCATTCAGGATGCGGTGATGCAGGAGCCGGCGCGTGACTGGAGCCTTGGCGATCTTGCGCGTCTCGGCGCGCTGAGCGAACGCCATCTGACGCGGCTTTTTCGCGAACATGCCGGCCTGTCGGTGACGGAATACGTCAACACCATGCGAGTGGCGCTCGCCCGCGATCTCCTTTCCCAGACCCGTCTCGATATGGAAAGCGTTGCGGAACGCGCAGGCTTCTCCTCGACCCGCCATCTGCGCCGCGTCTGGGCCGAGCATCAGCCCCTGCCGCCGAGCCAGTATCGCAGGGAGAGATACGGGGAAGGGTGAAGACAGCTTTTTGGACGGAGAGGCTTTCGCCCGCCGTCGCGAATGTCGGATCACAGAAATTGAATGGTGGATCTTCTCGCCGGTTGCTAACCTGTGGCAATACCTGCCTAACCTTCATGGCCGTTTTCAAGATTCCGGAGTTATTTCATGCAGATGCGCGCACTCGGCCGTACCGGCCTTTCGATCTCCCCGGTTGTTTTCGGCGGCAACGTGTTCGGCTGGACGGCCGATGAGAAGACCTCTTTCGACCTGCTCGACGCTTTTTTCGATGCCGGCTACAACGCCATCGACACGGCGGATGTCTATTCCGCCTGGGTGGACGGTCATGAGGGCGGCGAGAGCGAAATCGTGATCGGCAACTGGCTGAAGCGCGGCCATATCGCTCGCGACAAGGCGGTGATCGTCACCAAGGTCGGCTACGATAACAATGGCCGCAAGACAGGCCTCAGCGCGAGGTGGATCGCGGAAGCCGTGGAGGCTTCGCTCCGCCGGCTGCAGACCGATTACATCGACCTCTATCTCTCCCACGCCCCGGATCCGGACGTATCCCATGAGGAAACGCTCGGCGCCTTCGCCAGGCTGAAGGAACAGGGCAAGGTGCGGGCCATCGGCTGCTCCAACTTCGATGCCGACCAGCTCGCCGCATCCTTCGCAGTGTCCAAGGCGAACAACCTGCCGCGCTATGATGTGATCCAGCCGGAATACAATCTCTACACTCGTAACAAGTTCGACGGGGCTCTTGGCGATCTTTGCATCGCGGAGGAAATCGGCGTCATCAGCTACTACGCGCTGGCCGCTGGCTTCCTCACGGGCAAGTATCGCGAAGCCAGGGATACCGAGGGTGCGGCCCGCGGTTACCGTGTCAACGATTACCTGAACGACAAGGGCTTCCGTATTCTGGCGGCGCTCGATCAGGTGTCGAAGGAAACGGGAGCGACGCCTGCCGCGATTGCGATCGCATGGGTTGCCGCGCGTCCGGGCATTACCGCGCCGATCGCCAGCGCCACCAGCCTGCGGCAGATCGAAAGCATCATTGCGGCCGGCAAGTTGCAGCTTTCCGATGCACAGATGGCGCTTCTGAATGCGGCGGGGGCCTGAAGGCATGTCGCTGGAGATCCGTGATGCGCGGCCGGAAGACGAGGCGGCGTGGTGCCGCCTCTGGGCCGGCTACCTCGCCTTCTACAAGGTCACGCTAGCCGATGACGTTACCGACCTGACCTGGGCCCGCATTCTCGATCCGCAGTCTCGCGTGGCGATGCGGGTGGCGGTCGTGGATGGGGAACTGGCCGGCTTTGCCATCCATCACTACCACGACTCAACCTGGGTGAAGACACCGGATTGCTATCTGGAAGATCTCTATCTCGACGAGCGGTTTCGCGGTCACGGCATCGGCCGGGCATTGATCGACGACCTGATCGGGATCGCGCGGGAGAAGGGCTGGTCCCGTCTTTACTGGCATACCGACCGCGACAACGAACAGGCGCGAAAGCTCTATGACACCTACGCCCGCGAAGATGGGCATGTGCGCTACCGGATGAAGCTCGGCTGACGGTTTTCTTCATTCCGCATGGCGGAAGAAGTCGATGAAGGCTCTCAGCGCCGGCCGCATCTGCCGGCGCGAGGGGTAATAGATGTAAAAACCTTCGAAGGGCGGGCACCAGTCTTCCAGCACCCGGACGAGTTGCCCCGTCTCCAGCGCTTCCAGCACGCGGGCATCAAACAGATAGGCAAGTCCCGCGCCGTCGAGACAGGCCGACAGGATCAGCTTGTCATCCGGCAGGATCAGCGGTCCATCCACGGCAACCGTGAGCGTCCGGGCGTCCTTCTCGAATTCCCAGCGATAGATGCGACCGCTGGAGAAGCGCCGGCGGATGCAGCGATGATCGGCCAGATCGCGCGGATGGATGGGTTTCGGATGATTGGCGAAATAACCCGGCGTCGCCACCACCGCGCCGCGCAAGGGACCGCAGGCGCGCACCGCGATCATGTCGGCCTCGAGGCTTTCGCCGAGCCTTATCCCGGCATCGTATCCCTGTTCGACGATGTCCTCGAACGTGTCGGCCGTTACCAGTTCGACGGTGATATCGGGAAAGCGCGCAAGGAAATCGCCAAGACGCGGCGCAATCAGGTGTTCGGCTGCCGGGCGTGGCATGGTGATCTTCAGGAGGCCGGCCGGTGCGGCGCGGCTGTCGGCAAGGGCTGCCACCGCGCCGTCGATATCGTGAAGCGCCGGTGTCAGGCTGTCGAGCAGCCTGCGGCCCTCCTCGGTCGGCGCGACGCTGCGGGTGGTGCGCGCCAGAAGCCGGATGCCGAGGCTTGTTTCGAGCGAGGCGACGGCGTGGCTGACGGCCGAAGGCGCAATCGCCAGCTCGTCGGCCGCCTTGCGGAAGCTGCGATGCTCCGCGACGGCGGCGAAGACTGCGAGCTGGGAAAGCTGGATCCGGTTCATTGTTCTATTTGATAGAATAAAGTGAGCGGCTTTGCAGCAATTATCAGAGCGGCGATCAAGGCTTACCTTGCCACTTGTCCGCTGCAGACCGCCTCCCGGCCGCAATTCGCGGACATCAAAAGGATAAACGCTCGATCAAAGGAGCCTCCCATGGAAACCCGCAAGCTCGGTAGTCTTTCCGTTTCCGCCCTCGGCCTTGGCTGCATGGGCATGAGCTACGCCTATGGCGCAACCGACGAGAAGCAGGCCGTCGCCACCCTGCACCGCGCCGTCGAACTCGGCGTTACCTTCTTCGACACCGCCGAAATGTATGGCCCCTATGACAATGAAATCCTCGTGGGCCGCGAACTCAGGGCCGTGCGCGACAAAGTGGTGATCGCCACCAAGTTCGGCTTCAGGATCGATGACACCAAGCCGCATGGTGAAAACATCGTCGGTGTCGACAGCCGTCCTGAACATGTGAAGGCCGTGGCCGAGGCGTCGCTGAAGCGGCTCAGCACCGATGTCATCGATCTCTATTACCAGCACCGTGTCGACCCCTCCGTGCCGATCGAGGATACGGTGGGCGCGATGGCCGAACTGGTGGCCGAGGGCAAGGTGAGGGCGCTCGGGCTTTCCGAGGCGGGGGCCGCCACCATCCGCCGCGCCCATGCCGTTCACCCTATCGCCGCCGTCCAGAGCGAATACTCGCTGTTCAGCCGCGACCCGGAGGAAAACGGTGTGCTCGCCACCTGCCGCGAACTCGGCATCGGCTTCGTGCCGTACAGCCCGCTCGGACGTGGCATGCTGACGGGTGCGATCCGCAAGCCGGAGGATCTCGGTACCAACGATTTCCGCTCGCAGCTCCCTCGTTTCCAGGCCGAAAACCTTGCCGCCAACGAGGCGCTGATCGACCTGCTGACGGCGATGGCGGCGGAAAAGGGCGCGACCGCCGCGCAGCTTGCGCTCGCCTGGGTGCTGCATCAGGGCAAGGACATCGTGCCGATCCCCGGCGCTCGCAAGATCCCGCATCTGGAACAGAATGCAGCGGCTGCCGATATTGTACTTTCATCCGAGGAACTCGCCCGCCTGTCGACGGCGCTCTCGCCCGACAAGGTGGCCGGCAAGCGCTACAGCGACGCCTCGCTGGCGATGACGAATCTCTGAAAGCTGAAACTGTGGCGTTCGGGCTCACCCCCCACTGCCCGGCAGGGCAGAGGGGGATGAACCACGAGCCAATAGCTTCCGAATCCAAGACGGCTACGCGTCCTTGCCGGGATTGCTCCCTGAAGACCGGTGGCGCTAGCCGAGCTCCAGCGTGGTGATTCCATAGACGCCGGACTGGTTTAACGTCGGCGCGGGGCCGCGATACATGCGGCGCGTGGCAAAGCCGCGTGTAAAGCCGAGGCGGGCGAGGCGGTTGGAAAACTCCGCCTGCGCTTCCGGCACGTCGATCTGCAATTCGTCCGCGCCGATGCGCTGCAGGCAGGCATCGAGCAGGGCATCGGCCGCATCGCTGCTTACGGCGAAGAGGGGTCCGAGCTTGTGGCCGACAAGGCAGCGTCGAATAACTGCATAGCCGGCTATTCCAACAGCGGCGGTGGCGACGAAGGTTTCCCGTGGGGAGGAAAGCCATCCCGCGAGGAAGGCGCTGCGCTCGGCCGGAAAGAACCGGCGGTCGAAAGCACCGATGGCCGGCAGCAGGTCGGGTGTTACTGTCCGAACCTTGATGGTCGATGCGGAAGGTGCCGTTGGAGATGGCCATGGCGTTGTGACGCGGCCGCTCCAGCGGAAGGTCTGGTAGGTCGGTTCAAAGCCCATGCTGGCATAATTGGCCTGCTGCTCGGGAACCCCGTCCAGACCGATGGTCCGTCCTTCGAGATGGGCCATGCCGGCATCCCAGACCTGCCGGCCATAGCCCTTGCCACGGTAGTGCGGGTGACAGATGTAGAGGCCGATGAAGCCGAAATCCTCACCATAGGCGACGGCCGAAATACCGGCGGCAAGCACGCCATTCACGAAGCAGCCGAGAAAACCTTGCGGATCGGCGGCACGGAAAGCGCTCGCATCGGCAAGTCCTGGATTCCAGCCTTCGTCCCCGGCCCAGCCGACCAGCGTTTCGACCTCCGCTGGTGAAAGCGGGCGGATCTCGGTGGCCGGCATGCTCATAGCCTGGCCATGGCCGCCGGGGCAAAGGCTTCGAGCACACCGGTATAGGTCTTGTTGATCGGCGACGCATAGGCCCCGCGCTTGGCTGTCGAAAGGCCTAGCGCCACCAGCGCTTCGGCCTGCTTCACGGCAGCGGCAACGCCGTCAATCACCGGCACGCCGAATTCGCGCCGGAGTTCGGCCGTGAGGTCCGCCATGCCGGCGCAACCGAGCACGATGGCCTCCGCCTTGTCCTCGCGCAGCGCAACCGCGATCTCGTTGCGAAGCCGGTCCCGCGCATTCGATTGCGGGTCTTCGAGCGAGAGTACCGGGATATCGGCGGCGCGCACCTTGGCGCGGCCGCTCATGCCATAGCGATGGACCAGATGTTCGAGCGGCAGGCGCGAACGCTCCATGGTGGTGACGATGGAGAAACGCTGGGCGATGAAGGAGGTGGCGGCAAGGGCGGCCTCGCAGATGCCGATCACGGGCATATGGGCAAGCGCCCGGGCGGCATCGAGGCCGGTATCGTCGAAGCAGGCGATGATCGCGGCGGAAGCTCCGGCCTTTTCCGCCCGGGCGATCTCGACCAGCAGGCCGGGAACGGCGAAAGCCTCGTCGTAATAGCCCTCGATGGAAACCGGTCCCATCGAGGAGGTGACGGCGACGATCTCCGTGCCGGGGTTTGCCACGCGATGGGCGGCATCGGCGATCGTCGCCGTCATGCTGCGGGTTGTGTTGGGATTGACGACCAGTATGCGCATCAGCCGCGTGCCCTGCGACGGTTCATGGCGATGATCAGGCCGAGCGTGCCGGCAATCACCAGGAAGGAGAAGACGGTGGTCACGGTGCCGAGCGCATAGAGCACCGGCGTCGTGACGTTGGTGGTCATGCCGTAGATCTCCAGCGGCAGGGTGTTGTAGGTGCCGGATGTCATCAGCGTGCGGGCGAACTCGTCGTAGGACAGCGTGAAGCCGAACAGGCCGACGCCGATCAGGCTCGGCGCGATCATCGGCAGAACCACATGGCGGAAGGTCTGCCAGGCGTTGGCGCCGAGGTCGCGGGCGGCCTCTTCATAGGACGGCGAGAAGCGATTGAAGATGGCGAACATGATCAGCACGCCGAACGGCAGGGTCCATGTAAGGTGTGCGCCGAAGGCCGACGAATACCATGCGGGCTGCAGTCCGGCCTGGCTGAAGACCACGCCGATGCCGAGCGAGATGATGATGGAAGGCACGACGAGGCTTGCGACCGACAGATAGAACAGGGCGGTGGCGCCAATGAACTTGCGGCGGAAGGCAAGGCCCGCCAGCAGCGAGACGACGACGGTGACCACCATGACCATCAGACCGAGCGCCAGCGAGCGGCGGAAGGAGCCGCCGAAATCGCCGACCGCCTGCTGTTCGAACAGGTTGCCGAACCAGTGCACTGATACCCCGTTCAACGGAAAGGTGAGGCCGCCGTTCTCACCCTGGAACGACAGGATGACGATGGCCGAGAGCGGTCCGTAGAGAAACACCACGAAGAGTGCGAAGAAGGCGGCGAGAATGTAGAATTCGCGGGAGCGTTTTTCGGAATTCATCTCAGAGTTCCTTGCGGATATCGACGACGCGCAGGATGGCGGCGACCATCAGGAGAACCAGCACCAGCAGGATCACCGCATTGGCGGCGGCGGCCGGATATTGCAGCAGCGACATCTGGTTCTTCATCATCAGCGCCACCGAGGCGCTCTGGCCGC
>QFQX01000110.1 GCA_003248775.1 Shinella sp. | reverse complement strand
CTCGTTGTCCTTGCAAACGCACTCCTGCGTAAACAGCAAAAGTGGACGCCAAAACCCGCTTGATCAAAACGGATACTTTTAGGAGGGGTCAGCCGTCTAAAGATCGGCCGCTACCTTGCCGTGATTTCAGCCACTGTGTCGGGGCTCATTGTTTTCGTTCTATTGTCCTCGGTGGACCTTGCGCAGCGGTTAGGCGTAGCCGCGAGCATTCCACCCAGTGTCCTCTCTTTCGTCGGAGCTGGGACAGTCTTCACGGCGCTAAGTTGGATCCTCAATCGCTACGCCTGGCGCTGGAAGATCATTAACAGCCTTCTGCAGATCCCAGATCTTGCAGGCAAGTGGAGCTGCACCGGAACGACCATGGCGACGGGCTCAAGCCCGCGGTTCGACTGGAGCGGCGAAATCACCATAGTTCAAACCTGGGACAGGATCCGCGTTCGACTCAAGACTGCCACCTCAGCGTCGAATAGCAGGAGCGCTGCGTTGATCAAGGACGAGGCCGACGGTTGGCGGCTGTTCTATAGCTACCGCAACGAGCCGAACATCGACCAGCCTGAGCTCAGTGCCCATAGGGGCTTCTCGGAAATTCTCTTCGATCCCGAGCTCAACACGGGCAGCGGCGAATACTTCAATGGTCACGGAAGATACACATTCGGCACGATGTCGCTGGAAAGGGTCTGAGCGATGGCAATGAACATCAATAATCGTCTGAATCAGCTTCGCACCCGGCGAAGCGGCATCGACCGTGCTGATCGGCTCGCGATGGATGCCGCCGCGGAGGTCCTGGCAAAGAGCCGAATCGATGAGGCTTGGCAGAAGCGCGCGAAAGACCAGCCGCATACCCGCTACTCCCTGGGAGCGATGCAGGCTGTCGATGCGGATTATACTCGCATAAGCATCGAGACCGCAGAGCGGGTCGGGAAGCAGTTGGTGAGCGGCCTCCAAATCCTCGGCATCCCAATCGAGCTAAGGCTCCAGGGATCGGTAGCCCTCGACGTTCACATTCGAGGCGTGAGCGATGTCGATCTCCTGACACTCGAAACTGATTTCTACACTTACGACAACAGAGGAGCGATGAGCCTAGGTGGGCAATATCGCTCGCCGACACAGCGTACGTCCCTTTCCGTGCTGGGCAATCTGCGAACGGAGTCACAGCGGATCCTGAAGGACAAATTTCCTGCGGCAACTGTCGATACCTCCGGCGGCAAAGCCATTGCGATTTCTGGAGGTTCGCTCGCGCGGCCGGTGGATGTCGTACCATCGCACTGGCACGACACGGTTGCCTATCAGACCTCAAGACTTGAACGCGACCGCGGCGTGACAATCCTCGACAAAAAAGTCCCAAAAACAATCGACAATCTTCCGTTCCTTCACATTCATCGGGTTAACGAGCGGGACAAGTCAGTTTTTGGCGGACTAAAGAAAGCCATACGCCTTTGCAAGAACGTCAAGAATGACGCAATCGAGGAAGGCAGGAAGATTATCTTCCCGAGCTTCGACATCGCCGCCACGATGTACCACGCGAACTCGGTTGGTCTTCAGGCCGGCTTCGTGAATGAGCTCGCGGTACTTGCCGAGACACAGCGTTTCCTTGATGAGCTATATCACGACGAAGCCAAGGCGAAGTCGTTGATGGTCCCGGACGGGTCGAGACGAATCTTCGACAACGACGAGAAGTATCAAGGCCTGCGAACACTCTCCTATGAAATGGATGAACTCGCCAAGGAGGTTGCGAAAGAGCAGAGTCCTTTGTTGAGGATCTCCCCGCAGTCGACTATTGTCGATGCCCGCAAAGTTCTTCGTGAAAGCTACGTTCCGGGTTAACCGGGGGCAATCGTAAGGCTCATGGAAGCCATGCGAGAGCCTATCCGGCCCCCAGGCGCTCGGTTGCTGTTCAGCGACCGCTGCTGGCCTTTAGATCGTGGAAAACATCCTCAGCCTTTCGAGGGCTTCAGTCCGGGCGGCCCCGACTGCGGTGAAAAAAACCTCGAGACGAGGTCGCAAACGTAAGGATTCCGCCGACGACGAACTACCATCACGAAACTGAAAACGTGGAAGGATTCGCCGTCTGATCTTCAGCATCTTTGGCCATTGTGCTAGCGATACCAAACATTTGATTCAGCGCCCAAATCGCGGGCAGATGGTCAGAGAGCAAAATGCAGTTTGAGCGCTGGCCTGGTAAATGCGTCACTATGCATGGTAGCAAGCCGCCATCCGGTCGAGGGCCGACCAGACGATTTTGCTGTCCTGTCTCTACAGGATGGACGTCTCTTTAGAGTATCCGTGTTGGTCAAGGAAGGTCTGCGGCCCAATTTCGGTTGTCTCTGAGGAGTGCGTTTGCGAGGACGACG
>QFQX01000067.1 GCA_003248775.1 Shinella sp. | reverse complement strand
GCCAGCAGGTCAAGGTTCAGATCATCCGCATCAACCAGGAAACCCACCGCATCTCGCTCGGCATGAAGCAGCTCGAGTCGGATCCATGGGATGGCATTGCCGCCAAGTACCCGGTCGGCAAGAAGATCTCCGGTACCGTCACGAACATCACCGACTACGGTGCATTCGTCGAGCTGGAGCCAGGCATCGAAGGCCTGATCCACATCTCGGAAATGTCCTGGACCAAGAAGAACGTACACCCCGGCAAGATCCTGTCCACGAGCCAGGAAGTCGATGTCGTCGTTCTCGAAGTCGATCCGTCCAAGCGTCGTATCTCGCTCGGCCTCAAGCAGACCCTCGAGAACCCGTGGCAGGCATTTGCCTATAGCCACCCGGCCGGCACCGAAGTCGAAGGCGAAGTCAAGAACAAGACCGAATTCGGCCTGTTCATCGGCCTCGAAGGCGACGTCGACGGCATGGTTCACCTCTCCGACCTCGACTGGAACCGTCCGGGCGAACAGGTTATCGAAGAGTTCAACAAGGGTGACGTGGTCAAGGCTGTCGTTCTCGACGTCGATGTCGAGAAGGAACGCATCTCGCTCGGCATCAAGCAGCTTGGCCGTGACTCGGTCGGCGAAGCCGCCGCTTCGGGCGACCTGCGCAAGAACGCAGTCGTTTCGTGCGAAGTCATCGCCATCAACGACGGTGGCGTGGAAGTGAAGCTCGTCAACCACGAGGACATCACCTCCTTCATCCGCCGCGCCGATCTGGCCCGCGATCGTGACGATCAGCGTCCGGAGCGTTTCTCGGTCGGTCAGGTGTTCGACGCCCGCGTGACGAACTTCTCCAAGAAGGACCGCAAGGTCATGCTGTCGATCAAGGCGCTCGAAATCGCTGAAGAAAAGGAAGCCGTGGCACAGTTCGGTTCTTCCGACTCCGGCGCTTCGCTCGGCGACATCCTGGGCGCAGCCCTGAAGAACCGCAACGCCGAATAAGGCCTGGTTCCCTACACATCAGAAAGCCCGCCGATCGCATGATCGGCGGGCTTTTTCATTTCATCCGGAATTTCGACCGCGCGTCAGGCCCAGTTGGCCATGCGGTGGTAAAGATCGGCGACAGGCAGACCATCCGCCATATCGGCTGCAAGCAGCGGCACGGGGCCATCTGGTTTATGCTCCGCCGCAATCGAAGGTTCCACCGAAACCTCTTCCTCCTGCACGCCCGCCTGCGCTTCAGCCTCGTTCTGGCCTTTGTCGCTCTCGTCATCACCCTCGAAGTGTTCGTCGCCCTGTTCACCGTCTTGGTCTTCGTAGGGGCGTCTGAGTTCCTTCTCGTCCTCGACATATTCATCCTGAGCCATCAGATAGTTGACGACAGGCAGGGGAACGCCTTCGCGAAGCAACATGCTCTGGCGAAGGGCCGCGGCATGGTCGCCATCGACATCCGCAGTCATCGAGGCGGGATTTTCAGTTCTTGCTCCATGCGGAACGCTTCCCATCGGCTGATCCGGCTCGTCGTCGCCCCATGCCTGCAGGACCGGCTGCGCGACGTCGTTCCTTGCCAGATTGGAGCTGCGGGACGCCGCATCAAAGGATGTCTGATCCTCTCCCGGCTCGCCGGTCGAGGCCGACGGCATGGGAGCCGCAAGCCCGCCGACGTCCCCCTCGCCCGCCGATTGCGGCAAAAGCTCTGCCGGATTCGGAACGAGCGTCCGGATGACGGCATCCTTCCAGCTTCTAAAGGTGTTGAGCGCCAGATCGGCCACGCCATCGGCGGCGTCCTGAATCATCGGCGCAGCTGCGATTTCCGGTTCTGCCGCAGGTGTCCGCGGCGCGGTCCCCTGCTGAATTGCCTCCTTCTGCAGCATTGCACGAGCGGCATCGGATGTCCGGGCCTCGCCCGCGGCAGGCGGAGCCGGACGCATGGAGGCTGGTGATGTCTGGGGTTCGTCACCGAAATCGAAGTTGTGGTGAAGACGGTCTTGCAGCGTGCGGATATCATCCGCATCGGCAGGCTGGTTCCCTTCCGCCGCCATGGTCACGGCGCTGCGGGACAGGGCGGCACTCTCGCCAGTCACCGCCGGTCTTGCGCCGCTGCGCGCCGTCTCACCTGCCAGGTCGCGGTCCGCACGGGCTCGTGCTGAGGTATCCCTGTTGACCGGCTGGACGACATCCTCAGCCAATCCCTCCTCCGGCAAAGCCATAGGCCGGTTCGCGGCCTGCGGGATCGTGGGCCTCGACGCCTGTGCTGGCGTGGAGACGGGCTGCTGCGTAGCGGCACCCATTGCCTGCTTCAGTTCGCCTGCATTCTGGCGATAGGACGTTACCGCCGAGCGAGCGGCGAGATCGCGATCCTTATTACGATGGAGCTCCAGATAGATCGACAGCATGGCCGCCTCGGGGCCGGCCGGATTGCGGAACGCCTCCATCAGCGTGCGGAGTTGCAGACCGCCGAACAACTGGGCGAGCTGGCGTTGAACCGTCTGCCGATCCTCCAGCGACAGGCTCGCAAGCGTCTGGAAAAGGCGCGTGGCATAGCCGCCCAGACTTTCACCGTCGTTGCGCTCGACTTTCATGGTACGGCCAAGCAGGTCGACCAGGGAGGCAAGATTCTGCGACGTGCGCTCCTGCTCCTGACCGGACAGCAGCAGCATGTTGAGACGGCCGGCGATTGCGCTGTTCTGCTCTATGCCCTGGGTTGCAGGTTGCGGGTTCGCTGCGGGGCGGGCAGCGGTTTCGATCAACGTCTCCTGCGGTTTCCTGCTGTCAGGATAGGACGTTCCGGAATTCGAAATTGCCTGAACCGGAGGCAGCATGGGAACTCCTCTTCATGCAAAGATTGCTGGGAAACATCGGCAATTCGAAACCGCGCACGCGGTGTCCCCGTCCCGCCAGGCCATCCTGCCGGCGGGCTTCAAGAATAGGGGAGATTGCCAGTCTATTGGGTTTGATGATGCCCGTGAGACGTAAACAATTCGCTAACCATAATTGCAATTGTCGCGTCTTGCCGCCTCCGAAAGGCTCGCGTACATCTTTGACAAAACGAAATATCGGGCTGCTTCGTTCGCGATGCTGCGGCCAACAGATGGGTGCCGAATGCCGAATGACCGTAATCCCATCCTGAACACCGACAGCTACAAGCTCGGGCATTTCCTGCAATATCCCGCGGACACCAGCGCGATCAGCGCTTACGTCACCACCCGCGGAAACTCCTTCCGTCCGGACGTAATGTTCTTCGGGCTGCAGATGTTCCTGAAGGAATATCTCTCCCGAGCCATCACACGCTCCGACATCGACGAAGCCGAAGAGATCGCCACGCTGCATGGCCAGCCCTTCGACCGCGCCGGCTGGACGCATATCGTCGATACCCATGGCGGATATCTGCCGCTGAGGATCGAGGCCTTGCAGGAAGGCTTTGCCGTCCGTCGCGACGTGCCCGTGGCACAGGTCGTCAACACGGACCCGAAAGTGCCGTGGCTCACCTCCTACATCGAAACCGCGCTGTTGAGGGCCATCTGGTATCCCTCCACCGTGGCCACCATGGCATGGCGGATCAAGCAGGCCCTCTGGCCCTTCCTCGAACGCACATCAGACCGGGCAGAAGAGCTGATCGAGACCAGCATCAGCGATTTCGGGTCCAGGGGTACGACGAGCTTCGAGCAGACAGGGCTTGGCGGTGCTGCCCATCTCCTGCACTTCACCAGTAGCGATTCTCTCGCCGGCGTGCTGCATACGCGTCGTTACTACGGCGCACTGATGGCCGGCCGTTCCGTTCCCGCATCCGAGCATACGACGGTCACGGCATGGGGACAGGCGCGCGAAGCGGAGGCCTATTCCAACATGATCGATCGCTTCGCCCGGTTCGGCGCCTATTCGGTCGTGGCGGACAGCTTCGATCTCCATAACGCGGTGTCCGATACGCTCGGCAAGAAGCTGCAGACCAAGATCCGCGCGGCCAACGCAACGCTCGTCGTCCGCTCCGACAGCGGCGATCCGATCGATACGCCGGTTCAGGTGGTGGCACAGCTTGCCTATGCCTTCGGCACACATCTCAACGGCAAGGGCTTCAAAGTTCTGGACGACAATGTGCGCGTCATCCAGTCCGACGGCGTTTCGCTGCAGGATATCCAGATGATCCTCGGCCGCCTCGAGGGCATGGGCTTTTCGTCCGAAAACATTTCCTTCGGCATGGGATCGTCGCTCCTGCAGAAAGTCAGCCGCGACACGCTTTCCTTCACCATGCGCGCGAGCGCATTGCAGGATGAAAACGGCGCGTGGCGCGACATCGGTCGCAGGCCCGGCAATCCGCAGGAAAAACTGCCCGCCCTCGGCCGTCAGGCCGTGGTTCTGGAAGAAGGTGACGTGTTCGCCGTGCCGCTCGGAGAACTGGGCCCGCGCCAGAACCTGCTGCAGCCGGTCTGGGAAAACGGGAAGCTGCTGCGCGACCTCGGCTTCGACGAGATCCGCAAGCTTGCGGCCACCGCCGGAGCGCTGTGGCGATAAGCGCAAGGGTAATCCCGCAAGATCGCGATAGAGCCTTACGCTTCCTTGACGATAATATCCCGGAAGAGACCGTAGATGCCGTTGTCATCTGCATTGAGCGAGACGATGGCTTCCCCGGTCGGCTCCTGCGAGGCCGACAAGGAACCGGCCACGGCATCAAGCCAGCTTCCGCGCGGCCGCTGCGACTGTTCGCGTATCGGAGGGAATGGCTCGTCCCATGCGCTGCACCCTTCGGCGAAGACTGCGGTCGCGGTCGCGGGCTGCTCCAGCCAGTTTCTTAGCATGTCGGCTGCAACAGGAGGCGTTGCAGGCAAAGATCGTTCGTTCTCAAGGCCTTCTGGGGTCCGCAAGACACCCGACGAGGAAACCTTAGGTGCTTCCATCATGGTCGCATTCGTACCGCTTGGTCAGCGGCCAACCCGACAATCGGGAGGGCCGGCAGGAGGATATCCCGTATGACGCATGATGCGCCCGAGGAATTAAGAAAGCCTGATTGATGAACTTCAATCCGCTCTTGCCGACGGACATTTCAGGCGCCATCTTCGGTCGGTCACCATGGCGCTGAGGCTTTCATGAGTTTTCGTCCGCCCTCTCTTTTCTCTTCCACCGGAGCCGGAGTCCTGTCGGCGCTCGATTATGAGCTTGCTGCCGAAAAGGCCGATGCGCTCGGCCGGATCGGCAGCAAAGTCGAGACGGCGCTTGGCGCTCTCGCGGCAGCGCAGACGGCGGAGGCACCGCCCGACGCGCTGGAAAAGCTCATCGACGAGGCCGCTGAACTGGTCTGGGCATTCTTCATCCAGAGAGAGATTTCGGGCTTTCGCAGCCAGGTGGATGCCGTGCGCCGTTACGGGATACCCCGGGAAGTTCTTATCCGGGTCGGCGTGCGCAGGAAGTCGGAAAGCACCGAAACCGAAACCGGTGATGCCTGATCCGCCACACGCTTTTCAGTGAAGGCGAGAAACCGGCGATGGCCTCGCGGAAGTCGTCAGCTATGGGCGAAGATATCGGTTTCCTCCCAGCCGAGCAGATCGAGCTTGGCGCGGGTCGGCAGAAACTCGAAACAGGCTTCGGCATGAGCCATCCGGCCATCGCGTATCAGGCGCGCGGTCAGCTTGTCGCGCAGGGCGTGCAGGTAAAGGACGTCGGATGCCGCGTATTCGAGCTGCGCCGGAGAGAGCGTTTCCGCAGCCCAATCGGAAGACTGTTGAGCCTTGGAGATATCGACTTCCAGCATCTCCTTCAGATTGTCCTTCAGGCCATGGCGATCCGTGTAGGTGCGGCTGAGGCGGGAGGCAATCTTGGTGCAGAAAACCGACGTGGTGGTGACGCCGAAGGTGTGAAACAACACGGCGATATCGAAGCGGCCGTAATGGAAAATCTTCTGACGTGCGGGATCGGCCAGCATCGCCACGAGGTTTGGAGCCTCTTTCTGGCCAGCGGCGATCCGGATGACATCGGCAGTGCCGTCGCCCGAGGAAAGCTGCACGACGCAGAGCCGGTCGCGCCTCGGGACGAGGCCAAGCGTCTCGGTATCGATCGCGATCGCGCCCGTGTAGCGGGCGGCGTCTGCCGCGGAAATGTCACCCTCGTGATAGCGAATCGTCGCGGCCATTCATGCTCTCCAGATCGCGGATGGAACAATTCCAGCAAAAGCGGCAACCGGTTTTGCGTCCGGAATTGCTTGCAAACAAAGAGATAGAGCATCGGAAGCGACTCCGTTTCGCCTGAGATGCTCTATGACGTTGGTCCGGCTATAAACCATAGCGGATGGGAGCACTACCGTTTTCGAAACCGTCAGCGTCTCGGCCGGCTGACGGGGCCGGCCTCCGTCAGCTCCGTATAGGCAAGTGTCTGGTCCAGATGTGCGGCGCGCAATGTCAGCAGCTTCTCCGCATAGCGTAGCCGGGTTCCGGCATAATCCGGCTCCCCGGCAACATCGTGCAGCTCCATCGGATCCCTTTGGAGATCGAACAGGAGCGGCGGCAGGCCGGCGAAATGCACATATTTGAAAGCTTCGTCACGGATGACCGAGAGATTGCAGAGGTTCGACGGCAGATCGAAATGCTTTTCGGCGGCACCGGTTGCCACCTCGCGGAAATCGAATTCGAAGAAGGCCGCGTCCCGCCAGCGGCCCGGCTGGTCACCACGCAGGAACGGCATGAGAGACGCGCCATCCTGATGATTACGGGCAACGAGGCCGAGCCGCTCGCAGAGTGTCGGCATGATGTCGGCTGCGGCGGTAAAGGCCTCGATCTGCTTTCCTGCTGACGCGGTTGCCGCAGGATCTCGGATCACCAGCGGGATATGGTAGCTGCCGTCGTGATAGCCGCCCTTGCCCAGCGCCCAATGGTCGCCCATCATCTCGCCGTGGTCGGAGGTGAAGACCACGATGGTATTCTCCCAGTCTCCGCAGGCACGCAACACATCGAAAATGCGCCCGATCTGGGCATCGACCTCGGCGATCATGCCGAAATAGATCGCCCTGATGCGATCAAAATCCTCCTCCCGCCATTCGCTCAAAGGCCCCGTCGCGCCATGGACGAAGCTCGATTTGTGCAGGCCGTCCATCGCATGACGAATGAACGGATGGATTGCCGCCTCTTCGTCGCGACTGTCGGCGCGGGCATAAGCCGGCCCTTCGCCGCTTGCAAACATGCTATTGTAGGGCTCAGGCACACAGAAAGGCGGATGCGGGCGAAGGAAGGAGACATGGGCAAACCAGGGGCGATCCTGCGTCTCGCGCCAGTTCAGGAAGGCTTCCGCAAGGAACGCCGTCTGAGTTTCGTCCTTCGAATAGCGAGGAGGATCTTTGCCAACACGGCTATCACCCGGCGAAGCGGTCCGGTGGACACTGCGATCGACGGCATCGGTATGTCCTTTCGCCCGCAGCCAGCCCAGCCAGTGGCGTTCGTGCTCCAGCAGGATCTGGCCGACGGTGAAGCCGGGAAGAATGCCTTCATAGGAGGTCAGCACCGGATCGTTGGGATCGAGAGGCCGCGGATCCGGGGAAACATCGGTATAGCCGAAGACCGTCGGGTCGTAACCTGCCCGCCGGGCGGCAAGCGCGATATTGTCGAAACGGGCATCGAGCGGCGAACCGTTGCGGCAGACCCGATGGTTCATCTGGTAAAGCCCTGTGTAGAGCGAGGCGCGGGCCGGCGAACAGGGTGCGGCACCGGCATAGTGGCGACGGAAAAGCACGCCTTCGACCGCCAACACATCGATATTCGGTGTCCTGACCACAGGATGTCCGACCGCGGACAGGCAATCGCCTCGCCACTGGTCGGCCGTAATCAAAAGTATGTTCGGCTTCATGAGCGGCCCTCCGGAACTTTCTTGTAGCGCGCATTCGATTCGGCGCGCCAGACACACAGATTTTCCCGTCGTCCGGCAACACGCAAATGAAAAAGCACGGTCGTATTTTCCTGAGGAACCTACGCACGCTTGCCTGAGGCGGCCAGTGCCCTAAAACCTGAGGAGACAGCAATCTCGACAAAAGGATACGGGACATGAGCGGCACAATCCTGATCACCGGCGCAACCGCCGGCTTTGGCGCAGCAACGGCACGGCGCTTCGTCGCCGAGGGCTGGAAGGTCGTCGGCACCGGTCGGCGTCAGGCGCGGCTGGACGAACTCGCCGCCGAACTGGGTGGCGCATTTCACGGACTCGCCTTCGACATCACGGATGAGGACGGCATGCGCGACGCGCTGACCGGCCTGCCGGAAGCCTTTGCGGGTATCGATGTCCTCGTCAACAATGCCGGGCTTGCGCTCGGCACCGCACCTGCGCCGCAGGTTCCGCTCGCCGACTGGAAGACAATGGTCAACACCAACATCACCGGTCTCCTGGCGATCACCCATCACCTGCTGCCGACGCTGATCGAGCGACGCGGCATGATCGTCAACCTCTCTTCGGTCGCGGCCCACTGGCCCTATTCCGGCGGTAATGTCTATGCTGGCACCAAGGCCTTCCTGCGCCAGTTCTCGCTCGGCCTTCGTTCCGACCTGCATGGCAAGGGCGTTCGAGTCACCTCGATCGAACCCGGCCTCTGCGAAAGCGAATTCACGCTGGTCAGAACAGGCGGAAACCAGGATGCCTATGATGCGCTCTATGGCGGCGCGCATGCGATCCAGCCCGAGGACATCGCCAACACTATCCACTGGGTCGCCTCCCAGCCCGTGCATATCAACATCAACAGCCTGGAAATCATGCCCGTCAGCCAGTCATGGGCGGGTTTTCAGGTTCACAGGGAGAAATGACGCGAGGTTTTCCGTTTGGCCCGGCTCGCAGCTCTTTCGCCGGTTCATGCGTTTCGGGAGCCCAATTGACCATTTTCAAGTCAGAATTGCCTCCAGATACGGCAATTTTGACTTTCGTCGGACATGAAAACGCTGAATCGGCCCATCCAAAGCGCTCCGATTCAGCTTTGCGACAGATAGCCATGCATTAAATGCATCGGTGCATTGCAGCAACAGGACTATTCATTCAAAGCGATATGACTATATTCGAATCATCGAAGC
The DNA here is from genome assembly GCA_003248775.1 of Shinella sp. Classification (GTDB taxonomy): domain Bacteria; phylum Pseudomonadota; class Alphaproteobacteria; order Rhizobiales; family Rhizobiaceae; genus Allorhizobium. The sequence continues at coordinate 10,389 of QFQX01000067.1, read as the reverse complement.
GGCGCACTCCTCCTCCCAGCGCCGCGAGATAGGATCGGCAATACTCCTCCTCCTCCCAATTGCCGATCAAGTTCAAGAGCCTGGCGCACCTCCTCCCGCGCCGGGCTCTTTTCATTTTGGGCGTATTCCCGATCTGCCTTCCAAACTTCCATTTGAAAAATGATCCCGGCTGGTGGATGTTCCGACGCATCTTCGCCCGAGAAACGACCATGCCCGACCACAAATCCGTCAGCATACGCGATGCGCGCCCCGAGGACGTCGATCTGCTTCATTCCGGCATTCTGGCACTCGCCGATCATGTCGGCAGCCAGCACAAGGTTCTCAGCACACCGGCCGACCTGCTTCTTCACGGCTTCGGCGAACGGCCGGCCTTCGATGGCCTGATTGCCGAGGTCGATGGCCATTTCGCCGGCATGTGCCTGACATTTGCGAGCTTCTCGACCTTTCGGGGCGAGCCGGGGATCTATGTTCAGGATCTCTATGTCGAAGAGATCTTTCGCGGCAAGCGGATCGGCGAGCGGCTCCTGCAGGCGGCAGCAGTCCGCGGCTTTGAAAAGGGCGCCCGCTACCTGCGTCTTTCGGTCGATACCGGTAACACGCAGGCTCAAGGATTCTACGAGCGTGTGGGGATCACCCATTCGCGCGACGAACAGATCCACATGATCAAGGGCGAAGATTTCACCGACCTTGCTCGCAGGGGAATTTGAAACGCGACGGAAAAGCCGAGGCCTGAACGCCCCTTCCCGCTTGTCCGGTAAGATTCCAGCAGCCCGCAGACCCCGCAACGGCAAGGCGAAGCCTTGGATCCGGCCACGTCATCCAAGTGTCATTCAGGGCGACTATAGCAGGCCTGCCTTTTCCAATTGAACATTTTTGCGAGGAAAAACCCATGCGCACGCTCTTTGCAGCCCTCGTGGCATCCACGATGCTCGCCGGTGCCGCCAATGCCGCCACCGTCTATCCGCTCGACCGCGCCACCATCCTTTCGGGTTCGCCATTCGACTTCAAGGTCGAGTTGAAGAACGTCGTGAAGCCGGAAGACGTCAAGATCACCGTGAACGGCCAGGACTACAAGTCGGTGCTCGGCACCGAGGCGGAATTCGTGGCCGAAGAAAAGGGCAAGGAGGACAAGATCCTCGGCTCTGCGCTGATCCTGCGCGGCGTTTCGCTGCCGGCCGGCGCCTACAAGGTTGAAGTCACTGCCGGCGACGAGACGAAGTCGGTCAACTGGGACGTCTATGCCACCGCTGAAAAGCCGGTTGCCAAGAACGTGATCTTCCTGATCGCCGACGGCCTTTCCGTCGCGCACCGCACCGCCGCCCGCATCATGTCCAAGGGCATGACCGAGGGCAAGGCCGATGGCCGCCTCGCCATGGACGACGTTCCACCGGTCGCCTTCATCGGCACGTCCTCGACCCATTCGATCGCGACCGACAGCGCCAATACCATGTCGGCCTACATGACCGGCCACAAGTCGCGCGTCAACGCGCTCGGCGTCTATGCAGACCGCACGCCGGCAAGTCAGGACGACCCGAAGGTCGAAACCGTGGCCGAAGCCCTGCGTCGCCAGACGAAGAAGTCGATCGGCATCGTCTCCACCGCCGAAATCGAAGATGCAACGCCGGCGGCCCTCGTTTCCCACACCCGCAGCCGCAGCGACAAGGCCGACATCGTCGGCATGTTCTACGGCCTGAAGCCTGAAGTGGTGCTCGGCGGCGGCTCCGCCTATTTCCTCGCCAAGGACGTGCCCGGCTCCAAGCGCAAGGACGACAAGGATTACATCTCGCTGTTCAAGGAAGCCGGCTATACGCTCGCAACCGACAAGACCGAGCTTTCCGCTGCTGCCGGCACCAATACCGGCAAGCTTCTCGGCCTGTTCCACACCGGCAACATGGACGTGACGCTCGACCGCGAATTCCTGAAGAAGGGCACCGTCGAAAAGTTCCCGAACCAGCCGGGTCTGGTCGACATGACCAAGGCCGCGCTTGGCGAGCTTTCCAAGAACCCCGATGGCTTCTTCCTGATGGTCGAAGGCGCTTCGGTCGACAAGATGAGCCACCCGCTAGACTGGGACCGCGCCGTGGTCGACACCATCGAGTTCGACAAGGCCGTGGGCGTTGCCCGCGAATTCGCCGAGAAGAACCCCGATACCCTGATCATCGTGACCGGCGACCACACCCATGGCGTCTCGATCATCGGCACCGTCGATGACGAGAAGGAAGGTACGGAAATGCGCGAGAAGGTCGGCACCTATGACGACGCCGGCTTCCCGAACTACGAGGACAAGGACGGCGACGGCTATCCTGATCGCGTGGACGTTTCGCGCCGCCTGTTCCTCGCTGCCAACAATGGCCCGGATCACTACGAAACCTTCCGTCCGAAGCTCGACGGTCCGTTCGTTCCGGCCGTCCAGAACGAGAACAAGGAATACGTCGCCAACGAAGCCTATAAGGATGTCCCCGGCGCGGTCTTCGTGCAGGGCAACATTCCGAAGGACGGCGATTCGGGCGTTCACGCCGTCGACGACGTCGTGCTGCAGGCAACCGGCCCGGGCGCCGAAGGCTTCCGTGGCTACATGGAACAGAGCGACGTCTACCGTGTTCTGGCCGACGCTATGGCGCTCGGCGCAAAGCAGACGCAGTAATCTTTCGACAATACCGGTCCGGGCGCAAAACGCCCGGGCCATTTTCGTTTCATGCGGGAGCAGCCAGAAGGCGCAACTGCGGGAGACCTTTCATGACCAAAACTTTCATATCCTCCCCTTTCGACCGCCGTCATTTCATCGGCAGCCTTCTGCTTTCCGCACTCTGCCTCAGAAGCCGCCCAAGCCTTGCGGCAAACACCGATCTCACCTTTGACGAACTCTACGGCAAGGTCAGCGTCCTCGGGCTCGAGTTTTCGTCCAAGGTCAAGGAGTTGAACGGTCGAGAAATCGCCATGCGTGGGTTCATGGCTCCGCCGTTGAAGGCCGAGGCGACATTCTTCGTATTGACCGAAGTGCCGATGGCGCTTTGCCCCTTCTGCTCTTCCGATGCGGACTGGCCTGATAATATCGTAGTCGTCTACCTCGATGAGAAACAGACGTTCGTGCAGCCGAGCACCCAGATCGAAGTGACCGGTCGACTGGAAACGGGATCCTGGACGGACCCCGAAACGGGCTTCGTCAGCCTGCTGCGCATTCGCAAGGCCTCCTACGGCACGGTCTGACGCGATGCTCTCTCTCAGTCTCGAAGGCGTCAGCGTCTCCTATCCTGGCCTCGGCGCTCCCGTGCTCGACATAAAGGCTCTTGCGATCCCGGGCGGTTCGCATGTCGCCATTACCGGCGCTTCGGGCTCGGGCAAGAGCACACTTGTCAATCTCATCACCGGGCTTGAGAAAGTTCAGAACGGGCGCATCGACTGGAACGGCACCGATCTCGCAGCCCTTTCCGAAGGCGGCCGCGACCGCTGGCGCGCCCAGAATGTCGGCCTTGTCATGCAGGATTTCCATCTCTTCCCGGGGCTCTCGGCCATCGACAACGTGTTGCTGCCCTCGCGATTGGCGCGGGCTGCAGGCACCGACCATGCAGCAAGAGCCGCGGAACTCATCCGCCGCGTCGGGCTTTCGCGGCCCGACCAGCCGGTGGAAACCATGTCGCGCGGAGAGATGCAGCGCGTTGCCGTCGCCCGCGCTCTGCTGAGGCAACCCGGCGTGATCGTCGCGGACGAACCGACCGCCAGCCTCGATCCCGAAAGTGGCGATGCGGTGGCCGAACTCCTGCTCGACCTCGCATCAACGGAAGGGCGCACGCTGATCGTCGTTTCCCACGATCCGCAGCTCGTCGAGCGTCTGAACCGACGGATCGTGCTCGCCAACGGACAGATCGTCTCCGACACGGCCGTAGCAGAGGTGGCTGCATGATCCGGTTCATTCTCGCCGACCTGCGCCGTCTCTGGGCGGGCTCCGTGGTCGTGGTCCTGCTGGTTGCGCTCGCAACCGCGCTCGGCGTCACTGTCACGCTTCAGGAACGGTCCCTGCGGCTCGGCAGCGCCAGAGCCGCCGACAAGTTCGACCTCGTGGTCGGTGCGGCCGGTTCGGAGACGCAACTGGTCCTCTCCTCCGTCTTCCTGCAGGCAGCCCCGCTTCCGCTCGTATCAGGGGAGGTATTGCACGCACTCTCCGAAGATCCGCGAGTCGCCTGGGCTGCACCTGTCGCATTCGGTGACAGCTTCAACGGCTATCCGCTGGTCGGCACCACGACGACGCTGATCGGTAACACCACTCCGGGGTTCAGCGAAGGGGCGATGTTCGCCGCGGAAGGCGAGGCCGTGATCGGTGCTGCCGTCCAGCTGCGCATCGGTGACGAAGTGAAACCGATGCACGGCAATACCGGCGAAGGCGGGCATACCCACACCGAACTCGCCTATCATGTGGTCGGGCGGCTGATGCCAACGAATACTCCCTGGGATCGGGCGATCCTCGTACCGGTGCAAGCCGTCTGGCATATCCACGGCCTCGGCGGCGAGGGCGAGAATCATGGCGAAGAGGATGGCGACGAGCATCATCACGGCGGGATCGACGCCGACGCTCCCCTCGTTGAAACCTTCGATGAGCATATGCCTGGCCTGCCGGCCATTCTGGTCAAGCCGAAGACCATTGGCGACGCCTACAAACTCAGGCAGGAGTACCGTGCGGAAACGACGCTTGCCGTCTTCCCCGGCGAGGTCCTGACCCGTCTCTATGCAACTCTCGGCGATGCCAAGCTGGTGTTATCGGCCGTCTCGGTCGGCGCACAGGTGCTGGTGGCGGCGGCCTTGTTGCTGGTCACGATCCTGCATGTCGGACAGCGCCGGCGGCAGATCGGAGCGCTTCGCGCCTTCGGGGGCCCGCGCCTCGCAGTGTTTGGCATTGTCTGGTCAGAACTCTTCCTGCTGGTTCTGGTCGGCATCGGCATCGGTTACCTGATCGGATATGGCGCCGCCATTTTCATCGCCAATCTTCTCACCGCCCAGAGCGGGGTGGTACTGCCGGTCTCCTTCGCGCAACCCGATCTCTGGCAGGCCGGCTGGATGCTCGCCTTCGGGGCTTTCCTCGCGACCCTTCCCGCATGGCTCGCTTATCGACAATCCCCCGCATCGGCTCTCAGATCCTGAGCCCACATACAGTTTGCGCCATGGCTTGAGTGGTTCCGGCGACCGCTCTATATAGCTCTGAACCAAAGGCAATGGAGCAGAAGGCATGTCAGTGAAATTCGGGACGAGCGGGCTGCGCGGTCTTTCTTCGGAACTCGTCGGCAGCGTTTCCGCCCTCTATTCCACGGCCTTTGCGCAATTCCTGCTTTCCGGAGGGCTTGCCTCTCCCGGCGGCCCGGTCGTGGTGGCGCGGGACTTTCGCCAATCCAGCCCGGAAATTGCCTCGACCGTCATGGCGGCGCTGATCCGTGCCGGTCTGAAGCCAATCGACTGCGGCACGATCCCGACACCGGCGCTGGCGCTCTACGGCCAGTCGATCGGGGCAGCCGGCATCATGATCACCGGCTCGCATATCCCCGCCGATCGCAACGGCATCAAGTTCTATCGTCCGGACGGCGAGATCGCCAAGACCGACGAGACCGCGATTACCGAAGCGGCTGCGTCCCTCGCCAATGACGCGGATGCCAATCTCGTTGAGGCCGGAACCGCAGAGAACCATGAAACTAAGGCTACCCGTCTCTTCCTCGAGCGCAACATCGCCATCCTTCCAGCCGACGCGCTGAAGGGCAAGCGCATCGGGATCTACCAGCACAGCACGGTTGCCCGCGACATGATGGTCAAGGTGTTCGAGCATTATGGCGCGACCGTCTTCCCGCTCGGTCGGTCCGAGCAGTTCATTCCCGTCGATACGGAAGCCGTTTCGGACGACACCATCCGTCTGCTGGCCGAATGGAGCGATGAACTGGCTCTCGACGCCATCATTTCCACCGATGGCGATGGCGACCGCCCTCTCGTTGCCGACGAGCATGGCCTGCCGCTGCGCGGCGACCTTCTGGGTCTGGTCGCAGCGCGTTTCCTGGGCGCCAGCGTCGTTGCAACACCCGTAACCTCCAATTCCGGTCTGGAAGCTGCAGGCGGCTTCAAGGTCGTGCGCACGCGCGTCGGATCGCCCTTCGTGATCGCTGCAATGGACGAGGCGCTCGCTGCCGGGGAAAGCAAGGTCATCGGCTTCGAGGCCAATGGCGGGTTGATGCTGGGTTCGGATTTCCTGCTCGGATCGACGGTGCTGAAGTCGCTGCCTACCCGCGACAGCTTCCTGCCAGCGCTCGCGATTGTCGGCATGGCGGCGGAAAGCGGGCTGACGCTATCGGCCATTGCCAAGACCTTCAGCCTGCCTGTGGCGGTTGCCGACCGGCTGGAGAATTATGCGAGCGAACGCAGCGCCTCGCTCATGGCCCATTTGCGCGCCGGCAAGGACAATCTTTCGGGTTTCGTTGCCCCCGTCGGAACGGTGAAATCGACCAGCGATATCGACGGCCTGCGCGTGACGCTCGGTGACGACAGCGTCATTCATTTCCGTCCCTCGGGCAATGCGCCCGAAATGCGCTGCTATGTCGAGGCCAGGGATCAGGATGCGGCGGAGGCCCTGCTTGCAAAGGGTCTCGGCCTGCTCGGCGGCTGGCAGGGCGCTGCCTGACAAGCATCACTCACCGGGAAGTCGTTAGCCGGATATCTTTCAGACTCAAGCTGCGGAACGAATTGCTGCCGCAGCGCCCGGCGCCGGGATCTGGAAACGCACCCGCGTCTCCAGCGATTCGATCACCTCATCCGCGAAGGCACTGGCGTTTTCGCGGGCCTTGGCCAGATTGCTGACTCGGCCGGGATCTGCGGAATAGAGCGTGCCGCCGCAATCGAAGATATCGCGGAAGGCCGAGCGTTCGATGATCGGCGTGTCGAGAACGTGAACGCGACGTTCGGCCAGCAGCGTCTTCACCACCTGCATGGCGCGGGTGGTGACCATGGAGTTCACCCGAGTCAACACCACGGAGAAGGGGATAAAGATATTGCCCTTTTCCTCGAGGTAGTGCAGCAGCTCGATGACATGCGCGCCACCCTGAGCATCCATCGCGCATCCCTGGATCGGGATCATCACGTGGTCCGAGAAGCCGACGCTCTTGGCGAGCAGCGGACTGCGCGCACCCGGCAGATCGATCAGCACGAAGTCGGAACGGGAACGGGCTTCATCGACATGACGCTGCAGCGAGGTCATGGTGACATAGGAAATGACATCAATGCTGGTGCGGCCGTGGGATGCTTCGAACCAGCGGTGAATCCAGTATTGTGGATCGGCATCGAGGATCGTGACCCGGTAGCCCTTACGCTCGAGTTCGGTGGCCAGCAGGAGAACCGCCGTGGTCTTTCCGGCACCGCCCTTGGTATTGGCGAAAGTGATCACAGCCATGCTCGAAACCCCGAGATCTGGTGAGCCGGTCATTGCTCGCAGGCAACACCGGCGCATGGTGTCGTTTCACCTATCCTTGCCAAACATGGTTAACAAAATCACAACAGGGCACAAAAGATCCAGCCTTTGGGGTGCGCGCCGGTCCGACCAGACAGATCGGCGCTCCAAGCGTCTCTGTCTGAAGCATGATCCTGTCGATCCTCGCTTCACTCCGGTCGGATCAGACCTTAGCGCCTCCCATCGGCGGCAAGGATCTCGCGGGCGATCTGGTCCAGCGGCACGACGCGGTCGACGCCGCCTCGGGCAATCGCTTCCTTCGGCATGCCGAAGACGATGGAACTTGCTTCGTCCTGCGCGACGTTGAAGGCGCCTGCCTGATGCATTTCCTCCATGCCGCGCGCACCGTCGTCACCCATGCCGGTCATAATGACGCCCATGGCATTCGAGCCGGCGGAGCGGGCAGCGGAGCGGAAGAGAACATCGACCGACGGGCGATGGCGGGAGACCAGCGGTCCGGTCCGGACCGAGACGTGATAGCGCGCGCCCTGCCGCTCCAGCAGCATATGCTTGTCGCCGGGCGCGATCAGGACATGGCCGCGAAGCACGGGATCGCCATCGACGGCCTCCTTCACGGCAACCTCACAGAGGCTATCGAGACGACGGGCAAAGGCCGCGGTGAATTTTTCGGGCATATGTTGGACAATAACGATACCGGGCGCATTGGCGGGCAGACGTTCCAGCAGGTCGCGCAACGCTTCAGTTCCACCGGTGGAAGCGCCGATGCAGACCACCATCTCGGTCGTCTTCGCCATGGCCTTGCCGGTCGGCGGCGGCAGCACCGCATCCGCCGTCAGCTTCTGTGCCGGGCCGCTGGCCGAGGCCGAGCCACTGAAGCGGCGACGTGAAGCGGGCACCCGCGCATGGGCCGCACTTTTCACCACCTCGCAGATGCGCATACCGGTTTCCGCCAGATGATCGGCCGCGCCGATCTTGGGCTTCAGGATGACATCGACCGCTCCGGCTTCGAGCGCCTGGAGCAAGGTTTCCGACCCCTGTTCCGTCAGCGACGAGCACATGACGACGGGGATCGGATGCTGCGCCATGAGCTTGCGCAGGAAGGTAATGCCATCCATGCGCGGCATCTCGACATCCAGTGTAATGACGTCAGGCACATCCTCCTGAAGCTTGCGCGCCGCCATGAACGGGTCGGAGGCGGCCCCGATCACCTCGATATCCGGATCGGATTCGAATATTCGCGTCAGAGTCTGCCGGACGCTGGCGGAATCATCAATGATCAGGACACGGACTTTTTTTCCCATGCTGCCTCAAACGCGCTGGAATACTGTATTGGCGACCTGCTTCAGCGGCAGGTCGAAGCCAGACACTGTTTCCGAATGGCCGATGAACAGATGGCCTCCCGGAATCAGATTGTCGCAAAGGCGCGAAACTACCTTGTGCTGTGTCGTTTTATCGAAATAGATCAGAACATTCCGGCAAAAGATAATGTGCATCGGATCGCCGACGCGGTACTGGGGATCCATCAGGTTCAGCCGGCCGAAGCCGACCTTCGAGCGCAGGCGCGGGTGAATACGCACCTCACGACGGCCCTTCTGAACATGCTCCATGACAAAGCGCTGGCGCAACGCCGTCGGAACGGGGGCGACCATGTCGGCATTATAGACGCCGGCAAGCGCGGTCGCCAGAACGTCGGTGCTCAAATCCGTTGCAAGGATGGAATAGTCGGGAGAACCCGCACGGCTCTGGAAGTCTTCCAGAACCATGGCCAACGTGTAGGGTTCAGCACCGGTCGAACAAGCCGAACTCCACACCCTGAGACGCCCGACGCCTGACGCATGCAAGGCAGGCAGCAGCCGATCCCGCATATACTGGAAGTGGTTGGGCTCCCGGAAGAAATCCGTCTTGTTGGTCGTGACCGCATCGATCAGGTAGACGCTCTCTTGCTGAAGACCGTCATGATTGAAGATGTAATCGCAATAGTCGTCGAAGCTCGAAATACCTGTCGCCCTCAACCGCCGGCGCAGGCGGCCTTCGAGCATGGTACGCTTTGTTGCCGGCATCTTGATGCCGCTATACTCGTAGATGAAGTGCGCGAGACGATCGAAATTGCGTTTGCTGATGTGATCGTCGCTCGACGGTTCGCTGTAACTCGCCAGTGCCAAAGCCTGCTTCTCCGATCTCGTTACGCCGCGCGCCTGGACGACAGGAGCGCAGTGTCGTTGCTCGAAAGGAGCCGCGTCAGGTCGATGATGACGACGAAGCCTTCGGCACGACGGACAACGCCGGCGATATAGTCAGATTTCCAGGCAACGCCGATTTCCGGCGCATTCTCGATCTGGTCACGCCGAAAAGGCGTGACCTCGAAAACGCGGTCGGCCACCATGCCGAGCGTGAGCGAACGATCCTCGAAGGGAATATCGAGCACAAGGACGCGGGTGTTCGACGTCGGTACGGTCTTCGGCAAGCCAAGTTTCAGTCGGAGGTCGATGGTCGGAACACCCTGACCACGGACATCGCGAAGACCCATCAGGTAATCGGGACCGTTGGGGATCTTGAAGACCTCTTCATGATCGAGGATCTCACGCACCACCTCCACCGGCACGGCGAAGATCTCCTCGCCGAGCGCAAAGGTTACGAACTGGGATTCGGACTGGATCGGCGCCATGGCTCAAGCACTCTCCCTGAAATCGGCATCATCGGCGTCGGGCCCACCCATGGTCAGGTCGAGGGCGAACCCCTTGGCCTTGGCCTGCTGGGCGGCAACGTTCATTCCACCATGGAAAGCCTGCTTCTGCGGCGCGCGGGGGGCCACAGGGCGAGCGGCAGGAGCCGAGGCACGCGGAGCTGCGGCCTTCTGGGCGGCACGAGCCGAGGCACCATCGACCTTGAAGAATGCGATGGAGGTCTGCAGTTCCTCAGCCTGGGCTGCGAGCTCTTCGGAGGTTGCCGACATCTCT
>QFQX01000066.1 GCA_003248775.1 Shinella sp. | reverse complement strand
CTAGGCTAAGGAACGCCGCGTAAGTTCTCATTCCGTTCGTCCTTAGCGTACGATTTCGGACTGCTCTTGTTCTGACCCCCCTGTGCGCATGCTCGGGCAGTGTTCATCCGTAGAATCACGCCTTGGCCGATTGAACCGCCCCTGCAGATCTGGCGCTGTCCGATGGGGGTGTCGTTTAATGCCCCTGTCCCGCTGTCGCCGGTGGAACGGCTCTACGACATCGCTTTTCGGGATGAGCCTTCGATCAGCTTGCCGAATGACTCTCCGCCCCTTGTGCCGGTGCAGTCTGATGAACAGGCCGACATCGACATCTCTGATAATACCTTCGACTTCGTGCGCAGCATTCGCGTCTACCACATTCAGTTTAGCCAACACGAAAACCGCGATGGTGACTGCATCCGATCTGACGCAACCCGCCTCGGCTCTTATGGGATCCAAGGCGACTACGGCTGGACGCGCTCCCGCGTTGAACTGGTCCCTCCAGACTCCGCTCTCCCGCGCCCGGCAAATTGTGGCCGGATCTATTACCGCTCCGTCTTCGTCGATTGGCGCGATCACGTGGGCAACTACGGCTTCGAAGAGGTCCGTTACTGATCTTGCGCGGGCCTGCCACGGGTAGGCCCCCTTCGCTGAAACCCCGCACAGAAACCCGTGCGAACAACCCCAAAAAAGGAAACGACGCCAGACCGTGAAGCCTGACGCCGCGCTAGAAAAACCCCTGAACAAGCTTTTTCTAGCGCACTGTCCAAACTTCTGCAACCAGCAAAGTTGTTTTGCTGGCAAGAATGTTGTTGCCTCACGACATGGTGTCGGATCTCTAAGGAGACCTCGACCATGCAACCGACAACCGGCCTGATTCTGCGACGGATCACCCAGACCGACCTTTCCGTATCCGCTCACAAGCTGGCCACGATCATCCTTGATGGTATCGCCTGGAAGGAAGGTTACAACGGGCTGTCCCGCGGAACGGCGGCGTTCACGTTGTCGGCGCTCGCGGAGAAGATGAACCTCTCGCGTCAGTATCTGACCGTCCTGCTGAGCGAGCTCGAATCTTCCGAACTTCAACTTGAGCGTCAAAAGCCGAATGGCAAATATGCCCCTTGGCTATTCCGTTTCTTGGCCTTCGATAAAGAGGACGAACTCCACGATGTCGCGTCAAGCAGAGGCGACATATCACTATCTATTAAAGATTATAACAAAACTATATTTGCAGGACAAATCAACATTGATGAAATTTCGAACGTTTTCCAGACCTGTTGGGCGGACCTGATCAAGGCGGCGAAGACCGCCTTGCCTTGTTGGAACGTCGATACGCAAGTGATTTGGGATCGCTTCCTGGCTTTCAACCGAACGCGAGGTAATGAGACGGTGCCAGCTGGTTTCCTGCTCGGCTTTATGCGCCGGTGGCGCACATCGCCCGGCGAAGTGCCCCGCCAAATACCGCCTCCAACGGCTGAGAAACCACTCGAACCGCGACAGCAAGAATTGCTGGACCAGATTAAAGCCGCGCCAAGCAATAACCGCCAATTTCATGCCTCAGATCTGTGTCGCGTGATCGGTCAGGCTGCATACGATTCTCGTGTCCTCGATGTCATTAGGCAGTTCGACTGCCCGAGGTTCACCGCCATGCTGGCAGTACATGGCCAGGCCGTTATGGCCGGAGAGATTTCGAGGTGAGGCAACTCATGACGATGCTTCCAATAGAAAAAGGGTTAAGATCGGGTTGCGGGGAAATCACTCTCGCAAACTCAATCGATCAGGATGAGATTTTTCGAATCCAGCTGATTTTCACCGGCCCATTTGTAGGCGCATGTCACGCGGGGATAGTCGAGGCAAACCGCATTAGGCGCGTCTTTCGCCGGAGAGCCAAGCCTTTTGTAGTGGCCGAAGAACACGGGCTTCGCCTCGGCATCATAGGCGCGAAACGCGACCTCGCCCTCGATTGGCGTTCCAGGAAGCGCTGCGGGATCAGGCACGGACAGTGCTGCATCGCGCCAGGTCATCGCGCCTGATTGCCACCATTTGAGACGGAGCCCCGTGCGCTTGTGTCCCTTGATATCGTGGAAGAAGTAAGGCGTCGGCAGTTCTGCTTCTGGTCCTTTCAGAGTGGTCAGGACTGCCTCAGCAAAACCACTTGCGTCGTCTTCCAGCGCAACCTCTTGGAGATCGTCCTGTGCCAGAAGGCCGCTCGGGCGCCGGGCGAGGATCGTTTCGATCCGCACATCATCCCAACAGGCATGCACCAAGCGCAATCCGCCCAGATCAAGAAACAGGGGCAGCGTCAGGAACCACTCCAGCATCTCAGCAGTGTCCGCGTGCCCCACGGAGAACTCATCCAGAAAGGTCTGGTGCTGGGCCCGATTTTTGTGGGAATGCGCGCGCATATAGCCATCATCGGTGCCGTCAGCGTTCAGACCAGGCTTATGATACAAGAGCGCATTCAGTTCGTGGTTGCCCATGATTGCGACGGCATTTCCCTGATCACGCATGGTGCGGACCAGGGTCAGGACAGACCTATTCGCCCGACCCATATCAATGAAATCTCCTAGAAAAGCAGCAATACGCCCCTCCGGATGTCCCCAAACCTCCCCGTCCGCCACATAGCCAAGGGTCGACAACGTTTGCGTCAGGCGGTCGATATCCGCGTGGATATCGGGAATTATGTCGTACCGCGTCGTCATGCGAAGTGCCTCCAGAAACCTGTTTTGCGTCCATGGTCGCGCTTCAGGCGCGCAATGTAGGTAGCGTGAGACTCAAACGTTCCGTAATCTTCAATCCTTTCGGCCAGCGCCGCGCATTCGACTAGGTGCTGGCTGGCGTAACCGTAACGCTTTGATCTGGCCTTCGACAGCGTGAAGTCGATCATGGCTCTCAAGGCAAGTGTAGCAGCCAGCGGAAATCGCTCAGACAAGGCCTCAGCAGCCGGCACGAGAAACTCATAACGGCCGCCGTTGATGTTGTCGTGGCGGTCGATCAGCATCCGGGCAGCGCGATCCAGCGACAGCCATTCCAGGAAGAAACCAAGCGCGGGCAAGAGGTTTGGGTGTGCTGCCGCGTGATCCATGGCCCGTTCCTCGGCCTCGATATCCTCAAAATCCGGAAGCCGTTTCAGAAAATCGCGCAGGTATTCAGACAAGAGCGTGCTTTCGAAGCAGCTCCAGCGAAAGGTCTGCGCCTCGTCCTTGCGATCAAGCGCTTCAAGCACCTCAAGACGAGTATCCTGCCACTCGCGAGGCACCCAGCTGTCTTTGGTATCAGCGCGTTCGATGAAGCTGAGCGCATCCCCTGCCCTGCCCGCGACCAGTAAGCGCGTCGCGATTTCGGCAGCGATCTGCGGCACCTTGCGCGTTTTTAGATCGTATTGGGCGATGAATGCATCAACGTCGCCCATTGCATCGGCGATGTCCTTCAGCGCCATCTCCACCATGCTTTGCCGGGAGCGTTCTTCCATTTGGTGCGCATAGGTCGCGCCGCCGCTGCCATACCCTACGGCCTCCCATTGCCCTTTCGGTGGGACGGGAACTGGCGTTGCGGCAATTGCCTCGATCCGCTGCTTCAGATGGGCCAGCCCCTCTTCCCCAAGCGCCGGTGTCAGGATTGCGATCAAACCGTCATACTGGCCATAGCCATTGTCGCGCAGGGCCTCAATCGCCGCATCAGCCAGCAACTCAGACGGCGTCCCGGCGGCGAGAGCTATCTCGCCCAGCAAAGCGCAGCCGTCGTGAAACACGCCGATGACGATTCCACTGCTGTCATCGCAGCGCTCGAACAGCGGTGTTGCCACCTGCATGAAGCGCCAGGCCAGTGCGAGTGCTTCGGCCGGATCGGCCGGGGCGATCTGCTCCTTGATCGCTCGGAGTTGGCTTTGCAGATCGGTGACAAGTGGCTTGCGGTTTTGCCAATTCACAAAGCTGCGGGCCCGCGCGATGCTGGTCAGCCGCTTGGCTACCGCCCGCCCCGCTTCCTTCGGGCTTTGCGCGGCTGCAAGTTCCAACCGCAGCCGCCGTTTGGCCACGGCCGAGCCGGTGCTGATCTCAATCAACAAATCGGCCAGACGGGCAGCGCCGAGCGTCTCAAGGTTTTTTGCGTTCAGTGTCGTTTTCGATGCCATTGGAAACCCATATTGTCTTGGCGGACTTTAACAGCGGTCAACGATAAGCGAAACGCCGACACTGATTAGGTGCCAAGGCCCCTATAGTGGGAGTTGAGCTTGTGCGGCATCAAGGGCGTCCAGATCAGAAATAATAACCTCCTCCCTGCAACAACGCCCCTGCTCTTGCACTACCGGTCTAATTGCTTGAAAATAAACTGGAACCGGCGTTCTCAAGTAGGGGAAATGAAGGGAAATCCATGATCGACATCCCGCCGTCTACAACCAAGGTTTGGCCTGTAATAAAGGACGCATCCTCAGATGCAAGAAAAGCGGCCACCCCGGCAATTTCGGCTCCGGTTCCCACGCGGTTCAATAGGGATGGCGGTAAATCCCATGACCCATCTGCGTTTCCAGACGCGAGGGCCGTAGCCTCAGTCGCTATCCACCCCGGGCTGATCGCATTTACTCTGACAGGCGCCGCCTCTGCCGCGAACGAGCGCGTCAAGGCTTCTACACCTGCTTTGGCAACTCCATAGAGTCCCCAATTCCCGTGTATTGCACCCGTCGACGAAATATTAACGACGCAACCGCCGCTCGCTCCAAGTAGCGGCTTGCAATGCGCGGTCATGTAATAGGTCGAATCCAAGTTAGCGCCGCGCCACCTGTTCCACCGTTCGCCTGGGGTGTCTTCTGGACGGACACCAATACGTCTCGTTCCGAGGCCCGCGTTGTTTACCAGGACATCAAGCCTGTCCAACTGCGCTATCTCATCCTTGACCGAAGTTTCGCAGCATAGATCAACTTGCACAAACTTGCAGGTCGCTCCAAGAGTATTGATGCGAGATATGGCAGCCTCGCCTTTACGTCGGTCGCGCCCCATCAGTACCAAATGCGCTCCCTCAGTCGCGAACCGTTCTGCGATTGCGAGCCCGATACCAGAGTTCCCCCCGGAAACCAGAACCACTTTGTCCGTGAATCTCTTCATTGTCTTTGCCTTTCAAAAGAACCAAGCTGGCACCAATTAACTTCATCGCAACACTCGAAAGGCACCAACTTCGGCGGGGACTGTTGTTAAGCCACCAGATTAACGGATTGCGGCAACCCATTCGGCTCCTATTGAACGCGTATTGCGCAATCTACAGGGGAGTCGTTTCAAACGAACGACTAGTGCCCCATTCGACGCTCGCCATCCATGTCGAAATGCGGCGAGAATTAATTGTCGTCGTGATAGTAGATTGAATCTAGGCATATTCAGCCTCCCGTTATATTTTAATCAGTCATTCTTGATTCAACGAAGAATTATAAGACGTTGCTGATTCTGCGAATTTTCTTTCGTATCGCTTCGAGCATTCCGCTATCTATCATCGATAAACTCAAAACACCGTTCGTGGTACTTTTACGTTCCATAGGCGTTCGTAAACTTGCTCGTTTCGCTCGAACGCAGCTATCCGGCCTTTAAGGATGAAGTGAGACGCGTCACATGTGCAAATGAGCTCACTTTCGGTCCGCACGTCCCAACCATCGCGTTGAAAGCTAAAACTGGCCAAATATTCATTTCGCGCGGATAAGGGATCACCTTCGGTGATGCTATAGCGTTGGCTGTTAGTGGATCCGTATGTCAGATCAATGGATTCAAACTTAATTTTGCCACCGTTAGAAAGCACCTCATAAACGGTCTCTCCAGTCTCGATATTTTGGTGAATATGGCGTGACCCCACAACAGGAGACACAACCTCGTGTGCCGGAGGGTCAGCAGCTTCGGGGGCGGCGAATGGGTGTTCGATTTCCCCTCCTGCTTCCTGAACGCGTACCGGAAGTTCCAGATAGCACGCGGCAAGCTCGAGGCTGAGCTCTGCTCTCTCGGCAACTGGCCACGCCATTGGCCAGAGTTGACTGGACAAAGCCAGCCGCAAACGGTGTCCCGGTTTCAGTGACCAGCCGGTGTCGTTCAGGCGCACGGTGACATCCATGTTCTCGCCCGGGTTTATTTCGGCAACGTATTCGCGACCGTCGCGTTGTTTGAGGTTCAGGACCCCATAGCTGATCAGAGTTGATGCGCCGCTGGGGGCCACGTCGCAAATCCTTGCTGCGATCAGGCCACTGGTGCAGTCGCTTGACAGGCGAAGGTGCAGGAGAGTTGTACCGAGCAGATCCAGAGGCTGCGTCAGCATTTCACTGTCAAAGCAGGCCGACTGTGCATCATCCCCGCTTTGGTTCTGCGGCAGCTCAGCGACCCCCGAAATCGGCATGTATTCGCCGGTCTTCAGACCCAGCGTCATGGGCGAGCAAATGGTCACCGTTCCGCATGAGTTGGAAGCATCATCAAGCAAGACCCCGGGCTTCAAGCCAAAGAGCCGATTGGTGACATTCAGCGTGGGCCATGCCTTTTCGCCTACCCAACGCCCGGGCCGTTCAGTGGGGTTGGGATCCGGATCATGGCTGTCTTGCAGAAACGCCAGAAATAAGGGCGCATCCATGACGCCATTGTCAATACCCTTGAGCCAGTAGTCCCACCAATCAAGAGCCAGCTGCAGGAAGCCAATCGATGGCCCCGGCCCACCCAGATTGGGGTACACATGCCCGTAAGCACCGGAAACCACCCGGCACGGAGCGTTGATGTTTTCCAATAGCCGAGCCATGGTGTTCGGCCAGCAATCATTCCAACCGCTTACGCCAAGTACCGGGACATTGATCTTGTCGAAGTCCTCGCAAACCGATCCCTGCTTCCAGGTAGCATCCCGTAATTGATGAGACAGCCAAATTTCGGCAAGCATCGGCGTTTTTTCAAGACGTTCGAACCACATGTCGCGCCAAGCATCTCCCACGACCATAGGATCGGGCGGTCTGATGCAATAGCCGAACATAACGCCACCCCAGCCCAGACCCTGCCCCGGATATCCCCCGACAAGATAACCGCCGTCATCGTAGTACCGATCAACCGACGACCCCACGGGGATAATGGCTTTAAGGGCAGCAGGTTGTCTGATCGCTGCCTGCATGCTGGCGATCCCGCCCCAGGACAGGCCCATCATACCGACATTCCCGCTGCACCATGGTTGTTGCGAAAGCCATTCAATGACCTCCACGGCATCTTGCTGTTCGCGCGGCGAGTATTCATCAAGCATGATGCCTTCTGAATCGCCATGCCCGCGCATATCGGGGCGGATACCGGCGTATCCGCGCGCCGCAAACCAGGCATGGTTGCGATGGTCCCGTATCGCATAGGCATCCCGTTTGCGATAAGGTATAAACTCAAGCACGGCGGGCACCGGGGCATGGGTTGCATTGACGGGCAACCAAATCTTGGCCGAGAGTCGGACACCATCCGACATCTCGATCCAGACGTGTTCGATGATTTCGATTTCATTTACCAGTGCTGTTCCGTCTTTACGGATTTCATCTGCTGTCGTCAGCATTTTCGTCTCCTGTATTCATGCAAAATATGTGATAAATCTGTTGTTTCTTCGGTGGAAACAGGTTGGTTGCCCGACGCGGGTTGTATTTCCGTTTTTCATTGGAGGGGGGTGAAACAGCGCACACCGTGGCCGTTGGTGACCTCCCAACGTGGCACCTGCGTGCAGATCTTGCTGGAAATGGGGCAGCGTTCCCGAAACTCGCATCCCGATGGACGGTTAATCAGGCTGGGCGGTTCGCCCTTCAGTGCGATGCGATTCATCTGCGCGTCAGGGTCAGGTTCAGGGTTCGCACTGAGCAGGCAATGCGTGTAGGGGTGCCGAGGCTGGCGGAAGATGGCTTCGGTTGTCCCTTCCTCCACCAGACGCCCCAAATACAAAATACCCATGCGATCCGCCACATGGCGCACGACGTTCAGGTTATGAGTGATAATCACCATCGACAGACCCAGCCGTTCGCGCAGATCATTCAGCAGGTTCAACAACTCGCCTTGAACAGACACATCCAGCCCGGCAGTTGGCTCGTCAGCAAGGATCAGCTTGGGCTCCAGTGCTAGGGCACGCGCCACGCCGACGCGCCGCGCCTGACCCCCTGATAGCTGATAGGGATAGCGGTCGGCGAAATGAGCCGGCAGATTGACCATTTCCAACAAGCGTCCCGCCTCCGCATTCAGGTCCTTATTCTTCATACCTTGGATTTTATACGGCTCGGTTAGAATGTTGCGGATGGTCAAACGCGGTGACAGCGACCCGATAGGGTCTTGAAACATCATCGCGATGTCCTTTCTTAACGGCCGCATTGTGCGCTCGGATGCGCCGCGGATTTCGCAACCGTCAAAGATGATCGAGCCCGCCTGCGCAGGAGCAAGCCCTGCAATCGCGCGGATCACTGTCGTCTTGCCAGAGCCGCTTTCGCCCACCATCGCATAGGTTTCGCCCTGCTGAACCGTGAAATCAACACCCGCCAGTACGTTCACTTTGCCAAAGCTGGTTCGCAACCCTTTGACCTCAAGAATGGGGCTCATCGAGCTAAATCCTTGTGGTTGAGCCAGCAAGCAGCACTCCTGCCATTGCTGAGAATTTCAAGGGGCGGCACCTGCGCGCAACGCTGCATGGCCTGATCGCAGCGGTCGCGGAAAATGCAACCGCTGGGCAAGTTGATCAAATCGGGCAGTTCGCCGGGAATGGTTGGCAGCACGCGCGCGCGTCCCTTTATATGGCCGGGGTCACATTCGATCAGACGGCGCGTGTAGGGGTGTTTGGGATCGTGAAAGATCTCGCGAACACTGCCGCTTTCCACGACGGCGCCCGCGTACATCACCACAACGCGATCACACAACTCGGCAATCACACCTAGGTGGTGCGAAATGAACAGGATCGAGCAACCGAATTCTTTTTGCAGGTCTTTTAGACGCTCGATGATCTGCACCTCAAGTGTGGCGTCCAGCGCTGTTGTTGGTTCATCTGCGATTAGCAAATCGGGCTCTGACATCAGCGCCATTGCAATCGCAATGCGTTGTCGCATGCCCCCAGAAAGCTCATGCGGAAACTGTTTCAGTCGCGTCGCCGCATCGGGAATACCGACTGCCGCCAGCATCTTCGCCGCGTGGGCCCGTTTGCTGGCTCGGGAGGCTTTGGAGCGGTGTTGAATGTCCACCAACTGGCGCCCGATGCTGATCACCGGGTTATGGGTTTGCATCGGGTCTTGAAACACGATCGAAATATCTGAACCACGCAGGGCGCGCATTCGGCGATCGGATGCATCAAGCAGATTTTCGCCTTTGAACCGAACCGCGCCATTCCTGAAACGCATGTTCGGCGCGGTGAGGCGCAGAATGGTTGAAATCAGGGTGGATTTTCCGCAACCGCTTTCACCGACAATTCCCACAATCTCGCCTTTTCGGACGTCAAAGGAGATATCCCGTAAGGCTTTCAGATCTCCGCGGTCGGTTTCATAGTCCACACAGAGATTTTCGATTTCCAGCAACGGCTCACTCATCGGCTTTTCCTCAATTTGGGATCAACCACATCGCGCAAGCTTTCGCCGAGAAAGGTGAACCCAAGCGTAGCCAGAACGATCGGCACCGCGCCACCCACGACCAGCCAAGGCGTTTGCCGGATGAGCGCATAGCCATCTTTCAGCAACGCGCCCCAGCTTGGAGTGGGTGGCTTGACACCAAGCCCCAGAAAGGAAAGCCCGGCCTCAAGCGCGATAACGGTGGGAATGTCCATTGCCGCCAAAACAGCAAGCACGCCGATGATATTGGGAAGCACATGTACACCTAGGATACGCGTCATTGAGGCGCCCATGGACCGCTCGGCCAAAATATATTCGGAATTTCGCAGCGTCATGGTCTGCGTGCGCGCCACTCGACCATAGGTTGGGATGGATGTGGCCATCACCACAAACACCACGGTCTGCAAGCTGGGCCCAACAAGCGCCACAACGGCAAGCGCAAACATCACAGTCGGGAAAGAGCGGATCGTGTCAAATAGAAGCATCAGAAATGCATCCAGCCATTTCGGCCCGTAACCCGCAATCATGCCCAGCGTCAGTCCGATCACCATCGCCCCGAAAACCGCGGGTAACGCAACCTTGAGAGCCACCTGACCGCCCATGATCACGCGTGAGAATGTATCGCGACCAAGTTGGTCCGTGCCCAGAAAGTGGCGTGCCGAAGGCCCTTGCATGCGGTCCGCAATGTTCATTGCCACTGGATCATATGGGACGATCCAATGCGCCAGAGCCGCACAAATCACTATCGTGGCGACGATGATCAATCCCATTAAGCCAAGTGGATCACGGGTGATGCCCTTGAGAATGATTGCCAGCTCGGATTGCGAATTTACCGCAATGGTTTCGGTAGTGTTTGCCATCTGTCCGCCCTTCTATTTTGCCGACCGCGCGCGCGGATCAAGGACGGCGTTGATCAGATCGGCGAGCGCTGTGGAGATGACAAAGAGGCCGGTCGAGACCAGAACGGTCCCCATCACGATGGGATAATTGCGAGTGGAAATACTGTCGATCACAAGTTTGCCAATGCCTGGGCGTGCGAAGACTATCTCGGTAAATACGGCCGCACTTAGCATAAAACCTATGCCGACACCGATGACCGTCACGACCGGCAGGATTGCAATACGCATGGCATAAATCAATATGATGCGGCGCTCACTTAGCCCGAAGGCGCGTGCGGTTCGAATATGGCTTTCGCCCATCACCTCCAGCATCGATGCGCGCACTAACCGGGCGATATATCCGACCCATGAAAGCCCGATGGCAAAGCATGGCAACACCAGATGGTAAAGCCGTCCTAAGAAACCCTCGCCAGCGCCAATTGCCGGAAACCACTGCAAATTAACTGAGAAAACCAGCAACGCCAATAAAGCAACGACAAACGCAGGGGCCGCGACAAAGCTGACAGATACTGCCGCCGCAATCCGATCAATCAATGTGTTGGGGTGTGCGGCGGCATATGCGCCCAGGGCAATGCCCAGTACGGCGGACCACAAAACTGCTCCCAAAATCAATTCAAGTGTAAAAGGGAGTTGTTGAAAGACAATGTCAGCAACCTCGCGGCCAGTGAAAACATCTACCCCCAGATCGCCCCGCAACAAGCCGCTGTAAAACAGGAGCAACTGATTCCACACCGGCTGATCCAGACCCATCTGTGAAGTAAGCGAAGCTTTTAATTCCGGCGAGGCGCGTGGCCCCAGCATGAGCGCTACGGGATCACCGGGCACAGCGCGGATCATGAGGAACATCGCAGTGACCGCCACCACCAGAATTAGGGCAGCCAGCGCCAGCCGTCTGATTGTATAAAAAACCATCGTTACGTTCTCTCTTAGATATGTCTGGCTTGACCGCGTGTTGCGAATACTGATGAGCGCTTATCGGCGTCCGGAAGGTGGCTGCCTCTTGCGACGTGACTGGACGCAAGAGGCACGGATCTAGGACTTCCCAAAATATCGCAGCAAGGGCTGGCCATCAGGCCGCATTGCAGGGTTTACCCTTCCTGAATGCACGATTGGCGTGGCCTCATGGGTGATAAAGCGATAGGCACCGCTTTCTTCCATCAGATCCTGGGCCCGCTGGTACAATTCGTTGCGCTTGACCGGGTCTGTTTCCTGCGAAGCATCGGCATGGATCTTGTCAAATTCTTCGCTGCGGAAACGCTCCCAATTCCACAAGCCTGCTTGATCAGATGTGAACCAGGCCGTTGCCTGATAGGGATCGGGTGTCAAAGCATATCGGTTCAAAACCAGTTGCAAGTTTTCATTTTCACCGCTGCCCCAGAACGCTCCGGATTCCAGTACATTGATTTCGACGGAAATCCCAATTTGCGCCAAAGTTGCTTGAATTACCTGTGCGACTGCTGAATAGGTCGTCTTGTTCAGTATATCGAGCGTCAGCGTGACATTGGTTTCACCTGATTCCGCAAGCAATTCGGCGGCCTTCGTGAAATCGGCCTCGGGGGGAACCAGAGATGTATCGCGATGCCCGATCATTCCCGGCCCGATAAGCCCGGTTGAAGGTACTGCGACACCAAAGTAGGCCGCCTGCATGATCGTCGGCACGTCAATCGCATGCTGAATTGCCTCCCGCAATTTTTTATTCTGCAATTTGGGATGATCCATGTTCATACCCAGCCAGACATAATAGAGCGACGGGTTTTCAACCAGAGAGCCGTCATTCGGAACATTTGAGCGGTAACGTTCCACTGAGCCAAGAGAGACGCGGGTAAAGTCCAGTTCACCAGCATCAAAGGCTATTTCAGCGGTATTTTCATCATCGATGGGGTAGACTTCGATCATCTCCCAAGCTGCGGGTTCGCCGTTCCAATCTGGATTTCGCCTGAGCACAGTTTTTTCTTTTGGCTGCCAACTGTCGCGCAAATAAGGGCCGGATTCGGCCACGGGGTCTGTCTTGATGCGCCCACCTGCCGCTTCAGTGGCAGCTTTGGAGATGATGTTGCCGGTGATGTAGGGCAAAGCTACCGAGAACAACGCGGCAAATGGCGATTTCAAGACTATGGTCCCTTCACGCTCACCCGTAACCTCGACATGGCTGAGCGGGCCCATGTCCGCCCGGTTCAGAGATTCCAATTCATCGGATATAATGCGTTCGTATGAAAACTTTACATCTTCAGCGGTCATCGCGCCAAAGCCATTGGTAAAGCCGATGTCATCGCGCAGCGCAAATTTCACATGCGTTGGGTCAACTTGTTCGATCATCGTTGCGGCATCCAGCTGCCAGCCCCATTCCTTGCCTGGCTTGAACTGGATCAGCTTATTATAGACGGCCGCATGGATTTCTTCATCAGGAACCGAGGCGCTCATTGCAGGGTCCATGGTGCTCAGATCAGTGTAGGAACGAACTCGCAATACACCATCAGACGACGCTTTAGCACTTGAGCCGAAGCCCATCGGCAAAGTTGCCGCAACGCCGAGCGCCGTCGCCCCTTTCAGAAAATTTCGTCGCCCAACCGGCGCCTTTGTCCATTCAATACGCATATTATCCTCCCTTAGATTGTTGAAAGACGATCCAGAACGATAGCTTCCGGCTATTCACTGGTGGCGCCTAATTTTCACCCGATAATAGGCATCTCTGCCCTTGCCGTTATGAACGGATGAGGTGAAATTCACCGTCCCATCCGGCACGAACTGTCGCTCCGACGCGTTGATCGTCCTGACTAACCCATTTTTTCTTTGACACTGGCATGAAGAGACCGCGCTTGGACCATATCATGTGTACGTCGGTCGCACCTTGCAATTGCGCAAGTTTGTGTCTATTTACGCGAGTTTACGCTGATGGACGCAAGATAACTGGATGATGTGGCAATGAAGGAAATTTTTTCCCAAAATCTTCGCTTTCTGTGTGCAAACCAAGGTGCGATTTCGCAAGTCTGTCGCGAGATCGGCATCAACCGCCAGCAATTCGATCGTTATGTCAAAGGTGGGAGTCTACCTGCCGCTCAAAACCTACGCAAAATATCAAGCTACTTCAAAATTTCTGAAGGTGACCTCTTTGAGCCGACCGACATATTTCAGCGAAAGTATCAGACGCATACGAGGGCAGAGGCCAGGCCGCCCGTAGATATTTTTTCGGCATCATTCGCCAATCAGTCAAAGCGTATGCGACGCTACCTCGGATACTACCACGTCTATGTTTCGACGCCTACTTGGGGAGGCCAAATCATGTGCAGTCTGACATGCCTATTTGAGCAAAATGGCTATGTTGTCTCAAGGACTGCAGAGCGCGCCAGATCAAAGGACGGGAGTATACGCCAACGCGCCCGGTTCGAGGGTTTATCTTCGTTTCACGGTGATCGAATTTACGTTATCGAACGTGAGGCCGGAGAGGACGGGAGCGTCGCTCAAACCATCTTGTGCCCCGCACATCGCCAGCAAGTCCATTACCTGCGTGGGATCGCACTCGGTGTCGCATCCCGGCCCAGCCTAGCCCCTTATTTTTCTAGAACAATCTGGAAGCGAATTAGCGAACGCGTTTCAGCACGCGAGGCCCTGCAAGCGTGTGGCGTTTACAAGATCGATAGCCGGAGACTTGAGCCTCCCGTTAGAGAGTTTTTGAAAGCACCAACAGAAAACTTACCATTCTAGAGGCGTTCTTCATTGTGCCGCCATCTGTCTGACGTCAGCAGCAATGATCGGCAAGACATATCGGCAAACTCTTGGACTTCATGGCCAAAAAAGTAACAAAGGATAATATTTCCGCCCCTACAAGATCGGCAAAAAATGCTTGAGACACCCGGCAGGATAGAACCGTGCTTCTTCGAGGAGCAGATACCTGCCAGTCTGGCGGACCTGTCGGTCGAAATCCAGCGCGAGGCCGCCCGGCTTGGACAGGGGCTGCATCCGGACAGCGCGGCCGAGCTGGCGGACTTGGTCAGAGTGAGGAACTGCTACTACTCGAACCTGATCGAGGGGCACAACACTCGCCCGCGCGATATCGAACGGGCCCTTGCCGGAGCGGAACTCGAAGCCGAGACGCGTCCGCTTGCGCTGGAAGCCCGCGCACATGTCATCGTCCAGCGCTCGATCGACAAGATGCACCGGGAAGGCATCTTGCTCCGGCCCACATCCGTCGCGTTCCTCACCTGGGTGCACAAGGCGTTCTACGACGAGATGCCCGATGAATTCCGCCGCGTCGAACACCCGGACGGAAGCACAGAACCCATCATTCCGGGTCGTATCCGGCAAGAGGGTGACAGCGAAGGCGCCGTCGGGCGGCATATGCCCCCGTCCTCGGCTCGGGTCGCGGCCTTCATGGATCATTTTGACAAGCGTTTTCAGATCGCGGCGCGCTCGGCGAGCGGACGGATCATCGCCATTGCCTCGGCGCACCACCGGCTCAACTACATCCACCCGTTTCCCGACGGGAATGGGCGGGTCAGCCGCCTGATGTCACATGCCATGGCGCTCGAGGCTGGTGTCGCGTTGCCCTTAAATCGGCTCTGCCTCAATCTGTGTGGCGGAACGGTAGCATTCTCGCCCGCAACAATTCTGGACCGGCTCGGCCATACATGGCGCGTTTGAGGGTCTTCAGGCGATTGATCTGACCTTCTGCTTGGCCATTGCTCCATGGCATCTCGGTGGCGTTTTTGACCGCATCGAAGTCGCGGTTCAATGTGCGGGCAAAGCGCACGAGTGGCGCCAGGTCGGTTTCGATCGCGTCGTCGATCCATGCAGGGAGTGGGTCTGCTTCGCGGCCGCGCAGGATTCCGTTGAACCGCATGGCGAAACAGCGCATCGTTGCGAAGGCGGGAGAGCCGGCTTTGAGCGCGTCAACTTTCCGCGCCTGATCCGGGGTGAGCTTTCCGCGGGGTTTGATGCACAGAGCGGCCGCGATGACCGGGGAAATCGCGTGCCCAGTTTCCGGGTCCCGGACTGGCTTAAGGATTTCGTGCTCTACCTTGGGGTCGCTCGCTTGCTGTTCCGCTCTGCGCCAACCCGCCAGCAACCGCTGCAGATGCGTTTGACTCCCCTCGTAACCACGCTCTCGGATCAGACGGAACAGGGCGCTTCCAGTTCGAATGCCGCCCTTCCAGCTTTGGCGAAGGAACTCTTCAAAGTACCACGGCGAAGTCCGCTTCAAAGCTGCCCGCCTGCGGTCCGGTGGTGTCTCGAGCTGCAGCCATTTCGCGATGCTGCGACGCGGGAAACCTGTTCGCCGCCCGATCTCGCTGCAGGAAAGCCCCTGATTTCGGAGCGCATGGATGGTGTTGAAAATCACTTCCCGAGACGTCCTGTGCGCAAGGCGTGACTTCAGAAGGCTGCCGGCTGCGGTGATGTTATCGGCGTCGGACAGCAGCGCCCTGCCGGTCGCACGGCCGTGAAAGTTCATTTGCTCCTCGATGGCCTGCCGCAGGTTTTGCACGATATGGAACCGGTCAGCGACCTGCTTCGCCTGCGGTGCCCCTTGCCGTGCAGCCTGGGCGTAGAGACCGCACCGATCTCTGCTGATCACTTCCACCTCGGGGTGTCGCTTCAGCCAGTTGGTGCAGCTGACGACATCTCGATCCTCAAGAATGTCGATCACCACGCGACGCTCCAGATCCACAATGATCGTGCCGTAAGTTTGCGATTTCCGCCAGCTCCAGTCGTCGATCCCGAGGACCTTCGGCGACTCGGCATTGTCTTGAGCACGGTTCTTCAGCTGCCTAAGCACCGTGTCATCGCTGACCCCAAGGCCCAAACGATGCAACAACCGCTCGGCAGGCCGTCCGCCGGTCGCATGTCCAAGATGGCTGACAATCTCCCCGACATGCGAAGTACGACGTGCAAATGGACGCGCAATCGAGGCGATTTGGTCTGAGAAAGTCCGGCGTGGGCAAGCGGGCGCCTGACATCGCCAACGGCAAATTGCGAGATCAACCGTTACCTCGTCTCCATACGCGGGATAATCCTGCAGCCGCCGACGCCGCCAGCCGTGACGTCGGCGTGAATGCAATCCACAGTCTGGGCAAGTGCCGTTGGGTGCCAAGACGCCAGATACAATCCACCCGCCGGATTCACTTCGCTCAATGCTTTGAACGGCAACATCGCTCCCGGGCGACCAGTGCTTCTTCGAACTCACAACTATCCCTCCTGAATTTTCCAGTTTCAGGATAGTTGCGCCACACAAAGTGAGGCAGAGCCCATTTAAGTGCTACGCGACACCAGCGGATTGAGGCCGGTGCCGCGTCGTATGAAAAAACCGGTCATTCATGCAAGTCGCAGCGTACATGAGAACCTCAACGCCCGGGTCGCGATCAAAGCATTGAAATCCATAGAGCTGGCAACCACATGCATGATTTAGTGCCTCGCTCATCGCGGCATGCCCAAGGCTCTATTGTAAAAATAGGGCCGCATCAGGTGTGACGCGGCCCCAGTTCAGGGAGATTATTCAGCGACCGGACTTCGGTAGGTTTGAACTTCATCGGACACTGGTTGAAAATCGAAGGCATCGATGCCGTTCAGCGCTGCTTCATGTGCGATCCGGTTCCACTTCAAATACCAGTTGTTGGGCATTAGCAACCCTTATCGTTTTTCATCCTGTCGGAACGCGCCTTGCACGATACGGTCGATCACCATTGCGACGAATAGAATGGCGAAGCCGCCCAAAAGTCCCGGCCCTTTGGCAGCGTATTGCAGCGCCTCCAGTATTTCCTTGCCCAGTCCGCCACCACCAATCAGTGAGATGATCACCACCATGGATAGACACATCAGGATGGTCTGGTTCACTCCGGCCATGATCGACGGTAAGGCAAGGGGGATTTCAACATCTTTGAGTAGCTGCGCCCTCGACGCGCCGAAGGCCACAGCCGCTTCCTTTATGCTTTCCGGTACACCGCGCATGCCAAGCGCAGTTAGACGGATCACGGGCGGCATTCCAAAGATGATTGTGGCCAATATGCCCGGCGGATTTCCTGTGCCGAAAAATGCGATGATCGGGATCAGGTAGACAAAGGCAGGTAGCGTTTGCATCAGGTCCAGAACCGGCTCGGCGATCCTGTAAGCGCGGTGTGATTTGCCGAACCATATCCCAAGCGGGATGCCCATCGCGACGCACAGGGTTACGGATGCGCCGACAAGTGCAACCGTCTCCATCGTAACTTCCCAATATCCAAGAAGCGCTATGTATGCCAAAGCCGCTGCCGTAAAGATCGCCACACGGGGACCTGCTGCGCGCCAGGCGGTGACGCAGATCACCAACATCACGACAGGCCAGGGAGAACCGTCCAGAGCGAGGGTCAAAGCATCAAGCACGGCCCGCACGCCCGCCACGATTCCATCGAAGAAATCACCGCCCGCATCCGCAGCCCCATCAATGCGATCTTCCATCCAGCTTGCAACACGCGAAAACAAGGTGCCATTGCCTTCCCCCAGAATGAGCTCTGAAACACGCTGTTCAGGGAAGCTGTCGAGCAGGGCTAGCGAAGAATTCACAGTGAACTTGTAGAAAACTAGCGGGCCGATCACCCCGGTCAGGACAGCTCCGGAGATAGTATTGCGCAAAGAACGCCCGCTCTCAGTCGCTTCAGGGTTAATCCGCCATTTGGAATATTGCTTCTCATAGATTTGGTTCGCCAGAAATCCTTGGATCAGCTTGAAAACTATCAAGAGGGCGAAACCGGTTACCATGATAGTCACAGCCTCGGCTTGGCCAGCGTCGGCTTGGGCAAGGCTTCGATCTGCCGCGGACTGAATATTGCCCGCAAGCGTGGTGAAACGATCTATATCTGCCTGTTCGGTGGCATCCTGGGCGCGTTGCAACAATTCTGTAGCACGGTCTTGCTGTCGGGCTGCACGCTCAGCCATATCTGCTCCGGGATTTCCCCACAATCCGCGGCCAATTTGGACCCATGCAATCACCTCGAGAATGAGGAACGTCCAGAACATGCCCCAGACCGCACGCGAGGCCGACCAAAGCGGCCCCAGCACTGCCGCCCACAGGTTGAAGGTGACCGGCAGGACGCTGGTATTGTCGTGGATCTTGTGAATCGCCTTGCAGTAATAGTCGCCGTTCAGCCCCGCAAATTCTTTGATCGAGGCGTTCAGCGCCTCGGTGTCGACCTCTATATTCGAGGCGGCGGTGACTTTCATTTCGGTCGATGTATCAGTCATTCTTGCCCCCCTGTATACCGCGCAGCAGGCGCGGCTTGGTTACGACGCCAACATCAACGCCGCCTTTGGTGATAACAACGGGCTGATCCGTTCCGACAGCCAGGTCGATCAACTGATCGAGGTCGGCGCTTTCGTCGGCGCGCGGTGCCCCGTCGAGCGGGCTGGGATGGCTGTCCATCGGCTCCATGATCGAATGCGCCTTGACCAGTTTCAGTTTGGAAATGCCCTGCACGAATTCGCGCACATAGTCGTCGACTGGGTTCATCACGATGTCTTCGGGCGTGCCGATCTGAACGATCACGCCATCTTTCATTATGGCGATGCGGTGTCCGATCCGGATCGCCTCATCAAGGTCATGGGTGATAAAGAGAGTTGTCTTCTTCAACTGCGCAACGAGTGCCTTGAACTGGTCCTGCAGCTGTAAACGGATGAGTGGATCGAGCGCAGAAAAGGGCTCATCCATTAGCAATATCTCGGGGTCTGATGCCAGTGCGCGGGCAATACCCACGCGCTGCTGCATCCCGCCGGACAATTCCTTGGGAAGGCGATCCTCATACCCTGTTAAATCCACAAGACCAAGCGCATGATCCGAAATCGCCCAGCGTTTGGATTTTGAGATTTTGCGGATTTCCAGAGGATAGGCGACGTTATCACGAACGGAGCGATGAGGCATCAGCGCCATGTGCTGAAACACCATGCCAATCTGTTGGGCACGAACCCGGCGCAACTCGCGTTCGCTCAGTGATTGTACGTCCCGACCAAGAATTTCAATCTGTCCTGCGGTGGGTTCGATCAGGCGATTAATATGGCGAACCAGCGTGGATTTACCCGAACCGGACAGACCCATGATGCAGAAGATTTCGCCCCGTTCCACTTCGAAGGTGGCCCCCTGGACGCCCACGACACATCCAAACCGTTTGAGCACTTCGGGTTTTCCAATTCCTTCGGATTTGACGGCTGCCATCGCTTTATCAGCGTTGGTTCCGAAAATCTTCCAGACATCTGTCAGTTTGACGACTGTGTCGCTCATAGACGCCCCTTGGTTGTAGATACAATACGCAGGACCAGCATACGCCAGTCCTGCTGTTGTCACCCCATCAATCAGTTGTCGAACCAGCCCAGAACCCTGTCTTCGTTCGCGGCAATCCATTCAGCGGCAACAACGTCGGCTTCCTTTCCATTTACGGCAACTTCAAATGCCATCGCTGAAAGCGTCTCTGAATCAAGCGACATGTTTCCCAACATCGCGGCTGCCTCAGGATAGTCTTCTCCAAGAGACGTAGCATAGGCCACATGGAGGCTCGAAGAAGGCCAGCCTACATCGGCAAAGGAGTTTTCAAGCCAGTTTGGGTCGTCCGTCGGTTGGATGATATTCCAGCGATCGGGATCGTACGGCGTTTCTTCCAGCTTGATCAGGTCGTACTTAGCAAAGATATAGTGCGGTCCGTAGCAATGTCCTACCCAGCCTTCGCCGGCCTTTATCGCATTGTCCAACTGGGCGTAGGCGAGCGTTTCGTCCATTTCGACCAGTTCAAAGACCTGATCAAATCCGATGCTCTTGGCGCGAATGCGCGTAATGGGGGTCGACCCCCATCCCGTCGCACCGATCCAGAATTCGCCTTTACCGTCACCGTTAGAATCGAACAATGCGGCCGTATCCGGGTTTGTCAGATCTTCGATTGACGAAATGCCGTTTTCTTCGGCAAAGCCCTTGGGGATGCAGGTAGCGGTGAACCCTTCAACACCGTTGGGATTCATGGTGACACTGCCCTTCTCCGTCACGTAGGTGTCGTAAAGATTCTGTTGGTTAGGCAACCAAAATTCGGGGTGGACTTGCATGGAGCCTTTGTCCATTGCTTCGAAAATGATGGCGTTTGTCCCGGTCTGAAGCCCGACCTCAAGCCCGAGGTTCTGTTCAAGAG
>QFQX01000014.1 GCA_003248775.1 Shinella sp. | reverse complement strand
TCATCGCGCAGGAACCGCAGATGCCTTCGCGGCAGGAGCGGCGCAGCGTCAGCGTCGGGTCGATGTTGTTCTTGATGTACAGAAGTCCATCGAGAACCATCGGTCCGCAGTCATCGATATCGATGTAATAGGTATCGATGCGCGGGGTCTGGCCGTCGTCCGGGTTCCAACGATAGATCCGGTATTCGCGGACATTCTTGGCCCCGGCGGGTTTCGGCCATACCTTGCCTTCGGTGATCTGGGAGTTCTTGGGGAGAGCGAGTTCAACCATGTCCAGTTCCTCTTCAGATCAATAGACGCGGGCCTTCGGCGCGATCTTCTTGGGATCGATGCCGTCGGCGATCAGGTCGGTATGAACAGGACGATAGTCGAGCTTCACATCGCCAGCTTCCGAAACCCAGGCGAGCGTATGCTTGCGCCAGTTGACGTCGTCGCGGCCGGCAAACGGACCGTCGACATAGTCTTCGCGAGCGTGGCTGCCGCGGCTTTCCTTGCGCGCTTCGGCGCCATATACCGTGGTGATGGCGTTGGCCATCAGGTTGTGCAGTTCGAGCGTTTCGACGAGATCCGAGTTCCAGACCAGCGACCGGTCTGTGACCTTGACATCAGGCAGTTCCTTCCAGATCGCCGAGAGGCGGCGGCAGCCGCTTTCGAGCGATTCCTGGGTGCGGAACACCGCGGCGTCGTCCTGCATGGCGCGCTGCATCTTGTCGCGCAGCACGGCGGTCGGCGTCTGGCCCGAGGCGTGACGCAGGCGGTCGAAACGATCCATGATCTTGTCGCAGGCGGCAATATTGAGCGCCGGAACCGGGGCGGCACGATCGATGACTTCTGCTGCGCGAATGGCGGCAGCACGGCCGAAGACCACCAGGTCGATCAGCGAGTTCGAGCCGAGACGGTTCGCACCATGCACCGACGCGCAACCGGCTTCGCCGACCGCCATCAGGCCCGGCA
The DNA here is from genome assembly GCA_003248775.1 of Shinella sp. Classification (GTDB taxonomy): domain Bacteria; phylum Pseudomonadota; class Alphaproteobacteria; order Rhizobiales; family Rhizobiaceae; genus Allorhizobium. The sequence goes on along the minus strand of QFQX01000014.1, from coordinate 106,211 downwards.
GCACGCGTTCCGGATTATTGGCATCGGCGTTCAGCACTTCGCCCCAATAGTTCGTCGGAATGCCGCCCATGTTGTAGTGAACGGTCGGCAGAACCGGGATCGGCTCGCGGGTCACATCGACACCGGCGAAGATCTTGGCGCTTTCCGAGATACCCGGCAGGCGCTCGTGCAGAACGGCCGGATCGAGATGGTCGAGATGCAGGAAGATGTGATCCTTGTTCTTGCCGACGCCGCGACCTTCACGAATTTCCATCGTCATGCAGCGCGAAACGACGTCGCGCGATGCGAGGTCCTTCGCCGAGGGAGCATAGCGCTCCATGAAGCGCTCGCCTTCGGAGTTGACGAGATAGCCGCCTTCGCCGCGCGCACCTTCGGTGATCAGGCAGCCTGCGCCGTAAATGCCGGTCGGATGGAACTGCACGAATTCCATGTCCTGCAGCGGCAGGTTGGCGCGGGCGATCATGCCGCCGCCGTCACCGGTGCAGGTATGCGCCGAGGTCGCGGAGAAATAGGCGCGGCCATAACCGCCGGTCGCCAGAACCACCATCTTGGCGGAAAAGCGATGGATGGTACCGTCGTCGAGGTTCCAGGCAACGACACCGGTGCAGCGGCTGCCGTCATCCGACATGATCAGGTCGAGCGCGAAATACTCGATGAAGAATTCGGCATTGTTGCGCAGCGACTGACCATAGAGCGTATGCAGGATGGCGTGGCCGGTACGGTCGGCGGCAGCGCAGGTGCGCTGCACCGGCGGGCCTTCGCCGTAGTTCTGCATGTGACCGCCGAATGGGCGCTGATAGATCTTGCCTTCCTCGTTACGCGAGAAGGGAACGCCGTAATGCTCGAGCTCATAGACTGCCTTCGGCGCTTCCATGGCGAGATACTGCATGGCGTCCACATCGCCGAGCCAGTCGGAACCCTTGACGGTGTCGTAAAGGTGCCACTGCCAGCAATCGGGCGTCATGTTGGTAAGCGAGGCCGCAATGCCGCCCTGCGCCGCAACGGTGTGCGAGCGGGTCGGGAAGACCTTGGTGATGCAGGCGGTCTTGAAGCCCTGTTCGGCCATGCCGAGCGTGGCGCGCAGGCCGGCGCCGCCGGCGCCTACGACGACGACGTCATAGGAATGGTCGACATACTTGTAGGCCTTGCCGTTCTGAGCGGGAGAACTGATCGATGCCATGTTGAATTACCCTACGAATGCGATCTTCAAGATGGCGAAAAGACAGAGACCGCCGATCAGGATCGTGAAGAACGTGTTGAGCATCAGGAGAAGGAACTTGACCACTTCCGCATGGACGTAGTCCTCGATGATCACCTGCATGCCAAGCTTCATGTGGATGAGACCCGAGATGAGGACGAGCCCCATGATCACGGCGACGATCGGGTTCGAAAGCGCGCTGACCACCTCGGCGTAAGGCGAGCCTCCGTAGAGAACCACAAAGCCGATAAAGAAGATGATGAGGGGGATGTTGGCGACGGCAGTCATGCGCTGGCGCCAGAAATGTTCGGTCCCGTCCTTTGCCGAGCCGAGGCCGCGGACCTTGCCGAGCGGAGTACGCATATCCATGGAAATTACCTCAAGCGCGAACGATGTAGGCGATCACCCAGATCACCAGGGTGAGCACCACCGAACCGGCGAACATGGCCTTGGCGAGCTTGGTCGAAAAATGCTTGTCGAAGCCGTAACCGAGATCCCACATCAGGTGGCGCAGGCCGCCGAGCATATGGTGAACCAGAGCCCAGGTGTAACCGAACAGGATCAATCGGCCGATCAACGTGCCCATGAACCAGCTGACCCACTCGAAATAGGTAGCACCCGTCGAAGCAGCGATCAGCCACCACGCGACCAGCAGCGTGCCGAAATAAAGCGCGCCACCAGTGATGCGATGCAGGATCGACATCACCATGGTCGGGATCGGCTTGTAGATTTGCAGATGCGGCGACAATGGCCGGTTATTTGTCACATTCGCCATCAGAACCTCGCGGCGTTGCAATGCGGTCCGAGATCTCGGATATCCTCCGTGGCAATGCCCAAAAATAGCTTGGTGCATTGCATCAACGGCGACGTTTAATCCCCGAAATGTCGCGCGACAAGCACTATTGCTTGACGTTTTCAATTTAATCGATTCGGATGGATAGAACTTTATGCCTACACGCACGTTAATTCGCGCTACGGAATTTCGCCGTGGCGGGATGACTTTGGGGCGAAAATCCGGCAAAGTAGCGTTAACTTTTTGTTAATTGCGTCACATTTGCGAGGAGTAGGCCATGGTCTTGGCTATTGGATTGAAAAGGATTTTCGTCCTGACAGCGACATGCGCCGTTCTCGCATCGACGCCCCTCCAGGCCGGCAACGACCGCCCCTACCGGCACAGCCGGCACGTCTCTTCCCACCATGATGGCGGCGCGGTCATCGGCGGCAACGGGCTACCCTCGGTCGTTCCGGGTCTCGGCACTTTCGCCGGTTCGCTCACCGCAGTGCGCGTGAAGGGCACGGGCATTTACATGGCGATCGAGAAATGGCCAGTGAATAACCGCACGGCCTACCAGCCGCCGAAGGCAAAGATCATCGAAATCGATGCGGAAACCGGCGATTCCGCCTGTTCCTTCGAAGCGGGCGTCTGCGTCATCCGTCCGCGCTGACCATTCGGTAAGACGTCAGCGGAACTTCCATACCGTGGTCTTCTTCACTTCGCTGTCTTCCAGCACGCGAGTAACCGGCACCTCATACGTGGCAAGCGGCTCGAGCCGCTCGGTCGGACGATAGCTACGCCCCGGGTCGCCCACCAGAACAGTGACGCCACCAGCTGAAAGTCGCGTGAACCACTCAACCAATGCGGCCGCAAAATCCCGGTCATAGAAGACGTCGCCGGCAAGAAGCAGATCGACGTCGAGCGACTGTCCGATGAAGTCGTCGCCTGAAAAATCGACGCTGACGCCATTGGCCGCGGCATTGAGCCTGACCGCCGTCCTCGCCCAGGGATCGATATCGACGGCAAGTACGCTTTTTGCTCCCGCAAACGCTGCGGCAATGGCCACCAGACCCGATCCACTGGCGAAATCCACCACGCTCTTGCCGGCAACCGTCTCCGGATGGTCCAGTATGTAACGGGCAAGCCCCTGCCCGCCGGCCCAGGCAAATGCCCAGAACGGCGGCGGCAGGCCGATTTCCTTGAGATCATCCTCGGTCTTGAGCCAGAGATCATGCACCTCGCTTGCGAGCCGCAGCCGGATCTCCGGCACATGTGGCGGAGCCATCAGGCTGGTGTTGGCGAGAATAAAACTCTCCGGATCGGTAACCAAGGACGAACCTCAAACCGGCGGGTTTTCAAGGCCGCCCATGCGGCAAACCTCGAAATACTCCTCCTCCGTCACCGGCTGGACGGAAAGGCGCATTGAGGTGACGAGCGACATCTTGGCGAGCTTTTCGCTCGCTTTGACATCTTTCAGCGAAACCGGCTTCGGCATGTCGATCACGGCGCGAATGTCGACACAATCCCAGCGAGCATCGCCCTCGGCGGTCGAATCCGGATGGGAAAGCGCGCAGACCTCGGTAATCCCGACGATCTCCAGCCCCTCGTTCGAATGGTAGAAGAACCCCTTGTCGCCAATCTTCATCGCCCGCATGTTGTTCCGGGCGAGATAGTTGCGCACGCCGGTCCATTCGGTGCCGGCCGCGCCCGCATCCTTCTGCATCTGCCAGGACCACTTGAAGGGTTCCGACTTGTAGAGCCAGAAAGCCATTCCGCTCATGCCTCCGGATTGTTGAAGACCCAGTTGTAGGGCTTGACCTCGACGCTTTCAAAGAGGCCCGCCTTCGCATAGGGATCGGCATCGGCCAGGGCCTTGGCGGCATCAATATCGGCGGCTTCCACGATCACCAGGCTGCCATTCGGCTTGCCTTCGGCATCGAGAAAGGGGCCGGCGATTTTCAGGGTTCCCTCGGCATTGAGCTTGTTCAGATGCTCGACATGCGCCGGACGGGTTTCCATCCGTACGTTCAGGTGGCCGGGCTTGTCCTTGCAGATAAAGGCAAACAGCATCGCATTTCTCCTGTTGCAATCGGTTTGGTCATTCGGTGGTGATCGGCCGCGACATCAGCTGTTCGATGGCGGTCGGAATTTCGAGGCTGCCGTCTATAACCTGCGCCACCGCATCAGTAATCGGCATGCGAACCCCCAGCCCTTCCGCCAGACGCGACGCGACGGCCGCCGCAAAGGCGCCTTCGACGAGCTGGCCGCGGGAAAAATCGATCGGCTCCCCGCGCCCGAGCGAGATGCCGAAACGCAGGTTGCGCGACTGGTGACTGGTGGCGGTCAGCACAAGGTCGCCGAGACCGGAAAGTCCACTGACGGTCTCGGCCTTGCCACCCATGGCTTCGACGAGGCGCGACATTTCCGCAAGCCCGCGGGCGATCAATGCAGCACGCGCGGAATCGCCCAGTCCCATGCCCTCGACGATGCCGCAGGCAATGGCCAGAACGTTCTTGAGCGCACCGCCGAGCTGCACGCCGGTCCGGTCGGTGGAAGCATAGAGCCGGAAGGTCCGGCCCGAAATCGCCCGCGCCAACCGTTCCGCAACCGCGTGTTCACCAGCCGCAACCGCCATGGCCGTCGGCAGGCCGCGGGCGATATCCGCCGCAAAACCCGGGCCTGACAGCACGGCAATGGCGTGGTTCGGCAAGGCTTCCTCAAGCACATCCGTCAACAGACGCGCGGAACTGCGGTCGATCCCCTTCGCGCAGGTAACGACCACGGCGTCGTCGGCAAGATAAGACCAATACTGCCGGGCGGCTTCCACCTGCGCCTGCGACGGCATGGCGAAAAGCACGATACCCGCCTTCGAAATCACCGAGAGATCGGCTGAAAAGGCGAGCCTCTCCGGCAGAGCGATCCCCGGAAGGGCGGCCTCGTGGACCCGGCTCGACGCCAGATCCGCCATCAATGCCGCATCGCGCCCGACGAGCGTCACTTGCGCCCGTCCCTCGATGGCGATGACGGCGGCCAGCGCCGTTCCGAAGGCACCCGCGCCGATCACGGCGATACGTTCCGGCACGCTCATGCCTTTGCTCCCCGCTTGCCGTAGCCGATCACGGCCTTGGCTTCGGAATCGAGCGGCCAGCGCGAACGCGGCTGCACATCGAGATCATCTGGTTGGGCGCCGGTCGCCATGCGCTCCAGCCCCGCCCAGGCGATCATCACGGCATTGTCGGTGCAGAGCTGCATGGGCGGCGCGACGAAGCGGAAGCCGTTCTCGTCGCAAAGCGCTTGCAGCGTGCGCCGCAGTTCCTGATTGGCAGCAACGCCACCGGCGACCACGAGAGCCGGAACGCCTTCGACGTCGGGAAACTCCGCGAGGAAGCGCTTCAGGCCACGCCTGATACGGTCTTCCAGCGTGCGGGAAATCGCCCGCTGGAACGAGGCGCAGATATCGGAAATATCCTGGTCGCTGACGGGAGCGATGCTCTCTGCCGCCTGCCGCACCGCGGTCTTCAGCCCGGAAAAGGAAAAGTCGAGACGCTCCTCGCCTCTGAGCGGCCGAGGAAAGTTGAAACGCTTAGGGTTGCCTGTCGCTGCCGCCCGCTCCACCGCAGGACCACCGGGGTAAGGAAGGCCGAGCAGCTTGGCGGTCTTGTCGAAAGCTTCGCCCAGCGCATCGTCGATCGTCGTGCCCCAGCGTTCGTAGTCGCCGATGCCGCGGATCAAAACGAGCTGGGTATGGCCGCCGGAAACCAGCAGCATGAGATAGGGAAAGGTGAGGCTGTCGGTCAGCCGCGCCGTCAGTGCGTGGCCCTCGAGGTGATTGACCGCATAAAGCGGCTTGCCTGCCGCCCGCGCGATGGCCTTGCCGGTCATCAGCCCGACGATCAATCCGCCGATCAGCCCGGGACCAGATGTCGCAGCCACGGCGTCGATGTCCTTCAGCGTGACGCCGGCACGCTGCAGCGCCTCCTCGATCAGGCTGTCCAATGCCTCGACGTGAGCACGCGCGGCGATCTCGGGAACCACGCCGCCATAGGCGCTGTGCTCGTCGAGCTGGCTCAGAACCACGTCGCCTTCGATGATGCCGGTGCCGTCTTCAAGGCGCGTGACGACGGCCGCGGCCGTTTCGTCACAGCTCGTCTCGATGCCGAGAATGCGAAGTCTGGATGCCATTTGCCTGAGTTCGTTGATTGCGATCACCCGGAAACCGGTCTACGAGGACTGTCGGTAACAACGGATCAGATCGGATGCAAACAAAACCTTTTCGCATCGGCACACGCGGCAGCCCGCTGGCGCTCGCCCAGGCCTATGAGACCCGCAACCGGCTGATGGCGGCCCATGGCCTGTCGGAAGAGATGTTCGAGATCGTCGCACTGACAACCAAGGGCGACCGCATCACCGACCGCTCGCTCGCCGAGATCGGCGGCAAGGGCCTTTTCACCGCCGAACTGGAAGAACAGCTTGCCTCCGGCGAACTCGATTTTGCCGTCCATTCTTCGAAAGACATGCCGACAGTCCTGCCGGATGGCCTCTTCCTCTCGGCCTTCCTGCCGCGGGAAGACGTTCGCGATGCCTTCGTCGGCGCGGCCGCGCCGCGCCTTGTCGAACTTCCTGAAGGCGCGACCGTCGGTTCGTCCTCGCTCCGGCGTCAGGCGCTGATCCGCCGCCTGCGTCCGGACCTCAACGTCATCACCTTCCGCGGCCTCGTCGATACCCGCCTGCGCAAGCTGGCCGAAGGGCAGGTGGATGCGACGCTCCTTGCCTTTGCCGGACTGAAGCGTCTCGGAAAGCAGGACGTGCCGACCGAACTGCTCGACCCCAGAGACTTTCCGCCGGCCCCCGCGCAAGGCGCGATCTGCATCGAAAGCCGCATCGGCGACGAGCGCGTCAATACCCTGTTGGAAGCGATCAACGACCGCACCACCCATGATGCCGTGACCTGCGAGCGGGCCTTCCTCGGCGCGCTCGACGGTTCGTGCCGCACGCCGATTGCAGGTCACGCGATTTCGGAAGGCGGAAAGATCCGTTTCTACGGCGTGATCCTCACGCCGGACGGCAGCCGTTTTCATGACATTTCGTCCGAAGGCAACGCTACCGATGCCGAACGGATCGGGCGCGAAGCCGGTGATGCCGTGCGGGCAAAGGCCGGCACCGGCTTTTTCGAAAGCTGGAGCTGAAACCGTGCGCGTTCTCGTGACGCGCCCGGAGCCTTCGGCCGCGCGCACGGCCGAGAAACTGCGCCTTATGGGGCACGACCCGGTCGTGCTCCCGCTCTCAAAAGCCTTCCATGACACGCCCGCGACACGGACGGCGCTGGCCACTCCCCATGCCGCGATCGCCGTCACCAGCGCTGAAGCCATCCGCGTGCTGGAAGAACTGGGAGCGGAAACCATTGCGCTCCATCGTGAAGACCTGCTCTTTGCGGTCGGCGCCGCAAGCGCCGAAGCGGCGAAAAGGCTGGGCTTCCGACGGGTTGTGGCGGGAGATGGTGATGGAGCCGCACTGGCGGCACTCATCGCCCGGGATCTCGAAGGCAGGATCTCCTTTGAGCGGCCCCTGCTTTATCTGGCCGGGAAGCCACGCGCATCCGGGCTGGAGGATGCGCTCGAAGAACGACACATCCCGGCAAACATCTGCGAATGCTACCGCATGGAAGACGCATCCATCACCGAACAGGCGTTGCAGAGATGCCTGACAGCGCCGCCTGTCGATGCCATTCTCTTCTATTCCGCCGAAAGCGTGCGGCGCTTCTTCGCCCTGCCCTTCACGAAAGCGTGCAAGCATACGCTTGGAGAGGTAAGATTCCTCTGCCTCAGCGAAAAAATCCGCGGCGCGATTCCCGCGCATTTGCAACAGAAAGCCGATGTAGCCGGGGTCCCGACGGAGACTTCGCTGCTGGCCCTACTCTAAGGTCGAGGACCCAATTTTGATCTTCGGCCTTCCCTTCCTCTGTTTCACTGACTAGTTTTACTGCACCGCAGGGAAATGAAGAGGTTGCCATGGTTTCCGGAAAGCCGCCCCGTCGTTCGAAGTCGCCGCAAGACCCGGTCACGATCGACCTGACTGCAGAGGAAGCGAAGCCCGCGGAGGCCGAGGCCGCGCAGCAGACGGACAGCGCGGAAATCTCCGCGGAAGCCCCGATGCCGCGTGCCGATACCAGCCCGATCGACGCTCCGTTTCAGGACACAGAAACCGCAGCGCCTGCCATAGAACCTTCGGTGACTGAGCCCGTGGAAACCAAGCCCGAAACCGACATCTTTTCCGAAACGGGAACCGCTTCTGAGCCAGCCTCGGCTGAGCCGCCCCCGTCCGATCCGATACCACCCCAATTTGCTCCGACACCCCGCCCCGCTCCAGCGACATCCTCTCTGGTCGCGGCCGGCATTATCGGCGGTTTGATCGCGCTGCTTGCCGCCGGCAGCATGCAATATGCAGGCTTCCTGCCGGCGGCTTCCCCTTCAGCAGGCTCCAACGCCGACACATCGGTTCTTTCGTCCGAGATCGAGGCACTCCGTTCACAGATCGCCAACCTGTCCGCAGCAGGACCGGCCGCCACCGATCCGGCTCTGGCGGAGCGTCTGGCAGCCCTTGAGGCATCCGTGGCAAGCCGCCCGGAAACCGCCGTCGATCCTGCCGCCGTCGAGGAAATCCGGCTGAAACTCGCCCAGAACGAGGAAGCGCTCGCCACCCTTCGCAATGCGGTCGCCGGCAACAGCCAGGCGCTCTCGGACAGCGAACGCCGCCTTGCGGAGGCCGAAAAGAAGATCGAGGAACCGCGCACCGACGTGCAGATGGCCCGTGCCATTGCTGTAACAGCCCTGAAATCGGCGATCGACCGTGGCGGCCCCTATCTCGCGGAGCTCGATGCTCTCGCCAGCATCGCGCCCGATGATCCGGCAGTGGAAGGTCTGCGTCCGCATGCGGCGACCGGCGTCCAGTCTCGCGCCGACCTGATCCGTCGTTTCTCGCAGACCGCCGATGCTGCCCTCGCCGCGATCCACCAGCCGGATCCGAACGAAGGCATCGGCCAGCGGCTTCTCTCCAGCGCCCTGTCCGTGGTCAAGGTTCGTCCCGTCGGAAATATCGAGGGATCGACGCCCGAGGCGATCATCGCCCGCATGGAAGACAAGTTGCAGAATGGTGACCTCAAGGGCGCTTCCCTCGAATGGGACACCCTGCCCGACGCCGCAAAGGCGGCATCATCAGGTTTCAATGATCTGCTGAAAACCCGCATCGACGTGGAAGCGCTGATCGGCACGGCCATGGCCACTGCCGTCAACGGCACGCAGGGCTGAGGAAACGATAGATGCTCAGAATCCTGTCCTACGTCGTCCTCGTCCTTCTTCTCGGTATCGGCTTCGCATGGCTTGCCGAACGTCCCGGTTCGCTGTCGATCATCTGGCAGGGCCAGCTGATCGAGATGAGCCTGATGGTCGCCGCCGCCATTCTGGTGTCGATCGTGGCCCTCGTCATGTTCGTCTGGTGGTTCGCCCGGACAGTGTGGACCTCGCCGCATTCCGTGCGCCGTTACTTCCGTGCCCGCACCCGGGATCGGGGCTATCAGGCGCTCTCGACCGGCCTGATTGCCGCCGGTGCCGGCAATGCGGCGCTCGCCCGCAAGATGAGCGCCCGCGCCCGTGGCCTGCTTCGCGCCGATCAGGAACCGCTGATCCTCGTGCTCGATGCACAGGCCGCCGTCATCGAGGGGCGTTTCGACGAAGCCCGCCGTCTGTTCCAGCAGATGTCGGAGGATCCGGAAACCCGTGAACTCGGCCTGCGCGGACTTCACGTCGAGGCGACCCGTCTCGGCGCCCATGAGGCCGCACGTCAATATGCGGAAACCGCCGCCGAAAGTGCGCCCTACCTTCCCTGGGCGGCGAAATCGACATTGGAACACCGCTGTCGCGCTGGTCATTGGGACGATGCGATCCGCCTGCTCGACCAACAGCGTGTCGCCCATGTCCTGAAGCGCGCCGAAGCCGACCGCCTGAAGGCTGTTCTTCTGACAGCCAAGGCGGAGGACCGGCTGGAAGGCGATCCGTCCGTTGCCCGCGACAATGCCGTTCAGGCTTTGAAGCTTGCCAGGGATCTGGTGCCGGCGGCCATCGTCGCCGCAAAGGGCTACCTTCGGGAAGACAATCTGCGGAAAGCCACGAGCGTGCTGGAACAGGTCTGGAAGCTTTCGCCCCACCCGGATATCGCCCACACCTATCTCCGGGCGCGCAGCGGCGACAGCGCCGTCGACCGGCTGAAGAAGGCGGAGCGTCTGGAGCATTTGCGTCCCAACAACATCGAGTCCCTGCTGATCGTCGCCGAGGCCGCTCTCGACGCCCAGGACTTCGCCAAGGCACGCAGCAAGGCGGAAGCCGCCGCCCGGATGGAATCGAGCGAGCGCGTCTATCTGCTCTTCGCCGATATCGAGGAAGCTGAAACGAACGATCAGGGCCGCATCCGCTACTGGATGGGCGAGGCACTGAAGGCCGGTCGCGACCCCGCCTGGGTAGCCGATGGCTACGTCTCGGAAAAGTGGCTGCCGCTTTCCCCCGTTACCGGCAAGCTGGATGCCTTTGAATGGAAAGTTCCTTTCGACCAGGTCGAAGGCGCAATCGAGGACGGCACCATCAATCGCGGCGAGCAAGCGCTGAGTGCGCTGCCGCCCTTGCAGAAGAAGTCGACTGGGCCTGTCACACCCGAAAGTCGCGAAGCGCAAGCGATTGTCGAAGCCGCAACGCACAAAACTACGTCCGGGCCCGCCGGTAAGCCCGCGCAGGTGACGCCGAAGGTGGAGGAGACTCCGGCAGTAGTTCCCGAACCGTTTTTCGGCCGACCGCCTGATGATCCAGGCGTACGCGATCCCTCGGGGGCAACGGATGACAGCAAAACCCGCCTCCGGCTTTTCTGACGGGGAGAACCTATGCTGGAACGCCTGCAATCCTTTTTCCAGTCCCTGACCCACGGCCGGGAAAGAAAGGCCTTTGCTCCCGACGATCCGAGGATCGCGGTCGCGGCCCTTTGCTTTCAGGTGATGGAAGCCGATGGTTTCGTCCACAAGGCCGAACGCGACAAGCTCCGGCAACTGTTGAGGGAACAGTATGGCCTCGAAGGTGTGCAGCTCGAAGAGCTTCTCGACGCCGGCCAGAAGGCCGAGAGCGAGGCCGTGGACTATTACCGCTTCACCTCCGACCTGAAACGGCACCTCAACGAAGCCGAGCGCCAGCAGTTCGTCGGCATTCTCTGGGACATCGTTTATGCGGACGGCGACAGGAGCGAAATGGAAGACCATGTGATCTGGCGCATCGCCGACCTGCTCGGCGTGTCGGGCCGTGACCGCGTCAGCGAACGGCACGATGCCGTCAACCGCGCCGGACTGGGGAACGACAGCGATGCTTGACATGCCCGACCGACGCCGAAGTATCAAGGCTCCGGTACTCATCGTCCTGCATCAGGAGCGTTCCAGTGCCGGCCGCGTCGGTCAGCTCCTGCTCGAAAAGGGCTACCCGCTGGACATTCGCCGGCCTGTCCTTGGCGAGCCTTTGCCCAGGACACTGGCAGAACATTCCGGCGCGGTGGTTTTCGGCGGTCCCATGAGCGCCAACGACCCCGACGAATTCGTAAAAACCGAGATCAACTGGCTCGATACTCCGCTGAAGGAAAACAAGCCGTATCTCGGCATCTGCCTCGGCGCGCAAATGCTGGTGCACCATCTTGGCGGCAAGGTGGAGACGGAGCCTCACGGCCGCGTCGAGATCGGCTGGTACCCCATTCGCCCGACAGAACACGGCCGCCTGCTGATGCACTGGCCGAAGATGGTCTATCACTTCCATCGCGAAGGCTTCGACCTTCCTCATGGCTGTCAGCGGCTTGCGGAAGGCGATATTTACCGCAATCAGGCGATCCGCTATGGCGAGAACGCCTGGGGCATACAGTTTCATGCGGAACTGACCCGGGCGATGATGCATCGCTGGGTCGTGCATGGCGCAAGCCGCTTCGTGATGCCCAACGCCCAGCAGGGCCGCGACCATCTCGAAGGGCGCATGATCTTCGACGCGCCACTGAAAGCCTGGCTGTCCGAATTCCTCGATCTCGTCTTCGAAAAGAACCGCTGCCCGGCCTGAAGCCGCCTATTTGCGATCCTGTGAATTCGGTGCGTCGAGGCTGTCGATGCGGCGCAACTGCGGGAAGCCGATGGACCACAGGATCGCCACGGCAAGCGTGCCAAGACCGCCGATCACCACCGCCGGAACCGGTCCAACCAGATACGCCATGGTGCCAGCACGGAATTCGCCAAGCTCGTTTGATGCGCCAATGAATACCATGTTGACGGCATTCACCCGACCGCGCACTTCATCCGGCGTCCACAGAGCGATCAGCGTTTCGCGAACATAGACCGACGCCATGTCGGCCGCCCCCATCAGCATCAGCGCCAGGATGGAAATCCACGCCGTCTGCGAGAGGCCGAACATCACCGTGGCCACCCCGAACAGTGCAACGCCGATGAACATGAAGACACCGGCATTATGCCGGATCGGGAAGCTTGCAAGGATGACCGCGACGATGATCGCCCCGACACCCGGCGCAGAACGTAGAAGACCGAGGCCCCACGGCCCAAGCGTCAGGACATCGCTGGCGAAAACCGGCATCAGGGCGATGGCTCCACCGAGAAGCACGGCGAAAAGGTCGAGCGAGATCGCCCCCAGCACCACTTTCTCGCCGAAGATGAACCGGAAGCCCGCAAGGATCGTGTTCCAGGTCACAGCCTTCGACGACGTGCGCTGCGCGGGCTTCTTGACCATGAAGACCAGAAGAGCTGCACCGAGGAAGAAAGCGAACGAGACCGTATAGGCCACCACAGGGCTGAAGCCGTAGAGCAGGCCGCCCGCGACGGGACCGATGATGGAGGCGGTCTGCCAGGAGGAGGAATTCCACGCGACGGCATTGGAGAGATCTTCTGATGGCACGAGGTTCGGCGCCAGCGACTGTACCGCTGGAGAATTGAAGGCGCGTTCGATGCCGAAGATGGTCAGGATGATGAAGACGAGGATCGGCTCGAACGCATCGAACGCTGTGATGACCAGCATCGCCCCGGCACAAAGCGCGCTGACGATCATGCAGATGGCAACGATGGCACGCCGATTATAGCGATCGACCACGGAACCGGTAACAAGGATCAGAAGCAGTGCCGGCAGGAACTGCACGAGCCCGATCATGCCGAGATAGAAGGCGCTCTTTGTCTCGTCATACATCTGCCAGCCGACGGAAACACTCAGGATCTGCGTCGCGAAGGCGCCGAGGAAACGGGCGAAGAAGAAACGCGCATAGGAAACGTGCCGGAAGGCTGCGAAACGATCCCCGGACTTGGAGGCATGCATGACGGGACTTTCCACTCTGGGCACACTGCGCGAAAAACCGGCGCCCCCGTTAAACATGTTTCGTTTTCCGGCAGACCACAGTACTTGCCCGCTTAGTCGCCAATGTCTACATGTCTGTCAACCGAGAAATGGAGACCCGCATGCTCGCGCTGTTTCAGACGATCGATCTGGCATTGAACCTCTACACTTGGATACTGATCGCCAGTGCCATCTTTTCCTGGCTTTACGCATTCAACGTCATCAATTCGAGCAACAGCTTCGTCAATTCGCTCGGCACCTTCCTCTACAATGTGACGGAACCGGTCCTGCGGCCGATCCGCAAGATCCTGCCGGACCTTGGCGGCATCGACATCTCGCCGATCGTCGTCCTGCTCCTCATCTTCTTCATTCGTTCGCTGATGTGGAACAGCATCGTCCCGCTCTTTCTGTGAAGCGACCCTACAAGCGCCTCGAAGACCATCTGCGCCTCGCAATTCGGCTGACGCCGAATGCGGGGCGTGATGCGCTGGAAGGGGTTGAGGAAAATGCGGAAGGCGAGGCCTATCTTCGCGCCCGCGTCACCAGCGTTCCGGAAAAGGGCAAGGCCAACAAGGCGTTGATCGCTCTCGTCGCAAAAGCGGTCGGAGTTCCGAAATCCTCCGTTTCCCTTGTCTCGGGAGAGACCGCCAGACAAAAAATCCTCCGGATCGATGGCGACCCGGAGGATTTGGAAAGAAGACTGGACGGCCTTTCGGCCGCCTGAAATCACTTCTGCGCGTTGTAGCGCTCGATGGCTTCTACGATCAGCCTTTTGGCAACGCCGACATCCTGCCAGCCGCCGATCTTCACCCACTTGCCGGGTTCCAGATCCTTGTAGTGCTCGAAGAAGTGCTCGATCTGCTTCAGCGTGATCTCCGGAAGATCGGTGTAGTTCTCGATCTTGTCGTAGCGGCGCGTCAGCTTCGGAACCGGAACCGCGAGAATCTTTTCGTCCTTGCCACCATCATCTTCCATGATCATCACGCCGATCGGGCGAACGTTGATGACGCAGCCGGGAACCAGCGGGCGCGTGTTGCAGACCAGCACGTCTACCGGGTCACCATCTTCCGACAGGGTGTGCGGTACGAAGCCGTAATTGCCCGGATAGGTCATCGGCGTATAGAGGAAGCGGTCGACGACCAGCGCGCCGGCGTCCTTATCCATTTCGTACTTGATCGGCTGGCCACCGACCGGCACTTCGATAATGACGTTCACGTCTTCCGGCGGGTTCTTGCCAATGGCGATAGCATCGATACGCATTTTCGTCCCCATGGGAGTGTTGAAATCCGGGGTTTCCTAAAGGGAATCATGGCGCAATGCAACACGGCTTTGGACGAAGAGGCAGACAATTGCCGGCAAGGTTACCGGCCTAATTTGTTTGCATTTCCTGCAGCGACCCTACACGAAGCCCGGCCGGATCTGGTATAACGACCCGGATATCGGGGGATCGACTATGAAGCTTTCAGTATTTGCAACTTTGGGGACTATCACCTTCTTCCTCACCCTTCCCGGCCCGGTGCTTGCCAATGACAGCACCTATACCGATCTTGATCTCGACAAGTGCAAGACGATCGCTTCTGACGACATGGGCGCGATCATGATCTGCAACGGCTATAAGGACTATCCGGTCCATTTCACCGAGGGCGACCTGCGCCAGAGCGTATTTTACGGCCCGCTCGACAATAAATGGCGAGAACAGGGCTTCGAATCTTTCGAGCCTTTCAATCACGTTGGCGCGAAGATCGAATGGCGACTGGACGATTCGGGCAAGCCCTTCGCCGCGATCCTGCGATGGTTTCTCGAAAATGTAGGCCCCGAAGGGCAACCCACGAAAGCCAGCACCGGACAGGTGCTTGTCGTCAGCCGCGTCGCGCAGCGGGAAGACGGTCTCGGCTGCGTGGTGGGCTATGTCGATGCACTGGCAAACCCGAGCGCCAACGAAATGGCCCGCAAGATCGCCGACGAGGAAGCCAGGGACTTCGCCTGCGGCCATCAGCAAGCAGCATGGTACGGAAAGCGGGGCGACAAGGCATCCGAGCCGACACACGTCTTCCCAGACGGCTTCCCACAACAGTAAGGATCAGATCAGTTCCAGATGAAGCCCAGCTTCTTGAGCTGAACATCATCGAAGTCTTCCATGCCCTCGACGGTATCAATCCCGCCATTCGAGCGGAAGAAATCGACTGCGTGACGGCTGTCCTCAAGGCACCAGACGACAGTGCCGTTGCAGCCGAGCGACTTCAGCAGACGGCGCGCCTCGCCAAATAGAATATAACCGAGACCGATGCCCTGATATTCCGGACGCATGTAGATCTCGTAGACCTCGCCTTCCTGCGGCAGGGCGCGGGCGCGATTGAGACCGACGGTGGCATAACCGGCAATGGTTCCGGCGACGTCAGCCACGAGGATTGTTGCCGGGCCGGAGGTTGCCTTGCGCCACCATGTTTCGCTGCGACGTTCAATCATCTTCGTGAGGGCGCGATACGGAATGAGGCCAGCATAGCTATGCTGCCAGGATGCACGATGCGCCTCGGCTATGGCTCTCGCATCCTGCCGCTCGGCAGGGCGAACATCGATCGACAACGTCTTCATAACGTCACTTTCGTCCCGCTGCGCTCCGATCACCACCGGCAGGTGCCGGAAAAGCGAGGAACCCACAGACTTTTCATCAGGTTCAACGGGGAAAATTTAACGCTTTTTTAACCTTTGCCGCAAGCCCGGCCATAATCAAACCACAAACAAAAACCCCGGCTCGATGAGCCGGGGCATTGAAAATGCAGGTCTCGAAGGAAAATCAAGCCTGAATCTTTGCCTTCTCGAAGCGCTTACGATCGTTGGCGTCGAGATAGATCTTGCGAAGACGGATCGACTTCGGCGTCACTTCCATCAGCTCGTCGTCCTGGATCCACGACAGCGCACGGTCCAGCGTCATCCGGATCGGCGGGGTCAGCCTGACGGCTTCGTCCTTGCCGGCCGAACGGATGTTGGTCAGCTGCTTGCCCTTGAGAACGTTGACCTCGAGGTCGTTGTCGCGGGTATGGATACCGATGATCATGCCGGCATAGACCTTCTCACCCGGCTCGATGATCATCGGGCCGCGGTCTTCCAGGTTGAACATCGCATAGGCGACAGCTTCACCGGACTGGTTCGAAAGCAGAACGCCGTTGGTACGGCCGCTGATTTCACCCTTGTAAGGCTGATAGTCGTGGAACAGGCGGTTCATGATCGCGGTGCCGCGGGTGTCGGTCAGCAGTTCCGACTGGTAGCCGATCAGGCCACGGGTCGGAGCAAGGAACTTCAGACGAACGCGGTTGCCGCCGGAGGGGCGCAGTTCGGTCATCTCGGCCTTGCGCTCGGACATCTTCTGCACGACGACGCCGGAATGCTCTTCATCGACGTCGATCACGACTTCTTCGATCGGCTCCATCGTGACGCCGTTCTCGTCCTTGTGCATGACGACGCGCGGACGCGAAACGGCAAGCTCGAAGCCCTCGCGGCGCATGGTCTCGATCAGAACGGCAAGCTGGAGTTCGCCGCGGCCGGATACGTAGAACGAATCCTTGCCTTCGGCTTCTTCGATCTTCAGCGCGACGTTGCCTTCGGCTTCCTTGAACAGACGGTCGCGGATGACGCGGCTCGTGACCTTGTCGCCTTCGGTGCCGGCCAGCGGGCTGTCGTTGACGATGAAGGACATGGTGACGGTCGGCGGGTCAATCGGCTGAGCCTGCATGGCTTCGGTGACCGAAGGATCACAGAACGTGTCGGCAACCGTGCCCTTGGAGAGGCCGGCGATGGCGACGATGTCACCAGCCTGCGCTTCTTCGATCGGCTGACGCTCGATGCCGCGGAATGCGAGGATCTTCGAGATACGGCCCGTTTCGACCGTCTTGCCGTCCTGGCTCAGAACCTTGACGGCCTGGTTCGGCTTGATCGAACCGGAAGCGACGCGACCGGTGATGATACGGCCGAGGAAGGGGTTTGCTTCGAGAAGCGTGCCGATCATGCGGAACGGACCTTCTTCGACCTTCGGTGCCGGAACGTGTTCCAGAACGAGGTCGAGAAGCGGCGCCAGACCCTGATCCTTCGGACCTTCCGGGTTGACGTTCATCCAGCCATCGCGACCGGAACCGTAGAGGATCGGGAAGTCGAGCTGTTCGTCGGTTGCGTCGAGGTTGGCGAAAAGGTCGAAGACTTCGTTGATGACTTCTTCGTGGCGGCCGTCCGGACGGTCGATCTTGTTGATCGCGACGATCGGACGGAGACCGACCTTCAGCGCCTTGCCGACCACGAACTTGGTCTGCGGCATCGGGCCTTCCGACGAGTCGACCAGAACGATCGCGCCGTCCACCATCGACAGGATACGCTCGACTTCACCGCCGAAGTCGGCGTGGCCGGGGGTGTCGACGATATTGACGCGAACGCCCTTCCACTCGACCGAGGTCGCCTTGGCGAGAATGGTGATGCCGCGTTCCTTTTCGAGGTCGTTCGAATCCATGACGCGTTCTGCAACACGCTGGTTTTCGCGGAACGAGCCGGACTGCTTGAGAAGCTCGTCGACGAGGGTCGTTTTCCCATGGTCAACGTGCGCAATGATCGCGATATTGCGAAGGTTCATGAACGGATCTCTGATGGCTGGGGCGCAAAACGGGGTGCGGCGCCTTGTTTCTTTGGCGCGCTCATACCCTGTTTTTTGCAATTGCGAAAGGGGAAAGAGCCTCGGCAGCGTCAGAAGGGCCTTTCGGGATACCTCCAGCCTTCCTAAATCCAGTGTCGCGAGACACCTTCCGGGGAGGAAAACCGACATGGCGAGCCCGATGATGACACCCGCTGACCTGCAGGCCTATCTTCACGATCACATTCCGATTTCCGCCGCGATGCATGTCCGCGTCCTCGCGACGGAACCGGATACCATCACGCTGCAGGCCCCGCTTGCCCCGAACATCAACCACCGGGAAACTGTCTTCGGCGGCAGCGCCTCGGCCGTTGCCATCCTTGCTGCCTGGTCCCTTGTGCACCTGCGGCTGAAATCCGAGGGGCTGGAGAGCCGGGTGGTCATCCAGCATAACAGCATGGACTATCTCGCCCCGATCGGGAACGACTTTACCGCGCGCTCCTACCTCGTCGACCAGGACGCATGGGCTTCGTTTACGCGGCTGCTCGCCCGGCGAGGTCGCGCTCGCATACTCGTTGCCGCGGTATTGGAGACGGACGGCGTTATCGCCGGCCGTCTCGAAGGAGAATTCGTCGCCTTTTCCAATGCCGGATTGCTCTAGCCATCCGGCGTTGTTGGGAGGATCAGGCCGCCGTCAGGCAGCCAGCCCCTTCTGCTTCAGCATGGCCTCAGGGCTCGGAAGCCGGCCACGGAAGGCCTTGTAGGTTTCTTCCGGATCGACGGAGCCGCCGACCGAATAGATGTTCGCCTTCAGACGCTCGGCCATCGCGGGATCGAAGGCATTTCCGGTTTCCTCGAAAGCCGCGAAAGCATCGGCGTCGAGAACTTCCGACCACATGTAGGAATAATAGCCGGCGGAATAGCCGTCTCCGGCGAAGACGTGCTGGAAGTGCGGCGTCGCGTGGCGCATCACCAGCGAACGAGGAAGCCCGATCTTCGCCAGCACTTCCGCCTGAACCGCCATCGGATCCTCGACCGGGCCGCGGGTATGGAACGCCATGTCGACCAGCGCCGACGAGGTGAATTCCACCGCTGCGAAACCGCCATTGAAGGTACGGGCTGCCAGCACCTTGTCGAGAAGGGCCTGCGGCATCGGCTGCCCGGTCTCGTAATGGACGGCATAGGTCTTGAGGATATCCGGCACCGTCAGCCAATGCTCGTAAAGCTGCGACGGCAATTCGACGAAATCGCGGGAAACGCCGGTGCCCGAGACGGAGGGATAGGTCACGTTCGACAGCATGCCATGGGCCGCATGCCCGAATTCATGGAACAGCGTACGCGCGTCGTCGAGCGACAGCAGCGCTGGCTTGCCCTCCTCCGGCTTGGCGAAGTTGCAGACGTTGTAGATGATCGGGATCTCGCCGACAGCACCGTTCTTCAGGGGCAGCTTGTGCTGCGACTGGAACGAGCTCATCCACGCGCCGGAACGCTTGGATGGCCGGGCGAAGTAATCGCCGAGGAACATGGCGACAAGCTTGTCGTTGCGGTCGCGGATCTCGAAGACCCGGACATCCGGATGATAGCCGGCGACATCCTTGAGCGGCACCGCCTTGATGCCGAACAGACGCCCGGCGACATCGAAGCAGGCCTCGATGATCTTCTCAAGCTGCAGGTAAGGCTTGAGTTCGGTTTCGGAGAAATCGAATTTGCGGGCACGCAGCTTCTCGGCATAATGACGCCAGTCCCACGGCATGACCTCGTGGTTCTTGCCCTCCTCGGCGATCAGCCCGGCAAGTTCTTCTTCCTCGGACTTCGCCTGCACCACCGCCTTGTTCCAGACCTTCATCAACAGTTCGTTCACCGCTTCCGGCGTCTTGGCCATGGTATCGTCCAGCTTGTAGCTGGCGAAATCCTTGTAACCGAGCAGTCCGGCCTTCTCCGACCTCAGCGCCAGCGTCTCCCTGACGATCTCGCGGTTGTCGGTTTCGCCGCCATTGATGCCGCGGGAGATCCAGGCGTTGAAGGCCTGTTCGCGCAGATCCCGGCGCGTGGAAAAGGTGAGGAAGGGCTCGATGATGGAACGCGACAGCGTCACCACATAGGCCTCGCCCTTGCCGCGAGCCTGCGCGGCGGCAGCCATCGCGTCCTTCAGGAAATCGGGAATGCCGGCAAGGTCGTCATCGCCATCGAGCGGCAGCACCCAGGATTTTTCATCGGAAAGCACATTCTGCCCGAACCGCGCGCCAAGTCCCGCCAGCCTTTCGTTGATCGCGGCGAGACGCTCCTGCTCCGCCTTTTCAAGCTTGGCGCCCGACTTGACGAAGCCCTTCCAGTGGCGTTCCAGAACGCGCAGTTCCTCGGTCGTCAGGCCGAGTTCACCGCGCTTTTCCCAGAGCGTGTCGATGCGGCGGAACAGGTCGGCATTCATGCCGATCTTCGAATAGTGGCGCGACATCTTCGGCGCGATTTCGCGCTCCAGCGCCTGGATCGTATCGTTGGTGTGAGCGCCGGCGCGGTTCCAGAACAGCGAGGACACGCGCGAGAGATTGTCCCCTGCAATCTCCAGAGCAATGATGGTGTTGGCAAAGGTCGGAGCTTCCGGATTGGTCGCGACGGCATCGATCTCCGCATCGTGCCCGGCAAGGGCGACATCGAAGGCCGGAGCAAAATCCTCGTCAGAAACCGCTTCGAAGCGCGGCAACCCGTTCGGGCCGTTCCACTCGTAGACGGCGGGGCTGAATGACGACGTTTTGCTCATGGCGATTTTCCCTTGGTCGATCTTCGATCCGATACCTGCGAAGCAGACACCTCAAGCGATATGGTATCCCGACCATTTGATTGGCAAGCACGCAAACGATCATGGAGGCAAAATTCCGCCTTTCCATGCATGAGGCCAGACACCGGACAGCTATATTTCGCCTCTCGCCAAGCACGCTCTACGGTCGTAAAAGATGGCAAAATCCCTTTCTGACGCCAGATCGCTTGCCCGTGGCGTCAACCATCAGATCGAACGGAATAGCATGACACAGGCTCGTATGAGCGAGCGCCGCACTTCGCTGATCGGCGCGCTGCTGACCAGCATCGGCCCCATCTCCATGGCGATCTATACGCCAGCCATGCCGGAACTGGTAAAAGCCTTCGGGACAACCGACAGCGCCATCAAGATGAGCCTCTCGCTCTATTTCGCCGGCTTCGCCTGCGCCCAGCTCCTTTCTGGCCCGATGTCGGATGCCTTCGGACGCAGAAAGGCGACACTTGCCTTCCTCGCCATCTATATCGCCGGAAGCCTGACGGCCGCCTTCGCGCCCTCGGTCGAATGGCTGCTGATCGGCCGCCTGATCCAGGGCATCGGCGCCTCGGTGGGCGTCACCGTCTCACGCACCATCGTCCGCGACCAGTTCACAGGACCGGAGGCCGCCCGCATCCTCAACATGATGGGCATCATGCTCGCCATCGGCCCGGCCGCGGGGCCAACGCTTGGAGGACTTGCTCTCTCGCTTTCCGGCTGGCAGGCGATCTTCTACCTGATGGTCGGCTTTGGAATACTGAGTGGCCTTATGGTCGGTTGCCTGATGGCGGAAACGACCGTGGCCGACAGGTCGAGGATCCGGCCATCCCGCCTGGTTTCCGCCTACACCACGCTGGTCAGTGATCTCAGGGTTCTGTTGTGCGCTCTGGTGCTGGGCGGATGCGTCGGAGCCCTCTATGCCCAATCCACCATGCTGCCATTCGTGCTCATCAATCGTGTCGGGCTCACACCCAGTCAGTTCGGCATCGGCATGCTGATGCAATCCGGTTTCTATTTCGCCGGTTCGGTCGCCCTGCGGTTCCTCAGCCACCGTCTCGGAGAACGGAGATCGTTGCGAACCGGCCTTACCCTTATCGGCATCGGCGGAGCGATGATTGCGCTTTCCGTTCATTTTATCGAGCCGAGTTTCCTGTCTATCATGGGTCCGGTCGCGGTCTGTTCCTTCGGCATCGCCTTCGTGATCCCTTACATAACGACCGCCGGGCTTCAGCCGCACCCCGAAATCGCGGGATCCGCCGCAGCACTGCTCGGCTTCGTGCAGATGGGGGCAGGCTTCCTCGGCGGCATTTCCGCCGCCGCCATCGGCGATCCGCTCACCGCCTTCGGCATCGTCATACCCTTCATGGAATTCATGGCGATCTTCGCCTATCTCGGCTTGCAGGCAGCCCGCCGCCGCGCGGGCTGAAAGAACCGGCAATAAAAAACCGCCGGAGCCAAGACCCCGGCGGCTTCATGATTTCGATCCCGAAAGGCCTGGATCAGCCCTTGAGGTTGCGCTTGGCGAGCGTGCGCAGGCGCAGCGCATTGAGCTTGATGAAGCCGGCGGCGTCCTTCTGGTCGTAGGCGCCCTGGTCGTCCTCGAAGGTCACCAGCTGGTCGGAATAGAGCGACTTCGAGGATTCGCGGCCGATCACCATCACATTGCCCTTGTAGAGCTTGAGGGTGACTTCGCCTTCGACGTCCTTCTGGCTGAGGTCGATGGCGGCCTGCAGCATCTGGCGTTCCGGCGAGAACCAGAAGCCGTAATAGATCAGCTCCGCGTAACGCGGCATCAACTCGTCCTTGAGGTGCGCGGCACCACGGTCGAGCGTGATCGATTCGATTGCACGATGCGCGGCCAGCAGGATCGTGCCGCCGGGGGTCTCGTAAACGCCGCGCGACTTCATGCCGACGAAGCGGTTCTCGACGAGGTCGAGACGGCCGATGCCGTTATCGCGGCCGTAATCGTTGAGCTTGGCAAGAATCGTCGCCGGGCTCAGGCGAACGCCGTCGATCGAAACGGCATCGCCCTTTTCGAAACCGATCTTGATGATCGTGGCCTTGTCCGGTGCAGCTTCCGGCGAAATGGTGCGCATGTGCACATATTCCGGCGCTTCCTGCGACGGATCTTCCAGAACCTTGCCCTCGGAAGAGGAATGCAGAAGGTTGGCATCGACGGAGAACGGAGCCTCGCCCTTCTTGTCCTTGGCAACCGGGATCTGGTTCTTCTCGGCGAATTCGAGAAGGTCGGTACGGCTCTTGAACGACCAGTCGCGCCAGGGAGCGATGATCTTGATATCGGGGTTCAGCGCATACGCCGAAAGTTCGAAGCGAACCTGGTCGTTGCCCTTGCCGGTCGCGCCATGGGCGATGGCGTCGGCGCCGGTCTTCCTGGCGATGTCGATCAGGTGCTTGGAGATCAGCGGACGGGCGATCGAGGTACCGAGCAGGTAAACGCCTTCGTAGACGGCGTTGGCGCGGAACATCGGGAAGACGAAGTCGCGGACGAACTCTTCGCGGACGTCCTCGATGAAGATCTCCTTGATGCCGAGCATCTCGGCCTTCTTGCGGGCCGGCTCGAGTTCCTCACCCTGGCCGAGATCGGCGGTAAAGGTCACGACTTCAGCGCCGAGTTCGGTCTGGAGCCATTTCAGGATGATCGAGGTGTCGAGGCCGCCGGAATAGGCGAGCACGACCTTCTTCACGTCTTTATGCGATGCCATGATGAGAAGTCCGTTCGTGAGCGTGAGCAGCCAGGGGCATACGAACCCTTGGTTTGCGGGCACTTTTAGCGAGATTATCGCGCCGTGCAAGGGGAACCGACGCCACGCGCCAGAGAAGCGGCAATGGCGCGCAGCGGTGGCATGAGCACTTTCAGGTTTGACCGTGCCTCTTCCCGCCCCATATCACATGCTCAACTGCCATAACGAGGAGACACCATATGCAGCATCAGGCATTTTCCCGGGGTAATGTCGCAGTCGTCACGGGCGCCGCATCCGGCATTGGCCTTGCCGCCGCCATGGCCTTCGCAGGAAAGGGCATGTCCGTCGTGCTTGTCGATCTCGGCGGCGATCCGCTGGCCGCAGCCCGCGCTAAAGTCGCCGAACTCTCCGCCCATCCCGATACGGACATCGTAGCGATCGAGACCGATGTCAGCAAACTGGACGAACTCGAGGCGCTCGAAAGGGCCGTCATCCAGCGCTTCGGACGCGTGCATGTCCTCATGAACAATGCTGGTATCCAGCCGGGCAGCAGCCTTTTCGGCCCACAGGCCAACTGGGAGAGTGTGCTTGCCGTCAACCTGATGGGAGTCATCAACGGTACGCGCACCTTCGGCCCGAACATGATCGCCCACGGCGAACCGGGCCTCATCATCAACACCGGGTCGAAGCAGGGTATTACCACGCCACCGGGCGATCCGGCCTACAACGTCTCGAAGGCCGGCGTCAAAGCCTTCACCGAAGCGCTGCAGCATGAGCTTCGCAACACCGAGGGCTGCAAGATATCGGCCCACCTGCTGATCCCGGGCTGGGTCTACACCAACCTGACGCGTGGAGAAGCGAAGACGAAACCGGAGGGCGCATGGACGCCGGAGGAAACCATCGGCTTCATGCTGGAAAGCATCGATCGCGGTGATTTCTACATTCTTTGCCCGGATAACGACGTGGACCGACCGACCGACGAGAAGCGCATTCTCTGGGCCGCCGGAGACATCGTCGAAAACCGGCCGCCCCTGTCGCGCTGGCATCCCGATTTTGAAACGAAGTTCAGGGCTTTCCTGAACGGCCAATAAGCCCGATTGGCAAGCCGCCCGAGGCCCGGTATGGATGGCGCATTGGCGTTGCCCATACCGGGCTTCTCTCTGTTGCGGACCCACCCCATGGAATTCATCCCGAGCCTGCCCACCATCCTCGCCTTCAGCCTCGCCATTCTCCTGCTCGCCATCACTCCGGGGCCGGACATGACGCTCTGGATCAGCCGCTCGCTGCGCGACGGCAGGACGACCGGGCTTATGACACTTGCCGGCACGAGTTTCGGCATTTCCATTCACACCATGCTGGTGGCCTTCGGCATCTCCGCGCTGATCGTCGCTTCTCCGACAGCCTTCACCCTCCTGAAAACCGGCGGCGCCGGCTATCTGCTGTGGCTCGCCATCCAGGCCGTGCGTCACGGTTCGAACTTCGTCGTGCGCGCCGATGGCCAGCGCCAATCCGCGCCGATGAAAGCGTTCCTGAACGGTCTCTGGGTCAACCTGCTCAACCCGAAGGTCATCATCTTCTTCATGACCTTCCTGCCGCAGTTCGTCAGCGCCAGCGATCCGCATGTCACCGGCAAGCTGCTCTTCCTCGGCATCTGGTCGATCGTCCTGTCACTGCCCATCGGCCTCGGCATCATCTACATGGCCGATGGCCTGTCGAGCTGGCTGCAGACGAACCGCAAGGTTCTCCGCGCCATCGACTACACCTTCGCCGGCGTCTTCTCGATCTTCGCCGTGAAGATCATGTTCACCCAGGCGCGCTGAACCTTGAACGAAAAACGGCGCCCGGATCGAAACCGGACGCCGCTTTCGTCATAGTCTGGCTGTCGAAATCAGCCGATCAGCAATTCGTCGTCATCCAGCGTCTGGCCGCGAATGCGCCGGAACATGTTGATCAGGTCTTCCACCTGCAGGTCCTTGCGGCTGTCGCCGTCAACGTCGAGAACGATCTCGCCCGCATGCAGCATGATGGTGCGGGTGCCAAAATCCAGAGCCTGACGCATGGAATGCGTCACCATCAGGGTTGTCAGCTTGCGCTCCGATACGATGGACTGCGTGAGGTTCATGATGAACTCGGCCATGCCCGGGTCGAGCGCCGCCGTATGCTCATCGAGAAGCAGCACATCGGAACCGCTGAGCGTCGCCATCACCAGTGAGACCGCCTGCCGCTGACCACCTGACAGTAGGTCCATCCGGTCCGCCATCCGGTTTTCCAGCCCGAGATTGAGTGCAGCCACCCGATCGCGGAACTCGCCACGACGATTGCCGCCAAGGGCTGCCGAAAGACCACGACGTTTGCCGCGCATGGCCGCAAGCGCAAGGTTCTCCTCGATGGAAAGCGCGCCGCAACTGCCCGCCAGCGGATCCTGAAAGACGCGGGCAACGAGGCCGGCGCGGCTGGCGGTCGGCTTGCGAGAGACATCCGCATTGCCGATGTTGACCCGGCCGGAGGTCGGCAGCACGTCGCCGGCAAGCACGCCGAGCAAGGTTGACTTGCCCGCACCGTTGGAGCCGATGACAGTGACGAAGGACCCCGTCTCGATCGTCAGGTTGACGTTTTTCAAGGCCTGTTTCTGCAGCGGCGTGCCGCGACCGAAGACGACATCGATGTTTTCGAGCGAAATCATGCCGAAGCTCCTCCCCGGCGCAGTCTGGGAAGGACGAGCGCGACCGCCACCAGCACCGCCGTGACAAAGTTCAGGTCGGAAGCCTTCAGGCCAAGCACGTCGCTGGACAGCGCAAGCTGGATGGCAAGACGGTAGGCGATCGAGCCGACGACGCAGCCGATCAAAGCAAAGAGCAGGCCGCGCTTGCCGAACAGAGTCTCGCCGATGATGACGGCCGCAAGGCCGACGACAATGGTGCCGACACCGGAGGTCACATCGGCAAAGCCGTTCGTCTGGGCAAACAACGCGCCGCCAAGCGCCACCAGCGCATTGGAGAGCGCGATGCCGAGATAGATCTGGTTATCCGTCTGCACGCCCTGTGCGCGGGCCATGCGCGCATTGGCGCCGGTCGCACGCATGGCAAGACCGGCATCGCTCTCCAGAAAGCGCCAGACGAGAAAGATCACGATAGCGACCAGCGCGAAGACGAACAGCGGACGCACGTAATATTCCGGGATCCCGTGGCCGTAGAACGGCGTCAGCATGGTGTCCTGATTGAGCAGGGCCACGTTCGGCTTGCCCATGACCCTGAGGTTCACGGAAAACAGCGCGATCATCGTCAGGATCGAGGCCAGCAGGTTGAGGATGCGGAAGCGCACGTTCAACAGCGCGGTCACGAGACCGGCAGCGGACCCGGCCACCATGGCGATGGCAGTCGCGACCCAGGCGTTCAGTCCAGCGATGATCAGCACGGCGGCGACCGCCGCGCCGAGCGGAAACGAACCGTCGACTGTCAGGTCGGGAAAATCGAGGACACGGAAGGCAAGATAGACGCCAATCGCCACGAAGGCGAAGACCAGACCCAGCTCAACGGCACCCCAGAAGGCGATTTGGCTCACGGCAGAAGTCCTTCAAGCTTGCGGCGAACATCGCGACATGTCCGCCCAAAGCCCGGCAAGAGCAAGGGCCGCGCAATCACGGCCCCGCTGTCGGATGGTTATTCGATCGTCTTGGTCGCGCGCTTGATAATGCTTTCCGGGAAGGTGATGCCCATCTTGGCGGCAGCAGCCTTGTTGATCACCAGGTCGGTGCCGGCAGCAACACGCACCGGAATGTCGCCGGGTTTTTCGCCCTTCAGGACGCGAACCACGACTTCACCGGTCTGCTTGCCCACGTCGAAATAGTTGAAGCCGAGCGCTGCAAGCGCGCCGCGGGAAACGGAATCCGTATCGCCCGCGAAGAGCGGGATCTTCGCTTCCTGGGCAACGCCGACGGCGGCCTCGAATGCCGAAACGATGGTGTTGTCGGTCGGAATGTAGATCACATCGGCACGGCCGACGAGGGCGCGGGTCGCACCCTGTACCTCGGCCGACTTGGTAGCGACGGATTCGACGACCGTCAGGCCGGCCTTCTCGGCTTCGGCCTTGAGAGCGGCAAGCGTGGAAACCGAATTGGCTTCGGCGGAATTGTAGATGAAGCCGATCGACTTGGCGTTCGGCGTGATTTCCTTGATCAGCGCGATATGGTCGGCAACCGGCGACATGTCGGAAAGGCCGGTGACGTTGCCGCCGGGCTTTTCCATGTCCTTGACCAGCTGCGCGCCGAGCGGATCGGAAACGGCGGTGAAGACCACCGGAATGTCACGGGTCGCAGCAACCACGGCCTGCGCGGACGGGGTGGAGATCGGAACGATGACGGTCGGGGCATCGCCGATGAACTGGCGGGCGATCTGCGCAGCCGTACCCGGATTGCCCTGGGCGGACTCGTAGACGAACTTCAGGTTCTCGCCTTCCTTGTAGCCGGCTTCGGCAAGGGCTTCCTTGATACCGTCGCGCGCCGCATCGAGAGCGGGATGTTCGACGATGGCGGTAACGGCAACGGTCACGTCCTCTGCCTTCGCAGGCAGGACGATCGCAGTGGCGGCAAACAGGGCGAGCAGGATAGCGCGCATGGGGGTAACCTCCGGGATTTTGTTTTATCCGGTCTTCTTATGGAAGCGATCGGTCAAAATCAATCTCGCAGGCCCACGGCGTGGCCAAGGACCATCAGACCTTAGTCGTCCTCGCCATGGCCAACGATCATCATCGCCTCGAAGGCAAGGCGATCGGTCTTGCGCATACGCTCGGATTCCGACTTCAGCTGGCCGCAGGCGGCAAGGATGTCGCGACCGCGCGGAGTGCGGATCGGCGAGGCATAGCCTGCCTGATTGACGAAATCGGCGAATTTCTCGATCTGAGCCCAGTCGGAGCACTGGTAGTTGGTGCCCGGCCACGGATTGAACGGAATGAGGTTGATCTTCGCCGGAACGCCCTTCAGGAGCTGCACAAGCGCCTTGGCGTCTTCGAGACTGTCGTTGACGTCCTTCAGCATCACATATTCGAAGGTGATGCGACGGGCGTTGGAGAGACCGGGATAATTCCGGCAGGCCTCGATCAGCTCCTTCAGCGGATACTTCTTGTTGATCGGCACCAGCATATCGCGCAACTCGTCGCGCACGGCATGCAGCGAGATCGCCAGCATGCAGCCGATCTCGTCGCCGGTGCGGAAAATCTCCGGCACGACGCCGGACGTGGAGAGCGTGATGCGACGCCTGGAAAGCGACAGGCCGTCACCGTCCGAGGCGATCAGCAGCGCCTGCTTGACGTTCTCGAAATTGTAGAGCGGCTCGCCCATGCCCATCATCACGACATTGGTGATCTTGCGGTCGCTGGAAGGAACCATGGCGCCAACCGGCACGTCGCGATCGGGAAAATCGCCGAGCCGGTCGCGGGCCAGCAGAAGCTGGGAAAGGATTTCCTCCGCCGTCAGGTTGCGCACCAGACGCTGCGTGCCGGTGTGGCAGAAGGAACAGGTCAGCGTACAGCCGACCTGGCTGGAAATGCAGAGCGTGCCACGGCCTTCTTCGGGAATATAGACAGCCTCGACCTCGACCGGCCGGCCGGCGCCGCGTGCGGGATAACGCAGCAGCCACTTGCGGGTGCCGTCGTTGGAGACCTGTTCCTCCACGATTTCAGGGCGGGCGATGGTGAAATGCGTCTTCAGCATTTCCCGCATGTCCTTGGCGACATTGGTCATCGCGTCGAAGTCGGAAACACCGCGAACATAGAGCCAGTTCCACAGCTGGCTGACGCGCATCTTGACCTGACGTTCAGGCACGCCCTTCTCGCGCAGCGCAGCCGCCATGTCTTCGCGGCTGAGGCCGATCAGGGACGGCTTTTCGGACAGCCTGCCCGCAACGGGCGCCGCCGGTGCAACATCACGCGCGATCACATTTTCCATGACGGCCATGCCGCTCAACCTTCCTGACCAAATACCCTGACCGAGCCACCGCTTCAAAAGCGGGCGCTATCGATCACTTCGATGCATCTAAGCCATGCCGGCAACCATATTGATTGGTTTTGCGATCACGACATGCGAAAAACAAGGAGCCAAAACGCGGGATGCCATATTCAGGATCGCGACGCGCTTCGGAAAACTCCGCAGGCACGCGAATTTCCGCGGACCTTCCGGCTCGGGTCGCGCCTTTAGCAGCTTTTTTGCCTTGCGTCACGCCGAATGTGGCAATCTGCTTAAACGCGAAAAGCCGGCTTGCGCCGGCCTTTCGTGCACAGCCCTCACAGGGCCGGGCTCACTTGCAGCCTTCGATCTTCTTCAGCGCAGCCGAAATGCCCGAAAGCGAATAAGTGTAGGCGGTTCCCGTTCCGCGGGCCGAGGTCGCCTTCACGGTCATCGAATGACCGGTCTTCATAGCAGCAACCAGCGCCGGCTCTTCCGCGGCATTTTCCACCCATGCGGAGGTGTCTTTCACGAACATCACGAAATTCTTGTTGTCGATCGTGACGTTGACCTTGGAGCTCTCCTTGAGCGCATAGCCCATCATCGCCTGCGGTTCGTAGGAGATGTTCTGGCCGGGGCGCTGGGATATGACAAAGAAGATATCCCCGTGATTGACGGCAGGCGGCTGCTTGTCGGTCGGTACCGACAACACGTAGCAGACCGTTCCGCTATTCGTCTTGTAGGAATAGGCACCCCAGGCCTTGAACTGCTCGATGCGAGTGGGCGACTGGGCAACGGCAATGCCGCCGCTTGCCAGAAGGATTGCCACTGCGGTTACGGTACTTCTTGCGAACATGTCTTCCTGCCGGTTGTGTTTCCATCCATCGCCCGATCGGGGAGATCGGGACATTTGTCGTCAAAACATGATTCAGTTTGACTTAATTTAGGTTACCAAACCGTCAACGCCGCGATGTTTCTTGTCGCAGGTCGCGTCACAACCTTGGCTTCCTCTTGTGACCGGGCCTTGGGGAGATGTTTACCGCACCATCCCTCCCGATGATTTGATCTAGATTCAAGAAATCGGGCAAGAGTTGGGCTGCGCGCGCCTTTGTTCGCAAACGAGTTGTCAGAGCCGGTTTTTACGGCAACGACATATGATGAAACAGTGGACTTGAAGCGTACTGAGCGAACCTGAAGGATCGCGACACGCTTCAAGCGACATCCTGCGCCGGCGAACCATCGGCCAGCATCCGGTCGGCCGCCACATAGTGGCTGTCCTTAATATGCCGGCTGACCAGCGCAATCGCCGTGGTCAGCACTGCAATGTCGTCAGTGAAGCCAATGACGGCGAACATGTCGGGGACGGCATCGAGCGGCAGAACGAAATAACCAAGCGCTGCGAGCAGGATACCTCGAACGCGCAGAGGCGTTTCACGGTCCGTCGCACAATAGAAGGAAGCGACCAGATCGCGCGAAAACGGGATCTGCCGGAACGCCTTCCTGAGCGTCGGCCAGAATTTCGCGCGAACCTTCTCTTCCTGCCTCTCCTGCGTTTCCTCATCGCCTGGCAAAAGGATTTCACCGATCTTGATATCGTCCATGCCTGCATGATCCCTGTGTTTGGACACGATCAAAATATGGTGAATGGCGGGGGAAATTCAATCGGCGGGCGTCAGGCGGTCTATCGCCTCCGCCATTTTGAAGTCGAGCGCACTCAGGCCCGAGACGGCATGAGTCGACAGGACGATGTCGACGCGATTGTAGACATTGAACCATTCGGGGTGGTGATCGAGCTTCTCAGCGATGAGCGCGCAGCGGGTCATGAAGGCAAAGGCTTCGCCGAAATCCCGGAACTTGAAACTGCGGCTGATCGCGGCTCCGTCGCGGGCAAGATCCCACAGCCGCCGCTCCGCCAGCAGGGTGTCGATTGCGGCTGCATCCAGTTTCTCGTATTTCATCGCAGTGAAACCTCCTCAGGCATGTCGTGCAAAAGTATGCAGCGGTTTTGCCGCACCGACATGCGATAAAATAAGGACCGAAAGCGTATGGGGCGAATCCGAAAAATCGCGACATGCCTTCAAACAGGACCCGGATGACTGCGTTCCCAATCCTTTTCATCTGTCTCGGCAATATCTGCCGCTCGCCCCTGGCCGAAGGCGTCTTCCGACATCTGACTGAGCAGGGCGACCTCGCCTCCTGCTATCCCACGGATTCCGCCGGCACCGGCGGCTGGCATATCGGCAATCCTCCGGATCATCGATCCGTCAAAGTGGCGCAAGGACACGGCATCGATATTTCCACCCTTCGGGCACGGCAAATCGTGTCAAAGGATTTCGACCGCTTCGGCCTGATCCTGGCGATGGACAAGAACAATCTCGCACACCTTCGCAAGATGGCGCCGCAGACAAGCCGGAGCAATATAGCGCTCTTCGGCAATTATGCCTTCGGAGACGAAACAGAGATCCCGGACCCCTATTATGGCGGCACCTCGGATTTCGAACAGGTCTACAGCATGCTCTTGGCGGGCTGCAGGTCCATACTCGCGAAGCTTGAGGCCGCCCGCGCTTCGTGAAGAGGGAACACCTCTTCCGTGAGGTAGGGACCGCCACCGACCGATTCCTTCGACGACAGCAGCACGAAGCGCGTGACAGTGAAGGGAGCCGTGTGGAAATCGCCGCGACCGGCAAGATAGTGAACCACGTCATCGACACGCGATGACTTGAGACGCGCAAGCGTCACATGCGGCGTGAATTTGCGTGGATCGGGCGGGAGACCGATCCTCTGGCAGATCCGTTCGATTTCCGCCTGCAGGGCATACATCTCGGGCGCCTGCGTAACACCGGCCCAGACCGAATGCGGCTTCTTCGACCCGAAGGACCCGATGCCGTTGAGATTGAGCTGGAATTCCGGCCGGTCGATGCGGTCGAGCCGATCGACGATCTCGTCGGCGGTGCGACCATCCACGTCACCGATGAAGCGAAGGGTGATGTGGTAGTTCTCCACATCGATCCATCGGGCACCGGGAAGACCACCGCGCAGCAAGGAGAGGCTTAATGCCGCATTGCGCGGAATTTCGAGGGCAGTGAATAATCTCGGCATCGCGAGCTCCCCGAATCTTTTGCAGATGCACATAGCGAATCACGCAATGCCCATAGGCGCAAGCTATTATTTCGGCTTGCCACCGATCGTTGCGATGAAGCTCTCCGTAACCGGCAGCATACGCTCGACCATGACACCAACCCCCTTGGCATTGGGGTGCATGCCGTCCTCCAGCTGCAATTCGGCCTGGGCCGCAACGCCATCCAGAACAAAGGGATAGAAGGCAAGGCCGTATTTTTCGGCAAGTCGCGGATAGATACCATTGAAGCGCTTGGCATAGTCCTCGCCCATATTCGGCGGCGACAGCATCCCGACCAGCAGCACCGGAACGCTTCGCTCTTTAAGCCGGCTAATGATCGATTCGAGGTTGCGCTCCGTCTCTTCCGGCGCGATGCCACGCAGGGCGTCGTTTGCTCCGAGTTCGAGGATGACCCCGGCGGTACCATCCGGTACGGACCAGTCGACACGAGCGAGACCGGCCGATGTCGTGTCGCCGGATACCCCCGCATTGGCGATCGCCACGTCATATCCCTTGGCCACCAGCGCCGCCTGCAGACGGTTCGGCAATGCGTCGTCAGGCGGCAACTGGTAGCCCGCCATCAGGCTGTCGCCGAAGCCGACGAGCTGCAACGGCTCGGCGGATGCGGAAGAGGCGAGCGGGAAAGCTGCGCCGAGGATCACGGCGAAATGAAGAAGAACGGCTTTAAATATCATTGTGCCTTTCCTAAATTGACGAAGCCGATGACGGTGCGCGACGACCTCTTCGTGCCATTCTATATAAGGCGGGAAAGCGTGAGAAAAACCATCATCGAACTCAAGCAGGCCGATCTGACGCTCGGAAACGCCGCAGCCTCGGTCCATGTGCTGAAGAATATCGATCTCGCCATCTCCCAGGGTGAATCGGTCGGCATCATTGGTCCTTCCGGTTCGGGAAAGTCCACCCTGCTGATGGTGCTCGCCGGGCTGGAACGGCTCGATAGCGGCGAAATCAACGTCAATGGCGAACCGCTGCATCGCCTTGGAGAAGATGCGCTCGCTGATTTTCGCGGCAAGAACATCGGCATCGTCTTTCAGTCATTCCACCTGATCGCCAACATGACCGCGCTGGAAAACGTGGCGGTTCCGCTGGAACTCGCAAACGTCCGCAATCCCTTCGACATCGCGCGCAAGGAACTTCAGGCCGTCGGCCTTGGCGAGCGTCTCGACCACTATCCAGGCCAGCTTTCCGGTGGCGAGCAGCAGCGCGTTGCCATAGCGCGCGCGCTTGCCCCCTCCCCCGCCGTGCTGATTGCCGATGAGCCCACCGGCAATCTCGACGTCGAGACCGGTCGCCAGATCGCCGATCTGTTGTTTGCCAAGCAGGCCGAACGCGGCATGACGCTGGTGCTCGTTACCCACGATCCGGTGCTTGCCGCCCGTTGCTCCCGGCAGGTGCGTGTCGCCTCGGGGCGCATTGCCGCCGACGTCGCAAATGACGAGAAGCAGCCGGAACGGCAGCCGGCATGAAGGATTCTTCCACAAGGCTCGGCATCGCCTTCCGCATCGCGCTCCGGGAACTCCGGGGCGGCCTGAAAGGCTTCTACATCTTCCTCGCCTGCATCGCGCTCGGCACTGGCGCCATTGCCGCAGTCAATTCCGTATCGACCGCGATCACCGATTCCATCTCGTCGGAAGGCCGCACCCTGCTTGCCGGCGACATCCGCTTCGAGCTGAACAATCGCGAGGCGAGCGGTGAGGAGATGCGTTTCCTCGAAGGACTTGGAACGATTTCCGTCTCGACGGTGCTTCGCTCGATGGCTCGCCTGCCGGATGGATCGGACCAGTCGCTGGTCGAGGTCAAGGCCGTGGACGACGCCTATCCGCTCTATGGCAAGCTCGTTTCGGAACCCGACCTGCCGGCATCGGATCTCCTTGCCTTGAACGACGGCATCTATGGCGCGGTTGCTGCTCCCCTGCTTCTGGAAAGGCTCGGTGTATCGGTCGGGCAGGAGATCCTCGTGGGCAAGGCCCGCTTGAAGATCACCGGCGCCATCGTCAACGAGCCGGATGCGATTTCCGACGGCTTCGGCTTCGCGCCGCGCCTTCTGACCAGCCGCGACGCGCTGAAGGCAACCGGCCTCATCGAGACCGGCAGCCTCGTCGAACACGCCTACAAGGTCCGCTATAGCGATCCGGCGCCCGGTCCGACGGAAATCCGCGACAGGGCGCAGAAGGAATTGCCGAATGCCGGCTGGTCGATCCGCACCAGCGATCGCGCAGCGCCGTCGCTGACGGAAAACATCGAGCGTTTCTCACAGTTCCTGACGCTGGTCGGCCTGACGGCGCTGGTGGTGGGCGGCGTCGGCGTCGCCAATGCCGTACGCGCCTTCCTCGATTCAAAACGCACGGTGATTGCCACACTGAAATGCCTCGGCGCACCGGCCTCCGTCGTGGTGATGGTCTACCTGTTCCAGATCGTCATCGTTGCGTCGATCGGCATCGGTATCGGACTGCTGCTCGGCGCCATCGCCCCGATCATCGCGGCAAGCTATCTGGCCGGCGTCCTGCCGATCTCACCCGAACCCCGGCTTTATCCGGCAGCGCTGCTGCTCGCCGCGGTGTTCGGCATGCTGGTGACGCTCGCCTTCGCGATCCTGCCGCTCGGCCACGCCCGCAAGGTGCCGGCAACGGCGCTCTTCCGTGAACAGGGCTTCGAGGCGAGAGGTCTTCCGGCATGGCCCTATGTCGCGGCAACGACGCTCGCACTCGCCGCCCTTGCGGCACTGGCCATCTTCTCTTCCGAAGACCGGCGTATTGCGACGATCTTTCTGGTGGCCATGGCGGCGGGCTTCCTGCTGCTGAGGCTGGTGGCCATGCTGATCGCCTTCCTCGCCCGGCGCAGCCCCCACATGCCGTCACCCGCACTTCGGCTGGCGATCGGCAACATTCACCGGCCCGGTGCCCTGACGCCGGCCGTGACGCTTTCGCTCGGGCTCGGCCTCAGCCTGCTGGTGGCGCTCGCCCTGATCGACGGTAACCTGCGCAAGGAACTGACCGGCAACCTGCCGGAAAGAGCGCCGAACTTCTTCTTCGTCGATATCCAGAAAGCCGATCTCGACGGCTTCCGCACAATCCTGCAGGAGAAGGCACCCAAGGGCGATATCGTCGAGGTGCCGATGCTGCGCGGACGTATCC
Organism: Shinella sp.; assembly: GCA_003248775.1. GTDB lineage: Bacteria > Pseudomonadota > Alphaproteobacteria > Rhizobiales > Rhizobiaceae > Allorhizobium. The sequence goes on along the minus strand of QFQX01000014.1, from coordinate 70,529 downwards.
TCGCCTTCAACGGCACCGATGTCACCAAGATGCAGGTGCCCCCGGAAGGACGCTGGGTGCTGCGCGGCGACCGCGGGATCACCTATTCCGCCGGCCTGCCGAAAAATGCCTCCGTCACGGAAGGAAGCTGGTGGCCGGCCGATTATACCGACGAACCGCTAGTATCCTTCTCCGCCGAGGAAGGGGGAGAACTGGGCCTGAAGATCGGCGATACCGTCACGGTCAATGTGCTGGGACGGAACATCACGGCCAGGATCGCCAACTTCCGCAAGGTGGAATGGGAATCCCTCTCGATCAATTTCGTGATGGTCTTCTCGCCCAACACCTTTGCCGGCGCCCCCCATGCATGGCTGGCAACGCTCTCCGATCCCGCGGCAACGACGGCAGACGAAGCCGCGATCCTGAAAGCCGTCACGCAGGCCTATCCGACCATCACCAGCGTTCGCGTCAAGGATGCGCTCGATGTCATCGATCGGCTGGTCGGTCAGTTGGCGACCGCAATCCGGGCAGCAGCGGCAATCGCGCTCATTGCCTCGGTACTGGTGTTGTCCGGCGCGCTTGCGGCCGGCAACCGCGCCCGCACCCACGACGCGGTGGTGCTGAAGACGCTGGGCGCAACGCGGGCCACGCTGATCCGGGCCTTCACCTACGAATACCTCCTGCTCGGTGCGGCAACCGCCATTTTCGCCCTCGTGGCGGGCGGCGGCGTCGCCTGGTATGTGCTGAGCCGGATCATGAAACTGCCCTCCAATTTCCTCCCCGACGTCGCCCTCATGACGCTGGTGATTGCGCTGGCGACGACGATCGGCATAGGTCTGGCCGGCACCTGGCGCATCCTCGGACAGAAAGCTGCACCCGTGCTGCGCGAGCTCTAAATCCGCTTTCGTTTACCAAGACGCGCAGCGATAACGGCTTTTTGACACGCCCAGGTCTTGTCGCTGGGCGCGATAAACCTCATATTGTCGAAAGGCATGCTGGAGCTCCGCAGCGGCGCCTGGGCGTTAGACCCGACACCGTAACTTCTTTCGGAGCTTGAAAAGAGGAAACAATGTCTGAACTTCGCAACTACCAAAGCCGTATGGGCCAGAGTGGCGCCCAATCGGCCACAATGATCGATGAAGGCCTTCGCAGCTACATGCTGAAGGTCTACAACCTGATGGCCCTCGGTCTCGCGATCACCGGTATTGCTGCATACGTCACCTTCATGATGGCAACGACCACCGATCAGTCGGCCGCCGCGGTACAGCTCGGTAACGGCACCATGCTGACCAGCCTCGGCGCTGCCCTGTACCAGAGCCCGCTGCAGTGGGTGGTGATCTTCGCTCCGGTCGCTCTCGTGTTCTTCATGAGCTTCAAGATCCATTCGATGAGCGTTTCCGCCGCGCAGACGACCTTCTGGGTTTACGCGGCTCTGATGGGCCTGTCGCTTTCGTCGATCTTCCTGATCTACACCGGCGCCAGCATCGTCCAGACCTTCTTCGTAACGGCCGCTTCCTTCGGCGCCCTGTCGCTCTTCGGTTACACCACCAAGCGTGACCTGTCCGCCATGGGCTCGTTTCTGGTCATGGGTCTGTTCGGCCTCATCATCGCTTCGCTGGTAAACATCTTCCTGGCCTCCTCGGCCCTGGATTTTGCCATCTCCGCGATCGGCGTTCTGATCTTCGCAGGCCTCACCGCCTACGATACCCAGAACATCAAGGAATCCTACTACGAAGCCGACGGTGCAGACGTAGCCAGCCGCAAGGCCATCATGGGCGCCCTGCAGCTCTACCTCGACTTCATCAACCTCTTCCTCTTCCTCCTCCGTTTCATGGGCAACCGCGACTAACGGAGAGGACTGGACAGGACAATAAACCCGAAGGTTTCGTCGGGACTGTCCGAGCAGGCTTGAAGCATCCTAAACCCCCGAAAGCCGGAGATCGGCTTTCGGGGGTTTTCTTATGGGGAATCCCGGTAACGCTGACCGGGACCGCGCTACACCAATTCGGCGCACGACATCGCGTCAGGTCGGCATTCACGCCGATCTCTTCCATTCGACGAAATCATCGGGAGCGCCACATCCGTTGGCTTTATGCGGTTGCGGGCGCAGAAGCATTTCGGCCTTCCGGAACGGCCGCAAGAGCAGATAGCCTTCCTGGAGCGGAAGCAGGGTACGGAAGACGTCTTGCTTCCCAACGCTTGGACCGGCTCGCCTCCACCGGCCAAACTTGATGGCATCAGGAAGCAAAAACACAAGGGCCGGGTCCTGTTCAGCACGGGACCCGGCTCTTGAAACATTCCACCCGATGCACCCGGCAAGACCTGGGCTGCGGTTCACACGCAACCGGGGTCTTGCCGTTGGTCTCGCGCCGCCACTACTTCTGCTTCGCGAGCTTGAATCCCTTTGCCGGGTCGGTGACCTTCTTTCCGTCGACGGTGACGACATAGGCTGCATCGCCGCCGCGCTCGACGGCGATCTCATAGGCCGAGCCGTCGATCGTCACCGTAGCCTCGAAGGTGTTCCATTCCGGCGGCAGGGCGGGTTGTACGAACAGCAGGTTGTCCTTCCGGCTGATGCCGAGCAGACCTTCGACAGCAAAGCGATAGAGCCAGCCGGCCGAACCGGTATACCACGACCAGCCACCGCGGCCGGGATAGCTGTCGCCGCCATAGACATCGGCCGCGACGACATAGGGTTCGACGCGGTAACGTTCCGCGGCATCCGCGTTCCGGGCGTGATTGACCGGATTGAGGATCTCGAAGCAGCGCCAGGCGTCTGCCGCGCGGCCGGCCTTGGCGAGCGCCAGACCGAGCCAGATCGCGGCATGGGTATACTGACCGCTGTTCTCACGCACACCAGGCGGATAGGCCTTGATGTAGCCGGGATCGAGCAGCGACTTGACGAAGGGCGGGGTGAACAGACGAATGATGCCCGCCTCTTCATCAACCAGTTCGGCAACGGCAGCGTCGAGCGCCTTTACGGTACGTTCCGGCTTGCCCTGACCGGAAAGCACACTCCAGGACTGGGCAATCGAGTCGATCCGGCACTCTTCAGAGTCTTTCGAACCGAGCGGGGTACCGTCGTCGAAGTAGCCGCGACGATAGTAGTCGCCATCCCAGCCGGCAGTCTCCAGCGCTTCGGAAAGCGTTGCGAGATGAGCCGTCCAGCGCGAGACGCGATCCTTGTCGCCCCGCTCCTCGGCATAGACGAGGAAGGATTTGAGCGTTGCGGCAAGCAACCAGCCGAGCCAGACGCTTTCACCCTGCCCCTTGGCACCGACGCGGTTCATGCCGTCGTTCCAGTCGCCACCGAGGATCAGCGGCAGGCCGTGCGGACCGGTGCGGGCAACCGCGAGATCGAGCGCCCGGGCCGCATGCTCGTAGAGATCCGCCACCTGTTCCGACACCGTCGGCTGGAAGAAGGAATCATGCTGGTTTTCGTCAAGCAGCGGTCCTTCGAGGAAAGCGAGCTTCTCGTCGAGGAAGGTTTTGTCGCCGGTTGCCGTAATGTACTGGTCAACCGCATGGGCAAGCCACACCACGTCGTCTGAGATGTGGGTGCGCACGCCGGCGCCGGTCTGCGGCAACCACCAGTGCTGGACATCGCCTTCGAGAAACTGGCGAGCTGCCGCATTGAGGATCTGGCGGCGGGCGAGTGCTGGTTGATGCAGCAGGAAGGCAAGCGTATCCTGCAGCTGGTCGCGGAAGCCATAGGCGCCGCTGGCCTGATAGAAGCCGGCACGGGCGAAGATACGGCAGGCAAGCGCCTGATAGGGCAGCCAGCGATTGACGAGGTTGTCGAAGGACCGGTCGCCCGTCATGACCTGCAGCTTGCCGGTGAAATCGGTCCAGAAGGACCTTGTGGTAGACAGGATCGACTGGAAGTCTTCTTTCCTGATTTCGCCGATCAACGCGCGGGCCGCTTCCTCCGTCGCGGTCTCGCCGAGCAGGAAGGTCACATCCTTCTCTGCTCCCGCGGGTACCTCGATATCGAACGCGATGGCCGCGCAGGGATCGCCCTCGGTGTCGATGGAACCCGAGAGGCGCGACTGGCGGGCAAGCGCCTGCGGCATCCGGATGGTGCCATGACGTCCGATGAACTCCCGTCGGCTCGCGGTGAAGCCGGCCGGCGTTTCGATGCCGGCGAGGAAGGCGATGCGGCCGGGATAGTTGATGTCGTACGGATTGGTGGCGAAGAGCGCGCCGGTTTCCTCGTCCTGCGAGGCGAGGACGAAGGGAGCGGTCTTCTGGGCATTGTTGCCCAGTACCCATTCCGCATAACCATAGACCCGGTAGGTACGGGCTTCGCTGCCGGTGTTCTTCAGCACCAGACGCGAGAGCTTGACCGGGCGGTTCCTGTCGACCGTCTGGGTGAGCTCCAGATCGAGACCGTCGTGACGGCTGGTGAAGACCGAGTAGCCGAGGCCGTGTCGTGTCTCGAAGCGTGCGCTGTCGTTGAGGTTCAGCGACTGGAAGGGCACATAGGTATTGCGGCTTTCGAGGTCGACCACATAGAAGGCCTCGCCCGGACGGTTCGTCACCGGATCGTTGAACCATGGCGTGACCTGATAGTCGCGCGAGTTCTGGCTCCAGCTGAAACCGGCGCCTTCCGCGGAGACGTGGAAGCCGAAATTCTCGTTGGCGATCACGTTGATCCATGGCTGCGGGGTCGAGGTCGCGGCGTTGAGGCGCACGACATATTCTGTTCCGTCCTTGGCGAAGCCGCCGAATCCGTTCCACATGTCGAGGTCATCGGCCGTGGCCGGTGTCGTTGCGACCGGGGCCACAGCCGGTGTTGCCGGCAGCAGGCCGGCCCATTCGCCTTCGGATCCGTCGGGAATGCGCGGCGTCGCAAACAGCGAGACCGCGCGGTTGATCTGGTCGACGATCTTGCCGTTGCGGGCATGGAAGACGACACGGGCGGCGGCGAGAAGGGCCTGCGAGCCGTTCTCGTCCATCAGGTCGTGGCGGACCGTGAAGACGTGCTGGCGGCCGGACACATCCTGCAGTCGGTTGCGCATGTTTTCCGCGATGCGGTCCAGCGCATGCTGCATGTCCTGGATGTAGGAGGTCGCGCGCTCGTTGACGATCGCGAGGTCTGCGGTGACACCACGGCGGCGTAGATATTCGAGACCGCTCAGGGCTTCGCGGGCGATGTCGATGTCCATGTCGTCGTTGATGCGGAGCGCAAAGATCGGGAAGTCGCCCGAGATCGCCATCGGCCAGAGTGCCGACTGCGAACGCAGGCCGGTGCGGACCGTCTCCGGGTCAGCCCGCAGATGCGGGTCCGGATAGACGAGGTAGCGGCCGAGATGCTGGAAGGCTGCGGCCTGCTGCGAGGTGATGCCGATGTGGCGTAGTTCCACCTGGGCGCGGGTCCAGGCATGGATGAGTTCGTGGGCAAAGGCGTCCGGATGACGATAGCGCTCGATGGCCTTGTCGACCTCTTCGCGGCTTGGCGTGGCAATGGTCCAGAAAATCACGCTGACCTTCTTGCCGGAGGGCACGCGCACGACGCGGCGCAGGCTGAGCACCGGATCGAGCGTGAAGCCCTCTGTGCCGGAAAGCGTCGCACCCGGATCGAAGGCGGCTGCCTCCGCAAGGCTGCGGCCACGGCCGAGGAAGCGACGGCGATCCGTCTCGAACTCGGTCGGACGACCGGGGCCGGCATTGTCGACCACCAGATGGGCGACGCAGATATCGGGATCGCTGGGGCTGCGCTTGTTGCGCTCGGCGCGGATCACATCGCGGCGGCGACCAAACTCGGTCTTGACGAACATGCGCGAGAACAGCGGATGGGCGTTGTCGGCATCGTCATAGCTGAGCACCGGTTCCATATAGGAGGTCACTTCGATGAAACGATCTTCCGGGCCGGTATTGAGGATGGTCAGGCGGCGGCCTTCCGCATCGTGCTCGGTGGCGACGATGCATTCGACGCTCGTCTGGATGTCGCCGACCGTCTTGAAGAACTCGGCCTTGTCGTCGCCGAAGATGACCTTGGTCTTTTCGTCCTCGGCACGGCGGGGCGCTGCGGTTGCGGACCACCACTGGCCGCTTGCCGTGTCGCGCAGGAAGATGAATGTACCCCAGCGGTCCTCGGTCGGATCGGCCTTCCAGCGTGCGACCGACTGGCCGTTCCAGCGTGAGTAACCGGAACCGGTTGCCGTCAGCATCACCGAATAATGGCCGTTCGAGAGGAATGCGACTTCGCGCTCCTTGTTGGCCGGATCGGTGATGGTGCGAATTTCCGGACGCAGCAGGTCGGCCTGCCCCTTGCCGGGCGTCTGCGGCTCATATTTCGCGCTCATCACCGGAATTTCGCGCGGCGGCTTTTCCTGCAGCAGCAGTTCGGCGGCTTCGATCACCGGATCGGAGTGGAAGAGCTCGCGCAGGCGGCCATTGAAGGAGACGTTGGCGATCGCCGCAATCGACATGCCGTGGTGGTGGGCATAGTAGTTGTAGACCACCGCGCAGGTCTTGCCGTCCGGTACGCGCGTCGGGGTGAAATCAACCGCATCGTGGAAGCCGTAGGCGCCGAGCGCGCCGAGCTTGCGCAGGCGTTCCAGGTTCCTGAGGGATTCCTCCGGATAGTACTGGCTGGCGAGGATCGAGGCGTAGGGCGCGATGACGGCGTTCTGGCCGAGGCCGCGCTTGAGGCCGAGCGTCGGTACGCCGAAGTTTGTGTACTGGTAGTTCATCTCGTGGTCGCGGGCGTTGAACGCCGCTTCCGAGATGCCCCACGGAATATTAAGCCGACGACCATGGTTCATCTGCTCGACGACGACCAGATTGTTGGTCTGGTTGAGGATGCCGCCCTGGCGCTCCTGCATGACGAGCGGCGGCATCAGATATTCGAACATCGAGCCGGACCAGGAAATCAGCGCCGCGCGGGCGCCGATCGGCACGACCTGACGGCCGAGCTTGTACCAATGTTCGGTCGGCAGGTCGCCCTTGGCAACGGCGAACAGGCTGGTCAGACGGCATTCGGAAGCGAGCAGGTCGTAGCATGCCTCGTCGAGTTCGCGGCTTTCGACGCGGTAGCCGATCGAGAGCAAACGACGTTCGGGCCGGTAGAGGAAACTGAAATCCATCGAGAAGGCAATGTCACGGGCGCGGTCGCGCAGCGTGCAGAGGCGCTGGCGCAGCGGGTCGATGTTCGACAAATCGAAGGACGAATCCGCGATATGGGCCTCGCAGACGCCGACCAGCGATTCCGTCCAGCGGGTGACTTCCGCACTCTGTTCGGAGCGAACCTCATGGTGCAGGTTGGCAGCGAGCTTCTGGATATCGCGGGCGAGCACAGCAAGGTTGGCGATGCGGATCGAGGCAAATTCCCGTTCGCGCTTGACGGAGGCAAGGCCGGTCTTGAAGCCGAGGATGCGCTCTTCCAGGCGACGGCGCAGCGGGCGCACCATCTTGCGGTCATCAGGCAGTTCCTTCAGCGTTTCGTAGAGGATGCCGCAGACATCGCCGACACCGTCGAGATTGCCCTGGAGATGGGCGGAGGGGGCTTCGCCCCATTCGCGACAGGCGGATGAAATCGCGATCAGGTGACCTGCGAGGTTACCGCTGTCGACAGCGGAGATGTAGCGCGGTCCAAGCGTTTTCAGCGTATCGGTGTGGTACCAGTTGAAGAGATGGCCGCGGAACTTGTCCATCCGCTCGACGGTGGAGATCGTCTGTTCGAGACGCTCGATGGTTTGCTCGAAGCTCAGCCAGCCGAAGTGCCGCGCCGAGACGGTGGAGAGCAGGTAGACGCCGATATTGGTCGGCGAGGTGCGGTGCGCGACGATCGGCTCGGGGGTTTCCTGATAGTTGTCCGGCGGCAGGTAATTGTCCCCGGCGGTCACGAAGGTCTCGTAGAAGCGCCAGGTGCGCCGTGCGATCTTGCGCAGTTCGACGGTGACCTGTTCGGGAACCTCCAGACTGTCTTCGGTCTCGGCGGACTGGCTGACATACCAGGCGACGAGCGGGGAGAAGACCCAGAGCACGACGAAGGGCAGACCGGTCAGGTAGCCATAGTCACCCGACAGCGATGCCGCGGCAACCGCGAGCACGGCCAGAACCGGGGCATGCCGCATGGAACGGTAGTAAGAGATGATATCGCCCTGGGCGACCGACTGGACGCTTGCGGCGGTTCGCCATTCCAAGAGCAGCTTGCGGCTCACCGCCAGGCGGTAGATCGAGCGGATGATGGCGTCGGCCATCATGTAGGCCGTGTCGGCTATGAAGACGATCCGCAGCGCGACCTGGGCGTTGACTGAGCGAACTTCCGACCAGAGCGTCTGGAAGTGGGCAGCGGGAACGATGTCGGTCTGGCGCGGAATGATGCCGGACAGCAGCGAGATCGTCGGGGCGACGAACAGGCTGAAGATCAATACCAGCTGCCAGATCATGGCGCCGAACGGGCCCATGGTCGCCCAGCCGAGCGCCGAAGCGATGAACCAGGCGATCGGGGTCAGCGAACGGCGCAGGTTATCGACCATCTTCCAGCGGCCAAGCGCGGTGATGCCACGGGCGGGATCGGCGATGTAGGGCAGAAGCTGCCAGTCGCCACGGGCCCAGCGATGCTGGCGGGAGATTTCCACCTCGTAGCGGGTGGGAAAGTCCTCGACGAGTTCCACGTCGGTGACCAGTGCGCAACGGGCGAAGGAACCTTCCAGAAGGTCGTGACTGAGAACGGTGTTCTCGTCGATGCGGCCCTTGATCGAGGTTTCGAAGGCATCGACATCGTAGAGGCCCTTGCCGGTGAAGGAGCCTTCGCCGGTGATGTCCTGATAGACGTCGGAAACGGTGAAGACGTAAGGGTCGAGACCGCGGTTCATCGAGAAGACGCGCTGGAAGACCGAGGCGTCCTCGCCAGTGGTGAGCGAGGGCGTGACACGCGGCTGCAGCAGGCCGTAGCCGCTGACGACGCGGCCGGTCTTCGGATCGTGCACAGGGCGGTTGATCGGGTGGTGCAGCTTGCCGACGAGCTTGGTGACGGCGTCGCGCATCAGGCGCGTGTCGGCATCGAGCGTCATCACGTATTTCACGTCTTCCGGCACCATGTTGGCGCCCGGCAGATACGAAGTGTCGCGGTCGCCGCGCAGCAGCAGGTTCATTTCGTGCAGCTTGCCGCGCTTGCGCTCCCATCCCATCCAGCAGCCTTCGGCAGGATTGTAGAGCCGGCGGCGATGCAGGAGATAGAACAGCGTCTTGCCGACATGGACGTAGCGGGCGTTCAGGGCCGCCACTTCCTGCTTGGCGTATTCGAGGACTTCGAGATCCGCCGCGGTTTCCTCGACCGGGCTGTCGCGCCAGTCGCTCAGCAGGGCAAAATAGATCTCGCCATGCGGATTGGTGAGATAGTGAACCTCGAGATTACGGATGAGCTCATCGACATCGTCACGCTTGGCGATCAGGCAGGGCACGGCCACCAATGTGCGGGCGTCGGCCGGAATACCGGTCTTGAATTCGTAGCCGGTGAGCCGCGACGGCTTCACCATCAGGGTCACCAGCGTGTTGAAGAGACCGGTCGCACCTTCGGACGCGGGAAGCGAGAACATCGCCAGCAGAATGAGAATGAGCGGAGTCGAGAGCCCTGCCTGGTCGAGGAAATAGCCAACCAGCGCCAGCGCGCCGATGGTCAGGCCGATAACCGGTATGGCAATAGCGAGCCAGTTCAGGCGCTTGATGCCAAGCTCAAGACTGCGCCATACGGGAACACTGTAATCGATCGCCTCTTCGAGGAGAGGACGCCTCGCGCCGACGAGGTAGCTGCCGACGTCGGGGGCAGCACCATCTTCACCCGAACGTCCGGCGTTCGCGGCAAGATCGACGGCCGTCTGGGCGATCTCGATCTCGGTCTTTTCCGAACGGCGTGCAAGCTTTTCGATGGTGTTGCGATAGGCGTTTCGCGAGCCGAAATCGAGCTGGCGATAGTCGGTATGCTGGCTCAGGACCTTGTCGACAAGGCAGACATCCTCGACCCAGACCGACCATTCCTTGTCGTCGATCTCGCGCAGTCCCTTGACGATGTTGCCGGTGGTCACGTTACCGGAGGACAGGCGGTTCTGCTCGGCGGTCATCGCCTCTTCGGCGCTTCGGCCGGCCTTTTCCAGCTGCTGTTCCTGCCAGCTGACGGCAAAGCTCGTATCCTGCGAACCGTTGCGCAGGCGATAGAGGAACTGGGTGGCGAAGGTGTTGTCGTCGGCCAGCTGCTCGATCTGCTTGAGGATATCGGCCGAGGCGGCGGCATCATTAAGGCGGATGATCTCGTCGGCGACCTCGTTCGCCTTGCGGCGCATGCGCCGCGAACGGTCGACGCGGGTGGAGATGCGGCGCAGGTTTTCGATCAGGACGAAGCGGACGATGGACGGCAGCGCCCAGAGTTCGCCGATCTCGAGCACCTGATGCTTCTGGAAGCCTTCGACCAGCGCGGTCATGCTCTCCATCGACACCGTCGAATGGGTGTGGGCGACATAGAGCCAGGCCAGCGCCATGGTGCGCGGTATCTCGCGATTGCCGACCTTCATCGTCGGAAGCTGGCGATAGAACCGGCGCGGGAAGTCGCGGCGGACTTCCTGGATCGCCTCCTCGATGATGTAGTGGTTGTCGAGCAACCACTCGGCCGCCGGCGTGATCGTGGCCCCGGCCTCGACGTCTGCGGCGGTCGCGCGGTAAACCCGCAGGATCTCCCGTTCGTTCTCCTTGTGCCGGGCAAAGAAATCGAAATCGATCAGCCCCGGGAGTTCGCTTGCGCCATCCCTGCCGAGAGCCTCGGCGCTTTCGCGCAACTCGTCGATCGTGAAATAGGCGGCCCGGATCGAGTCGTTGTGATCGATCTGTCTGGATTCAAAGTCGCGCGACGGAACATGCGGAGTCATGGGAAGACTTAATTTCTCGGGTTCTGGGTTTAGAAAGCGTTCGTCAGGGTTCGTCTTGACCGCTGTCGTCCTTCGGCGCTTCGCTTGCACATAAACGGCCGGTCGATCCTTGATCCGAACTCAAAAGGCCGGTTTGTGCAGCGATGCCGATCAGAAAACTGGTCTGGGCGGAAATCTTTCGTGCCTTCGCTGGGAAAATTGGCTTTTTTATGCCGTATTTCAAAGCCGTAGCCAAGAGGAATCGCATCGGGAGCGCCCGATGAAAGCCCTGTGACGCGACATCGGAAAGCATCACGGATTTTCGGGACGGTCGGGGTAGCAGATGATCGACAGGAAACGGATCGGCAGGCGTACCAGCACTTCCGGGCCATGGCGGGCATCGGCGTCGAAGAACAGGCTGTCGCCGGGCAACATGGTGTAGAGCCGGTCGCCGTGGCGGTATTTCACCTCGCCCTCCAGCATGTAAATAAATTCCATGCCGGCATGCTGGAATGTCGGGAAGACGTCGGAATCTGCGGTCAGGGTGATGAGATAGGGTTCCACCTGAACGCCGCTGCTGCTCGACGGGATGTGGCCGAGCAGATTATACTGGTGGCCGGCGCGGGTGCCCCTGCGCTCGATTTCCACGCCTTCGCCGGCCTTGACGAAGACCGCATTACGAGGCTCTTCGAAGCGGCGGAAGAAGCTGGTAACGGGAACGCCGAGCGCGCGCGCCAGCGATTGCAACGTGGTCAGCGACGGCGAGGTGTTGCCGTTTTCGATCTTCGATAGCATGCCGAGCGATATGCCGGTGGCGGCTGCAAGATCGGAGCCGGTGATGCCGAGCCTCTTGCGGAAGGCCCTGACCTCATGACCGATGGCGATCTCGAGATTGTTTTCCTTGGGATCGCGCACCGCATGCGGATCCTGTCGCAGCAACGTACGCGAAGGCTCATCCGCCGTTTCGGCTTTCGGCTGTTTCTTACGGTCCGTTTTTTTGTCCGCCATCATCATCTCCCACCGGCCGACTGATAGTCGCTCGGCGGGGGACATGGCAATCAGACATTTTGCTCATGCCATCGACAGTCGTCATGCGAGTATCAGGCGGTTATGCCGGCGGTATCGACTTCGTGGATCTCGATGAGCGCTAGACCGCCTGCATCCCTTGCCTTTCGCAGAGCTGCGGGAAGGTCATCGACATGCGCGAGCCGTACTGCGGAAATGCCGTAGGCCTCGGCGATCTTGAGGAAATCCGGTGCCGAAGGCTTCACGCCCTCCGGTGTGACCCCCTGTTCGATCATATATGTCTCGATTTCCTTGTAACCGTCATTGTTCCAGACGAGGAAGACGACGCGTGCGCCGGCATCCTTCGCGGAACCGATTTCGGCAAGCGAGAACTGCAGGCCGCCATCGCCCGTCAGGCAGACGATCTGGGTTTCCGGCTCTGCCAGACTTGCTCCGACCGATGCGGGCGCGGCATAGCCGAGCGCACCGTAGCCGGTCGCCGAATTGAACCAGCCATGCGGGCGGTCTGCTTCGAAATAGAGGTTCCCGGCATAGACGGCCTGCGTGGAATCTCCGACGATGATCGTGCCCGGAAGCGTGTCGCGAACGGTTTCGAGGATGGAGATTTCGGCGCGCATCTTGTCGGTGAGTTCGGCATGGGCCGCAGCCCTTGCTGCCGCCGCGCGATCGGCCCCTCCACTGGCGGTCCTCTCCTCGCAGATCTCCGTCAGAAGATCGTCGACAAGGCTGGTGACGCTCGACAGGATCGAGATGGCGGCGTTCGGCCCGCGGGCAAGCTGTGTGGCATCGACATCGACGCGGACGAGGGTTCCCAGTTCCGGAAAGCCGTTGTCAGCATACATATCGTAGTCGGTCTGGCCCATCTGTGTACCGAGCGCCAGTACAAGGTCAGCGTCCGCGACGAGCTTGCGCACCGCTTTGAGGCTCGGGCTTGCCGGCACCGAAAGCGGGTGCCCGGAAAGGATTCCGCGAGCGTTGACCGTGGTGACGACGGGTGCATCGAGTCGTTCCGCGAGCGTTTCAATCGCGCTGGCGGCCGAAACCGCGCCGCCGCCGCAAAGAATGACCGGCTTTCGGGCGCGTTCACAGCGTTCCGCCAGATCGAGCACGCCGGCAAGGTCGGCACGCGGTAGCAGGGCCGGGCTTGAAACCAGCCGTGGAAGGGACACCTTCATCGACATGACGTCGATCGGAATTTCGATGTGAACCGGTCCGGGGCGGCCGGAACGCAGGATGGTGAAGGTTCTCGCCATCACCGCCGGCAGATCGGCGGGATCGAGAAGGGTGTGGCTCATCAGCGTGAAGGACGCCATCATCGCATGCTGGTCGGGCAGTTCATGCAGACGGCCACGGCCCTGACCGAGGCTTGAGCGCACATTGACGCCGGAGATGACCAGAAGCGGCACGGAATCCTGCTGGGCCTGCGCCATGGCGGTGATGGCGTTGGTGAGGCCCGGACCCGTGATCAGCAGACAGACGCCCGGTTTTCCGCTGACGCGGGCATAGCCGTCCGCCATGAAGCCGGCGCCCTGTTCGTGACGCGGGGTGATGTGGCGAATGTTCGAGGCGGCGAGGCCGCGATAAAGCTCGACGGTGTGGACGCCCGGAATGCCGAAGACGGTATCGACGCCGTTCGCCTCCAGAATATCGATCAGTGCTTCTCCGACTGTCTTCAGTTCGCCGCCCATTTCTGTTGATCCTCCCGTTCGATCAGTTCCGTCGCCAGTTCGGCCATGCGTCCGGTGGCTTCCGCGAGCTTTTCGTCATCGACGGTGAGCGATACCCGGATGAAACTTTCCGCCTGTTCACCGAAGGAGCCGCCGGGCATGACGGCGACGTTCTTCTCGTCGAGCAGGCGGTGGGCGAACTGGAGGCCGGTAAGCCCGGTCGCGCTGACATCGATCACGATGAACATGCCGCCTTCCGGCATCATCGGCTGCAGCGGTCCGTTGCCGGCAAGGCCGTCTGCCACGAGGCGGGCGCGACGGGCATAATTGCCGCGCATGACGGTGGAGGTGTCGAAGGGCTCGGAGAGCGCCATCGCCGTCATGTCGGCGATGAAGGGCTGGACGCCGAACAGCATGGTCTCCGAGACGGGCAGCAGGCGGTCGCAGAATTCGACCGGGCCGGCGGCCCAGCCGCTGCGGAAGCCGGGGGCTGCATGGGACTTGGAGATCGAGGAGACGACGATGGTCCGTTCGGCCAGATCCGGCTGGTCGAAGGGCGAGGCGAAGGGCTTGTCGAAGATCAGTTCCTCATAGACCTCGTCGCAGACGATCCAGAGATCGCGGTCGCGGCAGACCTTGCCGATGGCGGCGATCTCGTCCGCCGACAGAACCGCGCCGGTCGGATTGTGCGGTGTATTAAGAAGCACCACGCGCGAGCGGGGGGTGATCGCCCGTGCAAGATCGTCTGGTTGCAGGTGGAAGTGGTTTTCGGGCCGAAGCGGAACAGGCGCCATGCGCGCGCCGCTGGAGGCTATGACGCCTTCGTAGGTTGCGTAAAAGGGATCGCCGACCAGTACCTCGTCGCCCGGTTCGAGCAGGCCGAGCATGACCGTGAAGAGAGCGGTCTGGGTGCCCGGGAAGCAGAGGATGTTGCGTTCGGTAACGTCAGGCCGGCGTTTTGCATATTTTGCGGCCAGCGCCTTCACCACGCTCGGCTCGCCGCGGCCGTTCGAATAACGGGTGCGGCCGGCATACATGGCGCGGGCGCACTCGGCGAGCAGGGCTGGATCCGGCGCAACATCCGGTTCCCCGATCGTCAGTTCGATGACGGGAATACCTTGTGCTGCCTTGCGACGGGCCTCGATATGAACGGCCCATTTTCCCGAGCCAAGGTGAGCAAGCCGCTCGGTGATGGAGGCGTAACGCATGGGTTTTCCGATCATTTCTTATTGGTGTCGGCATCCGGCCCTGTGAGCGGTCCGGTGAGGCGCAGGCCGCCGAGCAGGGCCTCGACCGATTCCAGCGCGATTCGCGGCAGGGCGTGCTCGTCAAAAAGATCCTGGGCGAGCGAGCCTTCGAGCCAGAGGCCGTCGATCAGGCCGTTGATGGCGATGGCAAGCTTGCGGCTTTCGCCGGGCACCGGTGTGCGGCCGCATTCGGCGAGAAAGCCGGAAATGAGTTCTTCCAGCGCGTCTCGAAAGATCAGGTAGTTCTCACGGTGGATGCGAGCGAATTCCGGATCGACGCGGATGTGGCCGATGAAGCCCGCCCAGAGCGACAGCGTGCGCGGATCGGTGACCGGCGGGCTGACATTGGCGATGATGAAATCATGCAGCCTGAGGCGCGCGCTTTTTACCTCGCCGGCGCTCCCGACACTGGCTCCAGCCGCGCTGATCGCCGTTATCGTCATCGATGCCATGGTCTCGCGATAGGCGGCCTGCAGCATCTGGTCCTTGCTGGCGAAGTAATGGCGGATCAGGCCGCCGGTAACGCCGGCGCGGGCGGCGATCTCGCGTACGGTCGCGCCCTCTAGTCCCTTTTCCGAAATGCAGTCCAGCGTTGCCCTTATCAGGTCCTGCCGCCGCTCCGCCTCCCCGGCGCGATGAAAGACCCGCCGGCTCATGACGCCAGTCTCAATATAGGCCGGGTCAGGCAGGTGGGACCGCCTTCGCAGGCGATGCAGAGCGCGTCGGCGGCGAAGGTCTGGACCTCGCAGCCGGCGGCCTCCATGGCGGCGCGGGTTCCGGGGAAGCCTTCCACCATGATGACCTTGCGGGGCGAAGTCGGCAGGACGTTGAGGTTCAGGCCGTTGCTGGCGGCAAATTCCTCTTCCGGTGCGACGACCAGCCGGATGCCCTTTTCCTTCAGCAGGAAATAGAAGGCGGCCGGCAAAAGCGGCGCATGGACGAGCGCAAGATCATCGGCCAGCGGGCTGATGACAGACATGAGATGCAGGCAGGCTTCCTCGCCCTGCCAGAGCGGCAGGTCGAAGCCGAGAACCGTGATGCCATGAGGCGAGAGCAGCGCGGCCATCTGCTCGATGCCGGCCTGGTTGGAGCGCACGCCGCGGCCGATGGCAAGCGTCGTCGCGTCCACCCAGACGCAGTCGCCGCCCTCGATCGTGCCGGGGGCTTCGATGCGGCCGAGGATGGGAACGCCGGCCTTGGTGTAGATTTCCTCGTGCAGTTCCGGTTCGCGCTGGCGAAGCGGCTTGCCCATGTTGAGAATGATGGCGCCGTGGTCGGTCATCAGCGAGGGATCGTGGGTAAACATGGCGTCCGCCAGCCCGTCGCCGCGGTCCTCGAGCCAGAGGATTTCAGCGCCGGAACCGGCGACCAGATCGGCAAAGTGCCCGTATTGCTGCACGGCTCTCGCACCGTCGAAGGTCGGCCCGTAATGCCAGTCGGAAGGGTCGGCGTTCCTGAGGCTTGGACCCGGCCGGCGCATCACGACCCGCATGAGTTTTCCCGACATTTCCTGAGAGCCGTAATTCTTCATGCGCGCTTCCCGATCTCTGTCGGGCACGCCCGACCGCACTGCAAACTGATTTATTTATACGCTTGAATAATTACTGCACAAGTGCAAAACTCCCGGCTAATCCACCGGGCGGGATCCAGCGCCGCACCGGGCAGACAAGAAGCTGGCGGGAACAGTGGCAACCATCTTGCCGGGGCTTCGCCTCCGGGCATTGGCGGTATTCATGAACGTATCGGCGCAAGCCATCGACGTGCGGGATCTGCACAAGCGGTTCGGTCCGCTCGAGGTCCTGAAGGGTGTTTCGCTATCGGCAAAGCAGGGAGACGTGATCGCCATCATCGGCGGCAGCGGCTCGGGAAAATCCACCTTCCTCAGATGCATCAACATGCTTGAACTGCCGAGCGCGGGCTCGGTTACCATCCATGGCGAGACGATCACCATGAAGAAGGACGGCCATGGCGGCCTGATGCCGGCTGACCGCAGGCAGGTGCAGCGTATCCGCAGCCGGCTCGGCATGGTGTTCCAGAACTTCAATCTCTGGCAGCACATGACGGTGCTGCAGAACGTCATCGAGGTGCCGGTGCATGTGCTGGGCGTGCGCAGGGACGAGGCGGTCGCCATTGCCGAGACCCTTCTGAGACGGGTCGGTCTCCACGAGAAGCGGGACGCCTATCCGGCTTTTCTTTCCGGCGGGCAGCAGCAGCGCGCCGCAATCGCCCGCGCGCTCGCCATCCAGCCGCTGGTCATGCTGTTCGACGAGCCGACTTCGGCGCTCGATCCCGAGCTTGTCGGCGAGGTGCTTTCCGTCATCGGCGATCTTGCCCGGGAAAAGCGCACCATGATCCTCGTTACCCATGAAATGAAATTTGCCCGGGAGGTTTCCAACCATGTGGTGTTCCTCGCCAACGGTGTGATCGAGGAACAGGGGCCGCCGGAACAGCTGTTCGGTGCGCCGAAATCCGAACGGCTCAAGAAATTCATCAGCTCAATCCATTGAGACTTCATCAAACCTAAAAACAACAGGGGAACACAATGAAGAATGCAATGAAGATCGCGCTCATCGCACTGGCCATCGGCGGAGCGGCGTTTGGCACCGCTGCCGCTGAACCGGTCAAGGTCGGCTTTGCCGCCGAACCCTATCCGCCCTTCGCCTCGCCCGATGCTGCCGGCAAGTGGGTCGGCTGGGAGGTCGATTTCATGGAAGCCATCTGCGCCGAGGCCAAGCTCGACTGCGTCATCACTCCGGTCGCCTGGGACGGCATCATTCCGGCGCTGACGTCCAAGAAGATCGACATGATCGTCGGCTCGATGTCGATCACCGAGGAACGCCTGAAGACCATCGACTTCTCCGACAAATACTACAACACGCCGACCGGCATTGTCGGGCCGAAGAGCGAGAAGTTCGACGCGACGCCGGAAGGGCTCGCCGGCAAGATCCTCGGCGTGCAGGTCTCGACCGTCCATGCCGATTACGCCCACAAATATTTCGGCGACAAGGCCTCGGAAATCAAGGAATACCAGACCCAGGACGAGGCGAACCAGGATCTCGCCGCCGGCCGCGTCGATGCCGTTCAGGCCGATGCCATCGCGCTCGACGCCTTCCTGAAATCCGAAGCCGGCGCCTGCTGCGAGCTCAAGGGCAATGTGAAGGACGATCCGGCCATCCTCGGCGCGGGTGTCGGCGTCGGTCTGCGCAAGGGCGAAACCGAGCTGAAGGACAAGGTCAACGCCGCGATCAAGGCGGTTCGCGCCAACGGCACCTACGACACCTTCTCGAAGAAGTATTTCGATTTCGACATCTACGGCGGCTGACCGTTTCCCCGGACATGCTGCGGGGGTCCGTCGCATGTCCTTTCCTGCCTTCTGACAATCGGGGCGTTTCAAGATGGCGGCAGCGTCCGGCAGCCTTTTCGACTTGAGCCTTCTGGCGCTTTCGCCGCCCGGCTGGGGTGGCGCCTTGCTGCAGGGCTTCGCACAATCGCTGCAGCTTGCAGTGGGTGGCTACGGGCTCGGTATCCTGATCGGGATCGGGGGCGCTTTCGGCAAGCTCTATGGCGGGCCGATCCTTCGCGACCTGCTGGAAGTCTATACCACCGTGATCCGGGCCGTGCCGGAACTGGTTCTGATCCTTCTTCTCTATTATGCCGGCACGGACGCGGTGAACGCGTTGCTTTCGCTGGCCGGTCTGCCGACGGTCGATATCAGCGGTCTCGTTGCCGGTATCTTCGTCATCGGGGTGGTGCAGGGCGCCTATTCGACCGAAGTGCTGCGCGGCGCCATCAAGGCCGTGCCGCCGGGACAGATCGAGGCGGCGCGGGCCTATGGCATGTCGCCGCTCAAGGTGATGACCCGCGTCACGCTTCCCGCCATGCTGCCCTTTGCCATTCCCGGGCTCGCCAACCTCTGGCTGATCGCCACCAAGGACACGGCCCTGCTGGCCGTGGTCGGCTTCAGTGAGCTGACGCTGGTGACACGACAGGCAGGAGGCAGCACCAAGGCCTACATGCTGTTCTTCTGTGCCGCCGGTGTTCTCTACCTGCTGCTGACGCTGGTTTCCAACGTCGTGATCGGGCTCATCGAGCGCCGGGCGCGGCGCGGAATTGCGGAGCCGGTGTAACGAGATGACCGAGACCGTCTCCGAAATGCCAGCCTACCAGCCGCCGCGGGCGCGGCATCTGTTCGAGCCGCACCGGCTGTTCTTAATGGCGGCTTTCGCGGCGATCGTCTTGTGTGCCGCATGGTTCATGCGCTGGGACTGGTTGCCGAAATACCAGTGGCGGCTTGTCGCCGGTGTCTGGCAGACATTGCTGCTGCTGTTTTCGACTGCCTTTTTCGGATTTCTGGTGGCCGTTCCGATCGGGCTCGTGCAGGTCACCGGTCCGAGACTGCTGGCCTGGCCGGCCAAAATATTCTGCACGATCATTCGCGGTACGCCGCTGCTTCTGCAGCTCTGGCTTCTCTATTACGGTCTCGGCTCTCTCTTCGCCCAGTATCCCGAGATCCGCTCGTCCTTTCTCTGGCCTTATCTCCGGCAGGCATGGCCCTATGGTTTTGCGGCGCTGATGCTGTCCTTTGCGGCTTACGAGGGCGAGGTGATGCGCGGCGCATTTGCCGGGGTACCGAAGGGCGAGCTTGAAGCGGCACGCGCCTTCGGCATGAGCCGGCTCACGATGTTCCGGCGGATCTGGCTGCCGCGAGCTATCCATCGGGCGCTTCCGACGCTGACCGGCGAAACCGTGCTGCAGCTCAAGTCGACGCCGCTTGTCGCCACCATCACCGTGGTCGATGTCTATGCCGTGATATCGAAAGTCAGGCAGGACACTTATCTCACCTACGAACCGCTGCTATTGCTGGCGTTGATCTATCTGTGCCTGACCGGTCTTCTGGTCATGGCGTTCCGCTTTCTCGAAAACCGCATTCCAACCCGTGGTGCATGACGATGACGATACAAATCTCGAACTACATGGCCGATGTGCTGGCGACCCGTCACCATCTCCACCAGTATCCGGAGATAGGTCTTTCCGAGTTCGATACGTCCGACTACGTGGTCAAGCAGCTCGAGGCGCTGGGCTACGAGGTGCATCGCGGGCTGGCCAAGACCGGCGTCGTGGCAACGCTCAGAAACGGAACGAGCAAGAAAAGCATCGGCATCCGCGCGGATTTCGATGCCCTGCCGATCCTTGAGGAGACAGGGGCGGCCTATGCCAGCAAGAACCCCGGGGTCATGCACGCCTGTGGTCACGACGGGCACACCGCCATGCTTCTGGGTGCAGCTCGCATCCTTGCCGAGCGTCGCAATTTCGACGGCGTGATTCATCTGATCTTCCAGCCGGCGGAGGAGAACTTCGGTGGTGCGAAGATCATGATGGATGACGGGCTTTTCGAAAAATTTCCCTGCGATGCGGTGTTCGCACTGCATAACGATCCGACCATTCCGTTCGGCAAGTTCGCGCTGCGCGAAGGGCCGATCATGGCGGCGGTCGACGAATGCATCATCACGGTCAACGGCCGCGGCGGCCATGGCGCGGAACCGCAGGATACCGCCGATCCGATCGTCTGCGGCGCTTCGATCATCATGGCGCTGCAGACCATCATTTCGCGCAACATCCACCCCATCGATCCGAGCGTCATCACGGTCGGGGCATTTCATGCGGGTGCGGCGAGCAACATTATCCCTGAGCGGGCGGAAATGAAGCTCTCCATCCGCTCTTTCGATCCCAAAGTGCGCGACCAGCTGGAGGACCGCATTCGAACCATCGCCGAGGGACAGGCGGCCAGCTATGGCATGAGCGTCACGCTCGACTACCAGCGAGGCTACAACGCCACGATCAACCACAAAGCGGAAACCGACTTCATCCGCGCGCTCGCGGTCGATTTTGCCGGTGCCGACAGGGTCTACGACATGGACCGGCCGACCATGGGCAGCGAGGACTTCGCCTATATGCTGGAAGAGCGGCCGGGCTGCTATTTCTTCCTCGGCACGCAGCGCACGCCCAACGACCCGCCACTGCATCATCCGCGCTACGACTTCAATGACGACATCCTGCCGGTCGGCACCAGCTTCTGGGTGGAGCTGGCGGAGAAATGGCTGGCTGCGAGGTAATTTTTCCGCCCGATCGGAGGCCCGATCGGGACGGATACCGGAGAGAATTGCCTATCACCTTGCCTCATCTAGATAGAGCTGCGTGTCTCGTCTCGTTCTTCAAGTCACCGCAGGCGGGAGGACCGGATTTCGCGTTTCGCTTGCGGCAAGGTTACGGCGGCATCACCTGTTCCTTCTCCCCGTTTACGGGGAGAAGGTGCCGGCAGGCGGATGAGGGGCCTTTCCTGCAAAACGCCTCTTAAGTCCGCAACACCCTGTAGATCGCCGGGATGACGAGCACGGTCAGAAGCGTCGATGATGCCAGCCCGAAGAGCAGCGAGATCGCCAGTCCCTGGAAAATCGGATCTGTCAGGATCACTACCGCGCCGATCATGGCGGCGAGTGCCGTGAGCAGGATCGGTTTGAAGCGGATGGAGCCGGCTTCGATCAGGACTTCGGTCAGCGGACGTTCGGGCGAGGCGGCATGGCGGATGAAATCCACCAGCAGGATCGAATTGCGCACGATGATGCCGGCCAGCGCGATGAAGCCGATCATCGAGGTCGCGGTAAAGGGCGCATGGAACAGCCAGTGGCCGCCAAGGATGCCGATGAAGGTCAGCGGGATCGGTGTCAGGATCACCAGCGGCAGCTTGAACGAGCCGAACTGGGCAACCACGAGGATATAGATCCCGAGCAGCGCCACCATGAAGGCCGCCCCCATGTCGCGGAAGGTGATCCAGGTCACTTCCCACTCGCCGTCCCACAGGAGCACGGACTTGCTCTCATCGGCCGGTTGGCCGTGGAGGGCGATTTCCGGCTTTTCGAGGCCGGTCCAATCCTGTTTGTCCAGCGCATCCTGAACGGCGAGCATGCCGTAAAGCGGTGCCTCGAAGTCGCCGGCCAGTTCGGCGGTGACCATTTCGGCATAGCGGCCGTTGTGGCGGAAGATCGGGAATGAGGCTTGCTCTTCCTTCACGCGGATGACGTCGCCAAGCTCGACCACCGAGCGCGAACCCGGCAGCAGGTTGGCGGGGATCGGCGTCGAGAGGAACTTTTCGTCCAGCACCTTCGCACCCTTGGGGCGGTCGATGACGATCGGGATCGGTGCGCGGCCTTCGCCCCGATGCGAATAACCGATGGTCGTCGTGCCGTTCAGGATCGACAAGGTGTCGAAGACATCGCTTTCCGATACACCGAAGAAATCGAGGTCGTCGGTGGAAATCGTGGCGCGCAGACGCGGGGCGGGCTTTCCATAGCTGTCGTCGACATCGACGATGAAGGGCACGGAACGAAAGGCTTCTTCCACTTTGCCGGCGGTGGCGCGGCGCGTTTCGGCATCGGGGCCGTAGATTTCCGCGAGCAGGGTCGCCATGACAGGCGGTCCGGGCGGCGGTTCCACCACCTTCAGCACGGTTCCCTCCGGCATCGCGACTTCCGACAGAAGCCGCTTGCGCAGGTCGAGCGCGATGTCGTGGCTCGAGCGGTCGCGCTCGCCCTTCGGCGTCAGGTTGAGTTGCACGTCACCCATATAGGCGTTCGAACGCAGATAGGCGTGGCGCACCAGGCCGTTGAAGTTGAAGGGCGCCGCTGTTGCCGCGTGGGTCTGGACGCTGACGACTTCCGGCGTGGCGAGCGCCACCCTGGCGACATCCTGAGCCACCGCATCGGTTGCCTCGACGGACGAGCCTTCCGGCAGGTCGATCTGGACCTGCAGTTCCGACTTGTTGTCGAAGGGCAGAAGCTTCACCGTGACGTGCCTGGTATAGAACAGCGAGAGGGAGCCGAGCGTTGCGACGCCGACGAGGAGAAGGAAGACCCAGCTTGCCTTTTTCGAGGCGAGGATGGGGCGGGCGACCCTGGCATAGGTTTGACCGAGCAGGCCGCCGGTGCCGTGAGCAGTGTCGTGATGCAGTTTCGCCTTTCCGGCAATCTTCAGCATCAGCCAGGGTGTGACCACAACGGCAACGAAGAAGGAGAAGATCATCGCAGCCGAGGCATTGGCCGGGATCGGGCTCATGTAAGGACCCATCATGCCAGACACGAACATCATCGGCAGAAGGGCGGCGACCACGGTCAGCGTCGCGACGATGGTCGGGTTGCCGACTTCGGCAACGGCGTCGATGGCCGCTTGCCGGCGATCCTTGCCGTCGTTGAAACCCCAGTGCCTCGCGATGTTTTCGATAACGACGATGGCGTCATCGACAAGAATGCCGATCGAGAAGATCAGGGCGAAGAGCGAGACGCGGTTCAGAGTGTAGCCCATCAGGTTTGCGGCGAAGAGGGTGAGCAGGATCGTCATCGGGATGACGATCGCGACCACGATGGCCTCGCGGCGGCCGATGGCGACCCAGACGAGGGCGATGATGGAAAGCGTCGCCAGTCCGAGATGGAAGAGCAGTTCGTTCGCCTTCTCGTTGGCGGTTTCGCCGTAATTGCGGGTGACCTCGACCGACATGCTGTCCGGGATCAGCTTGCCCTTCAGGTCCTCGACACGTTGGAGGATCTCCTCGGAGACGAGGACGGCATTGGCGCCGGCGCGCTTGGCAAGCGCCAGAGTGACGGCCGGAACGCGGACGCTTTCGCCATTTTCTCCTCTTGTTACGGTAGAGACACGGGAATCCGCCGTATCCGTGACGAAGGAAACGTCGGCGACGTCGCGCACATAGACGGGACGGTTGTCGCGGGTTGTCAGCAGCAGGTTGCCGATTTCGGCGGGAGTCGAGAGGGTTTCCCCGGCAATGACGTCGATCTGCCTGCCGTCGCTTCTGACTTCGTCAGTCGGGAAGGCGCGGTTTGCCGCCGTGACCTTCGCGGAAAGCTGCTGCAAGGTTACCCCGTTCAAAGCGAGTTTTTCCGGGTCGGGCGCGATACGAATGGCGTCACCCGTCTCGCCGACGAGATAGCTGAGGCCGACGTCATCGATCTTGGCCATCTCGACGCGCAGTTCGCGGGCGATGCGGGTGAGCGCGGTAGCGTCGATGCCGGCACCCTTGTCTTCAGAGGGCGTGAGCGTCAGCGACACGATCGCCACGTCATCGATGGTGCGGCCGACGACCAGCGGTTCGGGAATGCCTACCGGGATCGAGCCCATGTTGGCGCGGATCTTGTCGTGCACGCGCAGAACGGCGCTGTCGCCAGAGGTTCCAACCATGAAGCGCGCGGTGACTACCACCTTGTCGTCATAGGTCGTGCTGTAGACGTGTTCGACGTCGTTGATGCCCTTGACGATGGTCTCCAGCGGCTCGGTGACGAGCTTGACTGCGTCTTCCGCCTTCAACCCGTCGGCCCGCACGATGATATCGACCATCGGCACGGAAATCTGCGGTTCCTCCTCGCGCGGCAGCGTGATCAGCGCGACGATGCCCAGCGCCAGAGCGGCAAGCAGAAATAGCGGAGTGAGCGGCGAGGCGACAAAGTTTTTCGTCAGCCCGCCGGCGATGCCGAGGCCTGGGATTTTCATGGCAATACGATCTCGTCGCCGACAGCAAGGCCGGTCAGGATTTCGGTCATCGGCTTGCCGTCGATCCGCATCGGTTTCGCGGTCACCACGGCGCGCTCGCTCGTCCGTTCGCCAGCCTTGACAGTGACATAGTCGACGCCATAGCGCTTCTTCAACGCGGCCTGCGGCAGAAAGAGCGCATCGCGCTCGCCGACCGGCACGCGTACCAACAAGCGCTTGTTGACGAAGGAAGTTGGCAGATCGCCCACCTCGACATCGGCGATGACGCGGCCGTTGTCGATCTCCGGATAGATCTTTGCGAGGCGCCCCTTGCTTTCACGGCCGTTGCCGCTGTCAATTTCGATGGAAGCGCCTTCCTCGAGAAGGTCGGCATGGCGTTCGGGGATCGCAAGGCGGAGATAAAAGCCGCCGCCGCCGATCGTGGCAATCGTCTCACCGGCCATGATGACGGCATCTCTGGTGACGGGCACAGTCAGTACCTTACCGGTCGCGGGTGCGAGCACGGCGCCCTCCTTGCCCTGCTCCACTACGACAGAGCGCTGCGCTTCCGCCGCAGCGATCTGGTTACTCACGACATCCACCTGTGTGCGCAACGCGTCGAGTCGCTGGGCAGTGGTCACGCCGCGCCTGATCAACTCCTCGCCGCGGTTCAGTTCCGATTGCGCGTTTTCGAGCGAAGCCCTCAGTCCGAGAAGCTGAGCGTCGATGGCGGCGATCTGAAAGTCGATCTTGTCGTCCTTCACGCTGGCAATCACGTCACCGGTACTGACGGTGTCGCCTTCACTCACCTTGAGTTCCACGACTGTACCGCCGATACGCGCGCGCGCAGGTACAGTATCCCGCGTCTCCACGCGCCCGTAAACCGCCTTCCATTCCGGCACTTTCACCGGTTCAAGGCGAAGTGTTTCGGCGTGCAGCGCACCGGCTGCCATGAAACATAGTGCGAACGCCGCAATTCGGGCGTGCGGCAGGACGGTCATGATCCTATTTCCTTTCCTCGGGCAGGTCAGAATGCCGTTCCCGAGTGAGCCCCGAGCTTCTTGAAGATCATCGCGGCAGGGCAGAAGCCGGTAAAAGCGGACTGCAACAAGTTAGCGCCGACGAAAACGGTGAACCAGACGAACAGCGGATGTACGAACACCGTCAACACGACGGAAAGAAGCACCATCGCGCCGGCGAAAGCCAGAACCATACGATCGAGAGACATATAAACCTCCAGCAAATATATACTAATATATGTATATATGATGATTTATATGCATGCAAGCGCTATTTCTCCGGTGAAAGGATAAGCGAATGAACGCCATTCGGAAAGATAAGGCTTAGCTTCTGGCCGTCAGGCGTTCACTGAAGACGATAATCAGGCCGGCGCTGCAGATGAGTGCGGCTCCGATGAAGACGTTGACGGCTGGAATATCCCCCCAGATAGCGTAGCCGAGCACGAAGGCCCAGACGAGCGAGGTGTATTCGAAGGGAGCGAGAACGGAGATCGGCGCGCGACGCATGCCTTCGAAGAAGGCGAACTGGGCTCCGCCGCCGATGACGCCGGTCGCCAGCGACAGCGCGAACTCGACAGGTGTCGGGGTATGCCAGACGGTCACCAGCACCGCCCCGGTCAGAAGCAGGAAAAAGCTGTTCGTCACCGTCATCTGCACCAGCGAGCGCGCGCCCATGGCGGTGCGGCGCAGGAGGACGGTCGAAAAGGCCCAGAGGCAGGCGGCCTGCAGGGCGAGATAGACCGGAAGCGTGATCTGCATGCCCATGGGGTTGCTGGCGATCAGCACACCGAGGAAGCCGACGATGACTGCAAGCCAGCGCGGCGGGGTCACCCGTTCCTTGAGGATCGGCACGGCGAGCAGGGTCGCCACTACCGGCGCGGCGTAATAGAGCGTCTGCAGGGAAGCGAGCTGCATAGATTTTGAGGCGTTGTAATAGGAAAGCCAGGCGGCCAGCAGCAGTACGCTGCGGATCATCATCGGCTTCACGACCGGAGAGGATGCCGTCTCGCGAACGAGGGAAGGTCCGCCGAAGATCAGGCAGCCGACAAGGATCGTGGCGCTGCGGAAGAACAGGATCTGCCAGACAGCCATGGTTTCGACGAGGATCTTGATGGTGCCGTCGTGCAGGGTGAACAGGAAATAGGAAAGGCTGGTCAGCAGAATGCCGATGCCGACGGAGGTTTTCACTCTTGCACCTGTGGAAGATCTTGAAGGGCCGGCGGCGCAGGCGCGTCGATCCGGAGGAATGGATGCGCATCATTCCTGTTCCACATATTCTGTCAATCGACTTGAAATCTCCGATGTCGCAAAGGCACAAATCGTGAAAACAAGGCCCCGATTCGCGCGCTGATAATTCAATCGATTTAAATTAAGTCGCCACCATAAAGGGAGGCCGCATATGCTTGAGATCGTGGAAGACGCACCGGCAAAGGTCGCAGGTAGCCGCCTGATTACCCGGCCGCGGGCCGCGGTTTCCGCGCTCTTCTTTCTGAACGGACTGATGATGGGTTCCTGGGCGCCGAAGATTCCCCTCTTCGCGGAGACGCTAAAACTCAGTTCCGCCGATCTCGGAATCATGCTGTTCATCTTCGGTATCGGCTCGCTCATATGCATGCCGGTGGCCGGCATTCAGATTGCCCGCTTTGGCTCGAGCCGTGTCGTCAAGGTGACCGCGTTTCTCTATCTGCCGACTATCGTGGGCCTGACACTCGTTCATTCTATCTGGGCGGGGGCCATCGCCATTTTCCTGTTCGGCGGCATCGGCGGTGCGATGGACGTGGCGATGAATGCCAATGCAGTCGAGGTGGAGCGGTCCATGCGTCGGTCGATCATGTCGTCCTGTCACGCTTTCTGGAGCCTCGGCTGTCTAGTCGGTTCGGCCTGTGGCGGATTTCTCATTAACTTATTGGGGCCACCCGGTCATGCCGTGATCGTCGCCGGTGTGGGCTGGGTACTCTACTTCATCATGCGACCGATGATTTTTACGGACGCGCCGCATCATTCGGAACGTCGGGAGCGCACCAGGTTCCCCCTCTCGCCGCTGCCTTGGCTGATCGGAATCATCGCGCTGTTCTCGATGATCCCCGAAGGTTCCATTCTAGACTGGGGTGCTCTCTACCTGCGCGACGAACTCAATGCGCCGACTGCCTTTTCCGGTTTTGCCTTTGCCGCCTTTTCGCTCGCCATGGCCGCCATGCGCTTTGCGGGCGATCTGGTGCGCGACCGGCTGGGCGCTGTCATGACAGTGCGGATCTGCGCAGTCATTTCCTTCGTCGGCCTCATTGTCGCGGGGCAGGCGCCGAATGTGACGGTGGCGCTGATCGGTTTCGGCATCGCTGGCATCGGTATTTCCAACCTGGTGCCGATCGCATTTTCCGCGGGCGGTAACATTCCCGGTTTTGCACCGGGGATTGCGCTGTCGATCGTCACTTCGCTCGGATATTCCGGTATCCTGTTTGCGCCGTCGGTGATCGGCTTCATCGCCGAATACACCTCGCTCGCCACGGTCTATACCGGCACGTCGCTGCTCAGCCTCGTGGTGCTCGCTCTGTCTGGCCTCGCCCGGCATGCGGACCGGGTCGGCGGGCACTGACCGATCCCGGATCGATCAGGCGAATTCGATCTCGTTTGCGAAAGGCAGGCGACGCAGCCGCTTGCCGGTGAGCGCGAAGATGGCATTGCCGAGAGCCGGCATCGACGGCGGTGTGCCGGGTTCGCCCGCGCCGCCCATGTGCGGGGCGTTTTCCAGAAGCTCGACCTCGATCCTCGGACACTTATCGATGCGCAACGCATCGTGATCGTGGAAATTGGATTGCTCGACCACGCCATCGGCAAAGGTGATCTGCTGGCCGATGGCGGCCGACAGGCCGAAAACGATGCCCGACACCATCTGGGCCTTGAAGTTGAGCGGATCGAGCACGAGGCCGGGATCGGCGGCGCACCAGACGTTTTCGATGCGGATCGCGCCGTCCCGCTCGGAGACCTCCACCACTTCGGCGACCCAGGTGCCGAAGGAGAGCGAGAAGGCAAGGCCTCGGGCGTGGCCCGGTTCCGCCGGCGTTGTCCAACCTGCCATGTCGGCCGCCTTTTCGACCACGGCGCGGGCGACGGGGAAATCCGCCATCAGCTCTCGACGCAGATCGAGGGGGTCGCGATGGCCAGCATGGGCGATCTCGTCGATGAAGCTTTCATGCATGAAGACGTTGTAGGAGTTTCCGACCGAGCGCCAGAAGCCGACCGGAACCGCCAGAGGTACCTTGCGTCCATCGATCCGGTAATTCTCGATGCCATAGGGCTGGTTGAAGGCGCCGTCGATCAACGCATTGTCCGGGCCGCCCATCGGGATATCGGGATAGTAGCGGCCAATGGCGCTGGTCATGACCGAAGGCGAAGCGACGGATCCCACAAGCGCCCGGGGAATGCCTTTTTCGCTAAGGGATGCCTTGTAGCGGGCCTTTGCCACCGGACGATAAGGACCGTGGGTCATGTCCTCCTCGCGGGTCCAGGTCACCTTGACCGGGCGGCCTTCGGCTTCAAGCGCCAGACGAATGGCATAGTCGGAGAAATCCGGCTCGATGCGGCGTCCGAAGCCGCCGCCAAGGAAGGTGGTATGGACCCTGATCCTCTCCTTCGGCAGGCCGGTGATGCGCGAACCCACCGCGTCGATCAGCGTCGGTCCCTGGTTCGGCGCCCAGACTTCGAGAAGGCCGTCCTTCAGCCGTGCGGTGGCGTTCATCGGCTCCATGGCGGCGTGGGAGAGGAAAGGGGCGTCGTATTCCGCTTCGACAATGCTGTCATGCGGGGCGTCGGCGAAGACGAGGTCGGGATCGCCGAGCGTGCGCAGGCTGAAGGAATCCGTTCCCGTGAGGGCTTCCGTAAGCAAGGCCTCCATATCGGCGGATGAGGGCGGGATCGGTCCCTTCTCCCATTCGATGGTGACGGCTTCCGCCGCCTTGAAGGCTCGCCAGGTGTTGTCCGCGATGACGCCGATGCCATGGCCGTAAGGGCTATCGATCGCGACGATCTTCTTTACGCCCGGCATGGCGAGTGCTGTGGTGGCATCGAAGCCCTTCATCCGGCCGCCGGGGCTGGGGTTCATCCTGACCGTGCCGTAGAGCATGTCGGGCAGGTCGACATCGACGCCATAGATCGGCGCGCCGGTGACCTTGGCCAGCATGTCCTTGCGCGGTTGCGGCTTGCCGAGGATCTTCCAGTCTTTCCGCTCGCGCAGGACGATATCGGACGGCGGCGCAAGGTTCGCGGCTTCCAGCGCCACGTCTCCGTAAGAGAGCGTTCGGCCTGATGCGGGATCGGTGATGATGCCGTCCTTCGTCGTCAACGACGCGGCCTGTGCTCCGAGCCGACGAGCGGCGGCCTGTTTCAGGGTTTCGCGCGCGGCCGCGCCTGCGTGGCGCATCCTGTCGAAGCCATCGATCATCGAGGTCGAGCCGCCGGTGAACTGCAAGGCGACGAACTTGGCAACCACTCCCATGGTGCTGCGCAGGCTCTCGGCCAGGAAGCTTTCGTCGAAGCGCGGAAACGGTGCACCTTCTCGCATGGCGGCCGCATTGTAATAAGCGGGCGCGGAAGGGCCATGCTCGATGACCACCTGATCCAGCAGGACGTCGAGTTCCTCGCAGACGAGGGCGGCAAGGGTGGTGTAGCTGCCCTGTCCCATCTCGGCGCGCGGGGCAATGATGGTGATGCGGTTGTCGGAGCCGATCTTGACGTAGGGATTGAAGGTCGCCTCGTCTTCGGCGAGCTCGTCCTTAAGCGGGTTGGCGAAGGGTTTCCGGTAGCTGTAGTAGCCGAAGGCGACGCCGCCCGCGACAGCGGTGGTGCCGAGGAGGAAGGTGCGCCGCGCGATCTTGCCGATGCTGGCCATGGTCATGCCCCCGCCATCTGACTGGCCGCCCTGTGGATGGCGGCACGAATGCGCGGATAGGTGCCGCAACGACAGAGATTGCCGGCCATGGCGGTGTCGATGTCCTCGTCGGTGGGGGAGGAGTTGGTCTCCAGCAGGGCCACGGCGTTCATGATCTGGCCGGCCTGGCAATAGCCGCATTGCGCCACCTGTTCGTCGATCCATGCCTGCTGGACCGCATGCAAGGCGCCACCCGAGGCAAGGCCTTCGATGGTGCGGACGGGTGACGTAACGTCGGCTGCCGCGATCTGGCAGGAGCGCACGGCTTCACCGTCGATGATGACGGTGCAAGCGCCGCAAAGTCCGGCTCCGCAGCCGAATTTCGGTCCCTTGATGTCGAGAGTGTCGCGCAGCGCCCACAGAAGCGGCATATCGGGTTCCACCTCGAGGACATGGGTGGCACCATTGACGATCAGGTTCACTTCGTTGCCCTCCTGGTTTAGGGTCGCTTGAGACTATCGCTATGACAAAATAACAAAATATGTCAGAACGTCAATTATGGATGAGTTGAAGACCGATCACAAGCGGGCGACGGTGCTGGCGGCGGCGCTCGCCACCTTCCTGGCTTATGGCTACAAGCGCACGACTATGGACGATCTCGCCCGTGCCGCGGGGCTTTCCCGTCCGGCGCTCTATCTTCTCTATCGCAACAAGGCGGATGTCTTTCGCGCCTGCGTCGAAGTGAAGATGGAGGAGATGCGGGTGAAGGTGGCCGGATGTTTCGGCGGGCAAGGTTCGCTCAGTAGTCAGGTCGAGGCGGCGCTGATCGAGGGGATCCTGCGTCCGCATGAAGAGATCGCCGGAACGCCGCATGGTGCCGAACTCTTCGACGTCAATCATGAGTTTTCCGGCGATCTGTTCCTTGCCTGGATGACGACCATCGAGACGGAAATCGCCGCCGGCCTGCTGGCCGCCGCCGAAACGGGCCGGATCGGCGCTGCCTCGGGCGATGTTTCCCTGCAGGAAATCGCATCAATTCTTCTTGATGCCGTGGAGGGCATGAAAATGCGGACACCCGGCATCGATGTGCTTTCCCGCAAGCTGCCAGTGCTCGTGCGCATGCTGATCGCGCCGCTCGAGACGTGAGGGGTTTTTTAGCCTGTGGTTGACAAGCGATCCCGTTTGATCCACCTCAGTCCAGCAGTTTTCTGCCGTTCGAGAGACTCCGATGGCTTCAGCAGACGAATTTGATCCCAAACCGCGCCGCGCAACCGTGGCCGTCGATGTCGGCGGCGTGATCGTTGGCGGTGGCGCACCCGTCGTCGTTCAGTCGATGACCAATACCGATACCGCCGATGTCGATGCGACGGTCGCCCAGGTGGCGGCGCTCTTCAAGGCCGGGTCCGAGATCGTGCGCATCACGGTCGACCGCGACGAGAGCGCGGCCGCCGTGCCGAAGATTCGCGAGCGGCTGCTGCGGCTCGGCATGGATGTGCCGCTGGTCGGGGATTTCCATTATATCGGTCACAAGCTTCTGGCCGATCATCCGGCCTGTGCCGAGGCTCTGGCGAAGTATCGCATCAATCCCGGCAATGTCGGTTTCAAGGACAAGAAGGACAAGCAGTTCGCCGATATCGTCGAGATGGCGATCCGCTATGACAAGCCTGTCCGCATCGGCGTCAACTGGGGCTCGCTCGATCAGGAACTCCTGACCCGACTGATGGACAAGAACCAGGAAGAGGGCTTCCCGCTTTCCGCCCGGCAGGTGACGCGCGAGGCGATCGTGCAGTCGGCCCTTCTTTCCGCCGAGCTGGCCGAGGAAATCGGCCTGCCGCGCAACCGCATCATCCTGTCGGCCAAGGTTTCCCAGGTGCAGGACCTGATCGCCTGTTATTCGATGCTTGCCGAACGCTCCAACCATGCTCTGCATCTCGGCCTGACCGAGGCCGGCATGGGGTCCAAGGGCATCGTGGCGTCTTCGGCGGCCATGGCTTACGTGCTGCAGCACGGGATCGGCGACACGATCCGCGTGTCGCTGACACCGGAGCCGAATGGCGACCGCACCAAGGAAGTGCAGGTGGCGCAGGAAATCCTGCAGGTCATGGGTTTCCGCCAGTTCATTCCGGTGGTTGCGGCCTGTCCCGGCTGCGGGCGCACGACCTCGACCGTGTTCCAGGAGCTCGCCCAACGCATTCAGGACGACATCCGCAAGAACATGCCGGTCTGGCGCGAGCGCTATCCGGGTGTCGAAGGGCTCAACGTCGCGGTCATGGGCTGTATCGTCAACGGACCGGGCGAGAGCAAGCATGCCGATATCGGCATATCGCTTCCCGGTACCGGCGAAACTCCGGCTGCTCCCGTCTTCATCGACGGGCAGAAGGCGATGACGCTGCGCGGTCCCAACATCGCTTCCGATTTCGAAGCGCTGGTGAACGATTACATCGAAAAACGCTATGGCAGAAAGAGCGCCGCCGAGTAAGATCGAGGCCTCACAACTTCATATTGCCGCAATTGGGCTGTTGAGGCCTTCCGAGTTCCACTGGGAGTGATTCCGACGATGATCAAGAAGCTTTCGATCCTCGCGCTCGCCGCGATTTTCCTTTCCTCCTGCACCACGACCGACCCCTATACCGGTCAGCAGAAGGTTTCCAATACAGCAGGCGGTGCAGTGCTCGGTGCGGCTCTCGGTGCAGTTGGCGGCGCAGTCGTCGGCGGTGGCGGACGGTCGAGCCGCAATGCGGCCCTGATCGGTGCCGGTATCGGTGCTCTGGCCGGCGGAGCGATCGGCAACTACATGGACCAGCAGGAAGCCGAGCTTCGCGCCCAGCTTCAGGGAACCGGCATCTCGGTTACCCGCGTCGGCGACCGGATCATCCTCAACATGCCGTCCAACATCACCTTCGCCACCGACCAGTATGCTGTGATGCCGCAGTTCTATCCGACGCTGAACTCGGTCGCGATCGTGCTCAACAAGTTCAACCGTACGCTGGTCGACATCAACGGCCATACGGACTCGACCGGCAGCCTGCAGTATAACCAGCAGCTGTCGCAGAACCGCGCCGATTCGGTCGCGAACTACCTGTTCGGCCAGGGCCTCGACCAGCGTCGCGTTTCCTCTGTCGGTTTTGGCCCCAGCCAGCCGATCGCATCCAACGCGACGCCGGACGGACGCGCGCAGAACCGCCGCGTGGAAATCCAGATCGCACCGATCACGCAGGGCTGACGGCCCGGCCCGCGAGACCTGTTCCAGATCTTATTATTCAAGGCGTCGCTTTCGGGCGGCGCCTTTTTCTTTGGCTGATGTCAGAGGATGTCGTCGAGGGCTTCGACGAGGCGACTGCATTCGGCTTCGGTGCCGATGGAGATGCGCAGGAAGTCGGCAATGCGGGGCTTGCCGAAATGGCGTACCAGAACGGCCCGTTCCCGCAGTGCTGTAGCCAACGCCTTGCCCTCGAAGCCCGGCTTGCGGGCAAAGACGAAGTTTGCCTGCGACGGCAGCACCACGAAACCGCGGTTTTCCAGCTCGACCGTCAACCGGCGGCGATTTTCGATCAGCTCGTCCCGGCGCGCGGTAAACCACGCATCATCCTCGATGGAAGCAACCGCGGCGACCTGGGCGATGCGGTCCAGCGGATAGGAATTGAAGCTGTCCTTCATGCGCTCCAGCGCCTCGATCAGCGGACGCTGGGCGATGGCGTAGCCGACCCTGAGACCGGCGAGCGAGCGCGACTTCGAGAAGGTGCGGATGACGATGACGTTTTCGTTCGTGGCGACCAGCGGGATCGCCGTCTCTCCGCCGAAATCGACATAGGCTTCATCGACTGCCACGACCTGGTCGGGATGGGCTGCGGCGAGCCGCTCGATATCGCCAAGCGGCAGGCCGATGCCAGTTGGGGCATTCGGATTGGGCAGGATGATCGCGCCGCAGGGGCCGTCATAGTCTTCCGGACGGATGCGGTAATCCGCGTCGAGCGGGATGGTGCGTGTCTCGATGTCGAAGAGACGGCTGTAGGTCGGGTAGAAGCTGTAGGTGATGTCCGGGTAGAGCAGCGGCGCATCGTGCTTGAGCAGGCTTGCGAAGATGAAGGCCAGGACCTCATCCGAGCCGTTGCCGACAAAGACCTGTTCCGGCGTCACATTGTGATAGCGGGCGATTGCCTCTTTCAGCGCCTTGGCCGAGGGATCGGGATAGCGGCGCAGATCGTCATTGGTCGCGGCGTGGATCGCCTCCAGCACCTGCGGTGAGGGACCCCAGGGGTTCTCGTTGGTGTTCAGCTTCACGAGGTTTGCGATCACCGGCTGTTCCCCGGCGACATAGGGCTCGAGCGAGGCGACGATCGGCGACCAGAACTTGCTCATGTCAGTGCTTTCGGTTGGCGATGAAACGGGCGGCTTCGATGAGGGTTGCAGCCTTCTGGCCATAGGAGCCGATCAGGCTTTCCGCCTCTGCCACCAGCCGGTCGAGTTCGGCTTCCGCCCATTCCTGGCCCTTGAGCGCCACCAGCGTTCCCTTGCCGCGAGCGGCGTCCTTGCCGGCCGCCTTGCCGAGCGTGGCGGCGTCGGAGGTGAGGTCGAGCAGGTCGTCTGCGAGCTGGAAGGCGCGGCCAATCACCTCGCCGAAACGCCTGAGACGGTCGCGATCTTCCACTGGCGCTTCCGAAATGATGGCGCCCGCCTCGCAGGCAAAGCGCAGGAGCGCGCCGGTTTTCATCGACTGGAGAAGCACGATGCCGGCTTCGTCCGGCGCCTGCTTTTCGGCCGCGAGGTCGAGGGCCTGGCCGCCGGCCATGCCGCCGATTCCGGCGGCGCGGGCAAGCGCCAGCACCAGTTCGACCCGGGCGCGGTCGGAAAGCGCCGTTTCCGGCGCCGCAATCATGTCGAAGGCGTAGGTCAGAAGGCTGTCGCCGGCGAGAATGGCGGTCGCCTCGTCATAGGCGATATGGACCGTCGGCTTGCCGCGGCGCAGGTCGTCGTCGTCCATTGCCGGCAGGTCGTCATGCACCAGCGAATAGCTGTGAAGACATTCGAGCGCGCAACCGACACGGAGCGCCGCCGTGGCATTGCCGCCGAACAGCGCGGTGCTTTCGACGACGAGGAAGGGACGGATGCGCTTTCCGCCGTTGAGCGCGCCATGGCGCATGGCGTCGAGCAGGCGCTGCGGCCGGGTAATTTCGCCGGTCAGGCCGCCGGACGACAGGAGTTCGTCCAGAAGGGCCTCCACGCTTGAAGCGGTTGTCAGCAGGCGGCTTTCGAAGGAAGGTGTCGTCGGGCTCATAAGGCGGCTATTTGGCATGCTCTTCAGGCGCAGGCAACGGGAATCTGGGGGCTTGGCGAGCCGGGAGCCAAAGCGGTCTGGCATTGACCGCAAAGGGCAGGTAAAGCGCATGTCGCGATCTTTCAGATTTGCCCCGTGCGCTTTGAGTTTCTGTTTTATCGCATGTCGTTGCCGCAAAACCGCTGCACACATTTGCGTGACATGCTTTAAGAAGGACGGAAGTCTAACATCGGACAGGGTTTCATTGGTTGAGGACAGCGATATCGGGTATGTGCGCCCGGAGGAGGAGCCGGTGCCGGCGCGACGGATACCGCAGATGGCAAAGCGGATCGCCGGCGTCGTGGCTGCACTTCTGTTGCTGCCCTATGCACTGATCGTTCTCTATCGTCTCGACTTCATCCATCCCGTTTCGACCCTGATGCTTGCGGATCTCGCGACCTTCCAGGGATATGATCGCCGTTGGGTCGATTTCGAGGACATTTCGCCCAATCTGGTGCGCGCAGTGATGATGTCGGAAGACGGACAGTACTGCTCGCATCACGGCGTCGACTGGGGCGAGATGAAGGGCGTGATCGACGATGCGCTTGCCGGCGAAGCCACCCGCGGCGCAAGCACCATTCCGATGCAGACAGTAAAGAACCTTTACCTCTGGAATGGCCGCTCGATGCTGCGGAAAGCGATGGAACTGCCGTTGGCGATCGCTGCCGACGCAATCTGGTCAAAGCAGCGGACGATGGAGATCTACCTCAACATCGCCGAGTGGGGGCCGGGCATTTACGGCGTCGAGGCTGCGGCGCAGCATCATTTCAAGATCCCGGCGTCAAAGCTCAATGCGCGGCAGGCGGCGCTGCTCGCCGTTTCGCTTCCCAATCCGATCACCCGAGTGGCGAGCAAGCCGGGCAGCGGAATGAAGCGGCTGGCCAGCGTGGTCGATCGCCGTGCCAAGCGTTCCGGCGATTACATCACCTGCCTTTATGAGTGACTTCCAAAAGATTTGTTGGTGCTGAACCCGCCTCGACCCTAAGCTCTCCGGCGAAGGCAATCATTGGGGGAAGCCATGGAAGGTCTTGTTCTTTACATCGGCAACAAGAACTACTCCTCGTGGTCGCTACGGCCATGGATCGGGCTGACTGCGGCGGGCATTCCGTTCGAGGAAAGGCTGATCCCCTTCGATTTTGCCGCAGGCAATCCGTCCTTCCGGGATATCTCGCCGACCGGGCGGGTGCCGGTGCTGCATCACGGCGCGCTGAGGGTCTGGGAGTCGCTTTCGATCATGGAGTATGCCGCCGAGCTTTTCCCGGATGCGGGACTCTGGCCGGAGGACGTCGGTGACCGGGCGATGGCGCGCTCGATCTCGATGGAAATGCTTTCCGGCTTTCGCGCGCTACGCAATGCATGCCCGATGAACATCCGACGTGAAAAGAAGGCGATCAAGCTGTCCGAGGGGGTAGCGGAAGACGTCAAGCGGATCGAGGATATCTGGCGGGACATGCGCCTGCGTTCCGGCGGACCTTTCCTGTTCAGCCGGTTTTCCGCCGCCGACGCCATGTACGCGCCCGTGGTCAGCCGTTTCGATGTCTACGATCTTGTTTCCAACGAGAATACGCTGGAGTATATGTCGGCCGTTCAGGCGCATCCGGCGTGGATTGCGTGGCGAGGAGCGGCGGAAGCAGAAACCTGGGTCGTGCCCGAGGACGAGGTGTGATGCCGGTTTCGTAAGGCCCGCGCGAAAAAAATGCTGTGGGGACTGGTCAAAGCCCTGCGGGGCATGTATAAGCCCGCAAAATTCCGAGATCGAGACAGACGCTGTTCGGCCTCACCGGGCCGCGGAATCTGTTTTGTCCGTCATGTGGAGTAAGTGAAATGGCTGTACCGAAAAGAAAAACAAGCCCGTCCAAGCGCGGTATGCGCCGTTCTGCTGACGGTCTGAAGGCCCCGACATATGTCGAGGACAAGAATTCCGGCGAACTGCGTCGTCCTCACCATATCGATCTGAAGACCGGCATGTATCGCGGCCGTCAGGTTCTGACGCCGAAGGAAAGCGCATAAGTTCTGCTTTGGCAGAGATGCTTTGAAAGGCCGGCCTTTGTGCCGGCCTTTACTTTTTTCAGCGGTCCAGCGATTAATCGTCCCGAAATGAGACAGAGAGAAATTCTCCCGCCGGCTGAAGGACTTTTTCATGATTGCCGCCATCCCGTTGATGATCGTGCCGTTCGTACTCTACAATCTTGCCATGCTCGGAGTTTTCGGAGCCGGAGGTATCGCGGCGCTGCAGAACGAGGTGATGTCGCTGTCGATGCTGTCAGGTGCGATCTGGACACTGTCCGTCGGCGACGTGTTCATTCTAATTGGTCTGGTGGTATTGTTTATCGAGATCCTCAAGGCCACGCGCAACGGATCCGGTTCCCTTCTCAACCACATGCTTTCGATGCTGGTGTTCATCGCTTTTCTGGTGGAGTTCCTGCTGGTGCGGAATGCGGCGACGCAGAACTTTTTCATCCTCATGACGATCGCCTTCATCGACGTCGTCGGCGGCTTTGCAGTTTCAATCCGTTCCGCCGGCCGGGATGTCTCGATCGGTCTCTGACCGCCGGCTTGTTCCCGACCAAAGAAAAAAGGCGGAAGGTTAGCTTCCGCCTTTCGTGTTCCTGAATTCCGTCTATTGCCTCAGAGGCTGTCGAGCTTGTTCTGCAGCGTGCGAAGCTGTTCCTTCAGCTCGTCGATGTCCTTGGCTTCCGCCTTGCGGCTTTCCTTCGCGGGCTGGCTGCCGACGAAGGGCGAGAACATCTGCATGGCCTGATGGAACATCTCGGTGTTGCGCTTCACCTGCTCTTCCATGAGCTGCATGGGCATCTGCAGGTTCTTGGTCAGCGGCGTCTCGCCGAACGCCCTGGTCATCTGCTCGCGCATCTGGCTCTGCTGCTCGGTGAAGGCCTTCATCGAGTGTTCGAGAAAGCTCGGCACGACCATCTGCATCTGGTCGCCATAATAGCCGATGAGCTGGCGCAGGAAGGAAATCGGCAGAAGCGTGTTGCCGGTCTTCGATTCCTGTTCGAAAATGATCTGTGTCAGGACGGAATGGGTGATATCCTCACCGGACTTTGCATCCTGAACGACGAATTCCTCCCCCTTCTTCACCATCTTGGCCAGGTCTTCCAGCGTGACATAAGTGCTGGTGCCTGTGTTGTAGAGCCGGCGGTTGGCATATTTTTTTATGACAATATCGCCCTCTGTCTTGGCCATTCGTGCCTCCTAACCCCGTCGTTATTGTGCGTTTTTGCTCTTCCCTTGGCGAATGTAAACGCAAACGAAGCGTGGTGACAATCTCTTTGTGCAATGCGGGACCCGCATTTGACGAAAATCAGGAAGGTACAACCAAGGAATGAAATGGGTCTGCTTTCTTCCTGTTTGACACCGGGTCAAAGCTTTGCCAGTTTCATCGTCAAAGGCTGATAAAACGCGAGGAGACGTCCATGAGCAGTGCATCCATCGTCATCGCCAGTGCGGCGCGCACGCCGGTCGGGTCGTTCAACGGCGCCTTCGCCAATGTGCCGGCTCACGATCTCGGGGCCATCGCCATCAAGGGCGTTCTGGAACGCGCCGGTGTCGATGCCAAGGAAGTCGATGAGGTGATCCTCGGTCAGATTCTGACTGCTGGACAGGGGCAGAATCCGGCCCGTCAGGCCGCTATGAAGGCCGGCATTCCGCAGGAAGCGACAGCATGGGGCATGAACCAGCTTTGCGGTTCGGGCCTGCGCGCCGTAGCACTCGGCATGCAGCAGATCGCCACCGGCGACGCCAAGATCATCGTGGCCGGCGGGCAGGAATCGATGTCCATGGCGCCGCATGTCGCGCATCTTCGCGGCGGCACCAAGATGGGCGATCTGAAGATGATCGACAGCATGATCAAGGACGGGCTGACGGACGCCTTCTACGGCTACCACATGGGCATTACCGCCGAAAACGTTGCCCGTCAGTGGCAGCTTACCCGTGAAGAGCAGGACGCCTTTGCGGTTGCCTCGCAGAACAAGGCGGAGGCAGCCCAGGTTGCCGGCCGCTTCAAGGATGAGATCGTTCCGGTCGTGGTGCCGAGCCGCAAGGGTGACATCACAGTCGATGCCGACGAATATATCCGTTTCGGCGCGACGCTGGACAGCATGGCCAAGCTCAAGCCCGCCTTCGACAAGGAAGGCACCGTGACAGCCGCCAATGCCTCCGGCATCAATGACGGTGCGGCGGCGGCTCTCCTGATGACCGAGGAAGAGGCAGGTCGTCGCGGCATCGCTCCGCTCGCCCGTATCGCTTCCTGGGCAACCGCCGGCGTCGATCCGCAGGTCATGGGGACAGGGCCGATCCCAGCCTCCCGCAAGGCCCTGAAAAAGGCCGGCTGGAATGTTGCCGATCTCGGTCTGGTGGAAGCCAATGAGGCCTTCGCGGCGCAGGCCTGCGCGGTCAACAAGGATCTCGGCTGGGATACCTCCATCGTCAACGTCAATGGCGGCGCCATCGCGATCGGCCATCCGGTCGGTGCTTCCGGTGCGCGCATTCTCAACACGCTGTTGTTCGAGATGAAGCGCCGCGGCGTGAAGAAGGGGCTTGCCACGCTTTGCATTGGCGGCGGCATGGGCGTCGCCATGTGCCTGGAGGCTCTCTAGGCGAAGAACAGAGGACCCGCACGGGAGCCGGCAACTGCCGGAAGGCGCGGGTCGCTGCGATCAAGTGTCATGAAACTATCCTAACAACGGCTTCGAAAGAAGAGCCGGTGGCCGGCGAAGCTTTACACTGAGGGAGTGACAGCGCATGAGCAGAGTTGCATTGGTGACGGGTGGAACGCGAGGCATCGGAGCGGCGATTTCGGTCGCACTCAAGGAGGCCGGCTATTCGGTGGCGGCAAACTATGCCGGCAACGACGAGAAGGCACAGGCCTTCAGGGAGAAGACCGGAATTCCGGTCTTCAAATGGGATGTATCCAGCTATGGCGCCTGTGTAGAGGGGATCGCCAAGGTGGAGGCGGAACTGGGGCCGGTCGAGGTGTTGGTCAACAATGCCGGCATTACCCGCGACGCGATGTTCCACAAGATCACCCCTGAGCAGTGGAACGAGGTGATCAATACCAATCTCAACGGCGTCTTCAACATGACGCACCCCGTGTGGTCTGGTATGCGCGACCGAAATTTCGGGCGGGTCATCACAATTTCTTCGATCAACGGCCAGAAAGGCCAGATGGGTCAGGCCAATTATTCAGCGGCCAAGGCCGGCGATCTCGGCTTTACCAAGGCACTCGCGCAGGAGGGCGCCGCCAAGGGCATCACGGTCAATGCGGTTTGCCCTGGCTATATCGGCACGGAAATGGTGCGGGCTATTCCCGAGAAGGTGCTGAACGAGCGGATCATTCCGCAAATTCCGGTCGGCCGTCTCGGCGAGCCGGAGGAGGTGGCGCGCATAGTGGTGTTCCTGGCTTCCGACGATGCCGGGTTCATCACCGGTTCGACGATTTCCGCCAATGGTGGCCAGTTCTTCGTTTGATGAAACTTCGTTCAAGTGCCCTACAGCATATCGCGCAAAAGTGTGCAGCAGTTTTGCGGCAACGACATGCGATGAAACAAGGACTTAAAGCGTAGAGAGCGAATCTGAAAGATCGCGACACGCTTTAGGGCCGGCCTTCGTGCCGGCCCTATCCGTTTCGGCACAAGTGTTAATATGGAAGGTCGGACAGGGCGCTCAAATCCTTAATATCCACCGTCAAATATGGTTAACCAATTGTAATTTAACAATATATAGCGGTGAACAAAACGGGAAATCCGGTGCGTCTGCGATTCGTCGCCGATTCGTTCCGGCTTTGATCGGAGTGTTAACGGGGTCCTCGGTGCAGATATCAGAAAGCCACCGGCGGCAGGCCGGTGGCTTTCTGGAAGCATCTGCTGTTTGACGATAAGGCGGTCGCGAGTCGATGGTCGGCCCGCAATCCTCCTCGTATTGTCTTATCGGCAACGCGCTTCGTAATGGCGGCCGTAACGGTCGCGATAGACGCAGTAACCGGGCCGTTCCTGAGACTGGCCGATCAGCGCGCCGGCTACGCCTCCGACTGCAGCGCCGACTGCGGCACCGCCCCAGGAATTGGTTGCGACGCCGCCGATGACCGCGCCGGTTGCAGCACCGATGCCGGCGCCCTTCTCCGTCTGTGTGCAGGCGGCAAGGGGGGCAATCAGTGCAAGAACGAGAAGAGCCTTTTTCATTGTCTTTCCTTTCAGGTTGATGGCGCTCAAATACGGCCCATGAGCAGGAGAATGATCAGTATCAGGACTACGAGGCCCAATCCACCGGAAGGTCCATAGCCCCAGCTTCGGCTATATCCCCAGTTCGGCAGCGCGCCAACCAGAAGCAGAATGACGATGATGATGAGAATTGTACTCAACATAGCGGCCCTCCCTATTTCGATGCAAAGCCAGACTTTCGCTTTGCTTCAACGTAGTCGTCCCGATTTTGTTCCGCTCGCGTTTTATGTCGAAGGAAACATGAAACGGAGATGAACAAACCTGACGTCCGCCACCGTGCATTCAGTCTTTTAGAGGGTAAACAGCGGAGAGCGGGATTGCCCCCATCAAGGGTCCGCGAGAAAAAATAGAAAGCGCTGTTGACAGTTTGGCATTTCGCGAATCCGCGCTTGCTCAACGATTTTACGGTGTTGCGACTCGAACTTCATGATTTGATTCAGCATTTTGTATGCCCGATGTCTGACTCAGACGATATCTAGCCGTGAACAAATCCTGAATCAGCCGGAGTCAACGATTCGTCGCCGATTCGTTCGCAGCCTGTTCCAGATCAAGTGAAACGCGTGTTGTTTGCGTCTGTTTCATGACTGTTTCCGATCAAAAGCGCTGCTTTTGGCCCTTTGCTGATGATCGGCCTTGCCTTTGGCGGTGATCGTCGCCATGTGTGGGCGACGTTGCTGGCCGGGCTTGCGAGTTCGGCCAGTAACTGTTTGCAGCGCGGAGCGGTAATTGAATTCGCAACCCATGATCCTGAGCGGCCGCGGCGTCACTGCTGTGCTGGGGCCGACCAATACCGGCAAGACCCATTTCGCCATCGACCGCATGGTCGCGCATGGTTCCGGGATCATCGGCCTGCCGTTGCGACTGCTCGCCCGCGAGGTCTATACGCGACTGGTGGAGCGGGTCGGCCCGCAGCATGTGGCGCTGGTGACGGGCGAGGAAAAGATCGCGCCGCCGAATGCACGTTATTCCGTTTGTACAGTCGAGGCGATGCCGCGGGAAACCAGGGCCTCCTTCGTGGCGATCGACGAGATCCAGCTTGCGGGCGATCTCGAGCGCGGACACATCTTCACCGACCGGCTGCTTCATCTTCGCGGACGCGACGAGACCCTGTTGCTCGGCTCGGGCACCATGAAGCCGATCCTCCAGCAGATGCTGCCGGGCATCACCGTTGTCGAGAGGCCGAGGCTGTCTCAGCTTTTCTATGCCGGGCAGAAGAAGATCACCCGCCTGCCGCAGCGAACCGCCATCGTCGCCTTTTCGGCAGACGAGGTCTATGCGATCGCTGAACTCATTCGCCGCCAGCGCGGCGGTGCCGCAGTCGTGCTCGGCGCACTCAGCCCGAGAACCCGAAACGCGCAGGTCGGCCTCTATCAGGAAGGTGACGTCGAATATCTCGTTGCCACCGACGCCATCGGCATGGGGCTCAACCTCGATGTCGACCATGTCGCCTTCGCGCAGGACCGCAAGTTCGACGGCTACCAGTTCCGCAACCTCAACCCCTCGGAGCTCGGTCAGATCGCCGGTCGCGCCGGCCGCCATCTGAAGGACGGCACTTTCGGGGTGACGGGCCGGGTGGATCCGTTCGATGAGGAACTCGTCGAGCGCCTGGAAAGCCATCAGTTCGATATGGTGAAAGTGCTGCAGTGGCGCACCGCCGCTTTCGATTTTTCCTCGATCCCAGCATTGCAGCGCAGTCTTGAAGCTGCGCCGCGGGTTGAGGGGTTGACGCGTGCCCTGCCGGCAATCGACCAGCAGGCGCTCGATTTTCTGGCGCGCTATCCGGAGATCGTTGATCTGGCGAATACGCCAGCGCGGGTCGAGAAGCTGTGGGAGGCCTGCGCGCTTCCCGATTATCGCAGAATTACACCGGCGCAGCATGCCGATCTGATCCAGAACCTCTTTTCGGATCTCGTCAGGCATGGCACGGTGAACGAGGACTTCCTGGCTGAGCAGGTGAAACGCGCCGATCGCACCGATGGTGAAATCGATACGCTTTCGGCGCGAATCGCCCAGATCAGGACGTGGACTTATGTGTCGAACCGGCCGGGCTGGCTTGCCGATCCGACACACTGGCAAGAAAAGACGCGGGAAATCGAAGACCGATTGTCCGATGCGCTACATGAACGGTTGACGAAACGCTTTGTTGATCGCAGGACATCTGTGCTCATGAAGCGCTTGAGAGAGAATGCGATGTTGGAAGCTGAAATCAGTGTGAACGGCGATGTCTTCGTAGAGGGACATCACATGGGGCAGCTCGCCGGTTTCCGGTTCACGCCCATTTCGGGAACCGAGGGACCGGATGCCAAGGCTGTACAGTCTGCGGCCCAGAAGGCTCTCGGTCTGGAATTCGAGGCAAGAGCAGCCAGACTGCATGCTTCCGGCAATAACGATCTTGCGATCAGTTCGGACGGTCTCGTCCGCTGGCTCGGCGATCCCGTGGCGCGACTGACCGGCAGCGATCACATGCTGCATCCGCGCGTCATCCTGCTCGCCGACGAGCAGCTGACCGGCAATGCCCGCGATCACGTGGTCGCCCGCATCGAGCGCTTCGTCAATCATCACATCTCGACGGTACTGAAGCCGCTCGACGATCTTTCCCGTGCCGAAGACCTGCAGGGTCTCGCCAAGGGGCTGGCCTTCCAGCTCGTGGAAAACCTCGGCGTGCTGTTTCGTCGCGACGTCTCCGACGACGTGAAGTCGCTCGATCAGGATGCGCGCGCATCGATGCGCCGCTACGGCGTGCGCTTCGGCGCCTATCACATCTTCATGCCGGCTCTCCTGAAGCCGGCCCCGGCCGAACTCATCACCCTTCTCTGGGCGTTGAAGAATGACGGCCTCGACAAGCCGG
Organism: Shinella sp.; assembly: GCA_003248775.1. GTDB lineage: Bacteria > Pseudomonadota > Alphaproteobacteria > Rhizobiales > Rhizobiaceae > Allorhizobium. The sequence continues at coordinate 25,951 of QFQX01000014.1, read as the reverse complement.
GCTATGGCGACCTCATTCCGGTTCTGGCGGCTGGCCGTACCTCGGTGGTTACCGACGCCAGCTATGAGCGCATGTTCTACAAGCTCGCCGGCTTCCGGTTCCTCGGCAAGCGCGCGGTGCGCATCGATATCCTTGAGCGCCTGGCGGATCTGATCCGTCCGCTGCTGCAGTGGAAGCCCGGTGCCACGACGCGTCCGGACGGGGCCTATGACGGTCGCCGGTTCACGACCACAACCGCGATGCTGTCGATCCTTGGCGCCACGCCGGATGACATGGAAGAAATTCTGAAGGGTCTCGGCTATCGCGCCGACAGCGTCACCGCTGAAGAAGCTGCAGCCTTCCTCGCGGCGCAGTCTCCGGCCGATGCTGCCCCGGCAGTCGAAGTTGCTGCGGGCTCCGAGGCCGTTTCGGAAGAAGCTTCCTCTGACGAAGAGCAGAGTGGCGAGACCGCACAGGGCGAAGCTGAAAGCGAAGTCGAGGCAAGCGCCGAAGCTGCCGCCACGGTTTCAGAAACGGCCGTTGCAGTGGACGTAGCGGTTTCCGCCGACGAAACCGTTTCCGCTGAGGACGCCGCACCGGCCGAGCCGAAGCCGGTTCTCCTGTGGCGTCCGGGCGGTCGCAACGACAACCAGCGTGGCGCGCGTCCGGGTGGCGAGCGGCGCCATGGTGGTGGCAACCGTGCCCCGGCCGAAGGTCGTGGCGAAGCCCGGCGTGACGATCGTCGCCGTGACGACGAGCGCCAGGGTGGCAAGCCCAAGGGCAAGGAAGGTGGACGCGGCGGGTTCGGTCAGAAGGCCGATGGCGGCGGACGTCCGGACCGCGGAGATCGCAAGGATCGTTCGAACCGGCCGGAGCGTGACAACAAGTCACAGCCCGCCCGCTTCGAGGCGAAGCCGCCCCGCAAGGAGAAGCCGATCGATCCGGACTCGCCCTTTGCAAAGCTCGCTGCTCTCAAGGAGCAGATGAAGAAGTGACAACGGCCGATCAACAGCCACCTTCCGGTTCGCGTCAGCGCATCGACAAGTGGCTGTTCTTCGCCCGGATCCTCAAGTCCCGGACGCTCGCGCAGGAGCGGGTGTCCGCCGGCCATGTCAAGGTCAACGGCGCGAGCGTGCGCCAGCCCAGCCATCTCGTGAAAGTCGGCGATCGCCTTGAGATTGCGCTGGAAAGGCGCAATCTCGTGCTTGTGGTGCTGAAACCCGGTGAAAAGCGCGGACCTTACGAAGAAGCCCGACAACTCTACGACGACCAGTCGCCGCCTGAATCCGAACGGATCACCCCGCTGGAACAGGCAATGCGTCAGGCCGGGAGTGGCCGTCCTACCAAGAAGGAACGGCGCGCAATCGACAGATTGCGACCCGACGAAGCCTGATGCTCTGATTGAAGCATGTCGTGCGAAAGCGGGGGACGATTCCGTGGTAATGACATGCAGTAAAACTGGGAGATAAAGCGCAGCGCGCGAATCTGAAAGATCGTGGCGCGCTTTAGAAAACTGTATGTGTTCTCGGCTATTTCCAGGATTGTTTATCCTTGCTATAGCGCCAAGAACGCAGTAGCTGACGAGCCGTCCGACCGATCTTCCCAACCGGTTAACCGAGCGCGTTCGGCCTTGGTCTGAACCCAAATTTGCGCGGGACTAGGGTTCCACCCAACCTCGCGCGGAATACGAGCTTCTGGAGTGCCGCAATGACCTATATTGTCACCGACAATTGCATCCGCTGCAAATACACCGATTGCGTGGAGGTCTGCCCGGTCGATTGTTTCTATGAAGGCGAGAACTTCCTCGTCATCCATCCGGACGAATGCATCGATTGCGGCGTGTGCGAGCCGGAATGTCCCGCCGAGGCGATCAAGCCCGACACGGAGCCGGGCCTCGACAAGTGGCTTCAGATCAACACCGAATATGCCAAGATCTGGCCAAACATCACGGTCAAGCGTGATCCGATGGACGAAGCTAAGGAGATGGACGGCGTCGAGGGCAAGTATGAATTGTACTTCTCTCCCAACCCCGGCAAGGGCGACTGATGGCCCGATTGAGGGAGAAGCGGCTGCCTCCCTTGTTCCGGTGATTCGCCCCATTTGAGGCATGGTCAAGTCTGCGTCGCGCCATTTGTGGCGACGCGGCAGTAAAATATTGATTTCCTCAGATTTTTATGATAGGGTTCAAAAACTGTTCCACCTTACGGCATTTGCTTGCCCTGAACCATCACGAAAGCAAACTCATCATCCTCCGCGATTTCCGTGACATCAACGACACCTGTCTGTCGGGTCGCTGTCGCGAAGAGGATTGTTTTCGCGCGTGATGGACTGGACCAGGATGGAGTGACCCGACGGTTTCCCCCGTCTCATCCGGGCCTGACCGACCCGGCGCCGGTGTCATACCGGGAGCATAACAGGGAGTTTTTGAAACGAATGACGACCCAGCAGAAGAAATCTCCGACACGCCACGGCTTCAAGACCGGCGAGTCGATCGTCTACCCGGCACATGGTGTCGGTACCATCAGCGCCATCGAAGAGCAAGAAGTAGCAGGCATGAAGCTTGAGCTTTTCGTGATCGACTTTGAAAAGGACAAGATGCGCCTCAAGGTTCCGGTCGCGAAAGCCGTCAGCATCGGCATGCGCAAGCTGTCCGAAACCGATTTCGTCGATCGTGCCCTGAAGGTCGTTCAGGGTAAGGCTCGCGTGAAGCGCACCATGTGGTCGCGCCGCGCCCAGGAATATGATGCCAAGATCAATTCCGGCGACCTGATCTCCATCGCCGAGGTGGTTCGCGATCTCTATCGCGCCGAAAACCAGCCGGAGCAGTCCTATTCCGAGCGTCAGCTCTACGAAGCCGCCCTCGACCGCATGGCTCGCGAAATCGCCGCCGTGAACAAGATGTCGGAAACGGAAGCTGTGCGCCTCGTCGAGGTGAACCTCGCCAAGGGTCCGAAGCGCGGCAAGAACATCGAAGAAGACGACGCACCGGAAGAAGAAGCCGCGTAAATCTGTCTGCGCTTGGTGACCCGCGTCACCGGTAGCATCCCTTGAAAAAGCCTCCGGTTTGCGCCAGGGGCTTTTTTGTTGCGCGTTGTTCCATTCTGGCAAAAGTGGGAACCGGTTCTGCATCCAAAATTGCGGAGACCAAGGAGATAGAGGCATGGGAGGCGATACTGTCATCGCCTCCCATGACCTAATTAGGAGCGCTCGACCAAACCGTCAGTCGGCGAAGACCACCAGAAGATCCTTGGCGTCGATCTGGTCGCCGGTCTTGACCAGCACTTCGGCGATCGTACCGTCTCGGTCGGCGTGAAGCGCCGTCTCCATCTTCATCGCTTCAATGGAAAGCAACACGTCGCCCGACTTGATCGACTGGCCGGCAGAGACGGAAACGGTCGACACCACCCCCGGCATCGGCGCGCCGAGATGGGCAGAGTTCGCCACGTCCGCCTTGCGGCGCACCAGCGAGGTTGCAGCGCGGTTGCGATCCGGCACCTTGATCAGGCGGGGCTGGCCGTTGAGTTCGAAGAACACCTTCACCATCGCCTGCTCGTCCGGCTCACTCTTGGCCTGATGCAGGATGACAAGCGACTTGCCCCGCTCGATTTCAGGCTGCAGTTCCTCCCCCGGTGCCAGGCCGTAGAAATAGGCAAGCGTCGGCAACACACCCACCGGACCGTAGGTATCGGCGACCAGCGCGTAGTCGGTGAAGACCTTGGGGTACATCAGGTAAGACGCGAACTCGAAGTCCGAGACCGCCCGTTCCAGCTTGTCTTCGATCGCCTTGCGTTCAGCAACGAGATCGGCCGGCGGCAACAACGAGCCGGGAACCGCCGTATAAGGCTTGTCGCCCTTGAGCGCCTTCTTCTGCAGGGCTTCCGGCCAGCCACCCGGGGGCTGACCGAGATCACCCTTCAGCATGGAAACCACCGAATCCGGGAAAGCGATGTCCTTCTCCGGGTTTACGACATCGGCCACTGTCAGGTCTTGGCTGACCATCATCAGCGCCATGTCTCCAACCACCTTGGAGGATGGCGTTACCTTGACGATATCGCCGAACATCTGGTTGGCGTCGGCATAGGCCTGCGCGACCTGATGCCAGCGCGTCTCAAGACCGAGCGAACGCGCCTGTTCCTTGAGATTGGTGAACTGACCGCCCGGCATTTCGTGCAGATAAACTTCCGAAGCCGGCCCCTTGAGATCGCTTTCGAAGGCCGCATACTGGTGACGGACGGCTTCCCAATAGAAGGAAATGCGCCGGATCCACTGCGGATCGAGGCCGGGATCGCGCTCCGACCCCTTGAGCGCTTCGACGATGGAACCAAGGCAAGGCTGCGAGGTATTGCCGGAAAGGGCATCCATTGCCGCATCCACCACGTCGACGCCCGTTTCCACGGCCGCAAGCACGGTCGCGGCTGCAATGCCGGACGTGTCGTGCGTATGGAAATGGATCGGCAGGTCGGTCGCCTCGCGCAGAGCCTTGAACAGCACACGGGCAGCGGCCGGCTTGAGCAAGCCCGCCATGTCCTTCAATGCGATCATATGGGCACCTGCCCGCTCCAGCTCGGTGGCGAGAGCGGTATAGTACTTGAGATCGTATTTCGGCCGGGCCGAATTGAGGATATCGCCGGTATAGCAGATCGCGGCTTCGCAGATCTTGTTCTCTTCCGCCACCGCATCCATCGAGACGCGCATGTTATCGACCCAGTTGAGGCAATCGAACACGCGGAACACATCTATGCCGCCCTTGGCTGCCTGCCGGACGAAGTACTTCACGACATTGTCGGAATAGTTCTTGTAGCCGACGCCGTTTGCGCCGCGCAGCAGCATCTGCAGCAGCAGGTTCGGCGCGTCCTCACGGATGCGGGCAAGACGATCCCACGGATCCTCGGTCAGGAAGCGCATGGAAACGTCGAAAGTGGCGCCGCCCCAACATTCCAGAGAGAAAAGCTGCGGCAGCGCCCGGGCATAGGTGCCCGCGACCCGCGCGATGTCATAGGTGCGCATGCGCGTCGCCAGAAGCGACTGGTGACCGTCGCGCATGGTGGTATCGGTCAAGAGCACCTGCTTCTGCGCCCGAACCCATTCGGCAAACTTCTTTGGCCCGAGTTCGTCGAGCTTCTGCTTCGTACCGGCCTGGATATCGCCCTCGATGAAGGGAACGACGGGAGCCGCGATATCGGCTGCGGGCTTCGGCCGGCCCTTGGCTTCCGGATGCCCGTTGACGGTTACGTCGGCCAGGTAGGTCAGGAGCTTCGTCGCGCGGTCCTGCCGCTTCACCTGCTGGAAAAGCTCCGGCGTCGTATCGATGAAGCGCGTCGTATAGCTGTTGTCGCGGAACTTCGGATGCGTGATGATCGCTTCGAGGAATGTGAGATTGGTCGCCACCCCGCGGATACGGAACTCGCGCAGGGCGCGGTCCATCCGGGCGATCGCTTCCGCCGGCTGCGGTGCCCAGGCAGTGACCTTGACCAGCAGCGGATCGTAGAACCGGGTAATCACAGCGCCCGGATAGGCCGTGCCGCCATCGAGACGGATACCGAAACCCGAGGCGGAACGATAGCCGGTGATACGGCCATAATCCGGAATGAAGTTCTGTTCCGGATCCTCGGTCGTGATGCGGCACTGCAGCGCGTGGCCGTTAAGCCGAATGTCTTCCTGCTTCGGCACACCCGATTCCGGGGTGCCGATGGCAAAGCCGTCGAGAATGTGGATCTGCGCCTTCACGATGTCGATGCCGGTCACCACTTCGGTGACCGTGTGCTCGACCTGGATACGCGGGTTCACTTCGATGAAGTAGAACTTGCCGGTATCGGCATCCATCAGATACTCGACGGTGCCTGCGCCAATATAGTTCGTCGCCTTGGCGATCTTCAGCGAATAGTCGGCCAGTTCCTGTCGCTGGGCGTCGGAGAGATATGGCGCCGGTGCGCGCTCGACCACCTTCTGGTTACGGCGCTGAATGGAGCAGTCACGCTCGAACAGATGCACGACATTGCCGTGCGTATCTCCGAGGACCTGGCTTTCCACATGCCGGGCCCGCTCGACCAGCTTTTCCAGATAGACCTCGTCCTTGCCGAAGGCGGCCTTCGCCTCGCGCTTGGCTTCCGTCACCTCGCGGATCAGGTCCTTGGGATCGCGGATTGCACGCATGCCGCGTCCACCGCCGCCCCAGGAGGCCTTCAGCATCACCGGATAGCCGATCTCTTCCGCCAGCCGGTGGATTTCCGCCGGATCGTCCGGCAGCGGATCCGTTGCCGGAACGACGGGAACGCCGACCGAAATCGCCAGATTGCGAGCAGCTACCTTGTTACCGAGCTGGCGCATGGTTTCGGGGCGAGGACCGATAAAAGTGATACCTGCAACGTTACAGGCGTCTACAAATTCGGGACTCTCCGAAAGAAGACCATAGCCCGGATGGATTGCATCGGCACCGGAAAGCTTTGCAACACGAATGACCTCGTCGATCGAAAGATAGCTTTCGATAGGTCCAAGCTCACGGGAAAGATGCGGTCCCCGGCCAATCTGATAGCTTTCGTCCGCCTTGAAGCGATGCAACGAGAGCTTGTCTTCCTCCGCCCAGATCGCGACTGTTTTCAGGCCGAGTTCATTTGCGGCGCGAAAGACGCGAATGGCGATTTCAGATCGGTTGGCGACAAGTATCTTGGAAATGGGCAAATCGGTCTCCTCAAACGACAGGCCAGTGCTTTTTTGCAACTGCGAAATATCTTCATAACCTGTCGTCCGGAGCAAGCCCCATCTGCGTCGTTTGGTCGAAAAATTACCCGTATCAGGTAATCAGTCCAAGCCTGAGGGCCAGCGCAACGACATGCTGGCGGTTCTTGGCGTTGAGCTTGTCCTGGATGCCGTTCATGTACCAGTCGACCGTATGGTTGGAAATCTGCAGGACCTTGCTGATCTCGTTCGAGGTCATTCCGTCGGCGAGATAGTTGAGAACCTCCATCTCGCGTCGCGTCATCTTGGTATCGACGCTGGCAGCCGCATCCAGTTCCTCGGTGTCCTTCTTCAGTTCGAGCAGACGCCAGAAGGCCTTCTTGGCAACGGCATCGAAGAGCGACATCTCGACGGGAGAAAGATCGACAGGCTTTCCACCGAGGGTCATGTTACCGAGCAGACCCTGACGTCCGTGGATCGGGAAAATGTAGCCGTCCTCCAGGCCGAATCGTATTGATTCGCCCATCATCCGTTCCATGCGCTTGCGATGCGGATCGTTACGGAAAGCGGCAATGGTATCGCGCCAGCGGAAACCCTTCTGCGCCTGCGCGAGATAGCGGATCGTCGGATCGATCAGCACGAACTTCTTGGCGATGTAGGTTTCCGGCCAGCGATCCGGCCAGCGCCCGACCAACACCAGTTTCATCGGGTTCTCGTGCGGCTTCGGATGGCGCAAAAGACCATAATAATCAAAACGATAAGCGCGGAGAAGCTTCTCCAGCTCTACAACAACTTCTTCCGGTGACCTGCATTCGTCAGCAACGACCAGGAACTGGATTATCTGATTGACACTCACATGAACCCCCAAGGCCGCCGTAGCGGCAACATCACGAAAAAGCCATAGCTTTCGCGTTTGTCTTGCGCCCGTCCGGCACGATGTAAATCATTTGCTACCATATCTGGTTAGGAGGCATTTAAATTCGATATCCGAAATCTAGCCATCCCAGCCGGAACTGAACAACCAAAATCCGCCGCGCGCCCCGTTTGCGGCACATCTTCCTGAAGCCTGCCGGCCATGGCAGCGCAACCATTTACTCCGGTTCCCCGCACTCCTCTTGCCTTGACGACTGAAAAGCGCTTGAAGCTGTAAGAGGATAGCGGATTACCGACGAGAGAACGCAATTGTCCCTGTTTCAAGTCTATATCAAGGCGCTCAAATACCTCTCGACCTATCGGTTCCGGGTGGGGCTGATCGTAATCGCCAATATCATCCTCGCCGTTATCACCATAGCCGAGCCCATTCTTTTCGGTCGCATCATCGATGCCATTTCCGAAAAGCAGGACCCGAAGATGATACTTATCGCCTGGGGCTGTTTCGGCGTCTTTAATACTTTCGCCTTCGTGCTGGTTGCCCGCGAGGCGGATCGCCTTGCCCATGGTCGCCGTGCCGACCTTCTGACGGAAGCTTTCGGCCGCATCATTTCCATGCCACTGAGCTGGCATCAGAAGCGGGGCACCTCGAATGCGCTCCATACCCTACTTCGCGCCAGCGAGACACTGTTCGGCCTCTGGCTCGAATTCATGCGCACGCATCTTTCGACGGCCGTGGCGCTGGCACTGCTGATCCCCACCGCCTTTTCCATGGACGTCCGCCTCACCGCGGTCCTGATCGTCCTCAGCATCGTCTACCTTCTGATCGGCAAGACGGTGATGACCCGGACAAAGGAAGGCCAGGCCTCCGTCGAGAGCCATTATCATACCGTCTTTTCCCACGTCAGCGACTCGATCAGCAACGTCTCGGTCCTGCATAGCTACAACCGCATAGAAGCGGAGACGCGCGCCCTGAAGCGCTATGCCGAGCAGCTTCTCGCCGCCCAGTATCCCGTGCTCGACTGGTGGGCCATCGCCAGCGCGCTGAACCGCATCGCCTCGACCATCTCCATGCTGGTCATTCTGATCATCGGCACGTTGCTCGTCCAGCAAGGCGAACTCAAGGTCGGCGACATCATTGCCTTCACCGGCTTCGCCACCCTGCTGATCGGCCGCCTCGACCAGATGCGCCAGTTCGCGACACAGATCTTCGAGGCCCGGTCCAAGCTTGAGGACTTCTACCAGCTCGAGGACGCAGTCCAGGAGCGCGAAGAACCGGCGGGCGCTGTCGAACTGCAGAACGTCAAGGGCAACGTCGAGTTCCGCGACATCTCCTTCGATTTCGCCAATACCGGACAGGGCGTCCATGACGTGTCCTTCTCGGTAAAGGCCGGGCAGACCATCGCCATCGTCGGCCCGACCGGCGCCGGCAAAACGACACTCATCAACCTGCTGCAGCGCGTCTACGAGCCCCACAAGGGCAAGATCCTGATCGACGGCACCGACATTGCCACCGTAACCCGCAAATCGCTGCGCCATTCGATCGCCACCGTGTTCCAGGATGCGGGCCTGCTCAACCGCTCGATCCAGGAAAACATTCGTCTTGGCCGCGAGGATGCCACCGAGGAAGAGGTGATGAAGGCGGCGGAAGCGGCAGCGGCGACCGATTTCATCGAAAGCCGCCTCACCGGCTATACGACCGTGGTGGGTGAACGCGGCAACCGCCTCTCCGGCGGCGAACGTCAGCGCATCGCGATCGCCCGCGCAATCCTGAAGAACGCCCCGATCCTCGTTCTCGACGAAGCGACCAGCGCTCTCGACGTGGAAACCGAAGCCCGCGTCAAGGACGCCATCGACCGGCTGCGCAAGGACCGCACCACCTTCATCATCGCCCACCGCCTGTCCACTGTGCGCGAGGCGGATCTCGTGCTCTTCCTCGACCAAGGACGGATCATCGAGATGGGCGGCTATGACGAACTGAGCGCAAGGGGCGGCCGTTTCGCCTCGCTTCTGCGCACCAGCGGCCTGCTCGCGGAAACCAAGGACCAGTAAGGTTTCGGTGCCTCTGCAGAAGTCGCGGATATCCATGAATGCGCAATAGGCCCGGAATAGGTCGATGTCGAAGCGGCTTCGGCTATATCCGGCCCGCGGGAAAGATGAGAAGTTCCGGGCGCCCGTAAAGCCCCGAGATCATCAATGCCGCCTCGCTTCTTCCGTCTGATGACGGTCCTTCTTTGCCTGTTTTTCGCGCCACTCCCCCTCGTCTTCGCACAGGAGGGGCTGCGTGAACGGGAGGATCGCTGGAACGAAACGGCGGAACGAGCGGAAGAGGCGATCCTCAACGGCGCGGCATCACCCGCGGCACTGGAAATCCTGCGTGAGGAGCTTGCCGCCCAGAGAGCCGAAGCCTTCGAGCTGACAGGTGCAGGCAGCATCACCATCGAAAGCCTCAGGGCACAGCTGGAGGCTCTCGGCCCGGCACCGAAAAAGGATGAGAGCGAGCCGGCATCCCGAGCCTCGCGCCGGGCCGAACTCACAAACGCACTGTCCGAAGCGGAAGCCCCGATCCTTGCCGCACGACAGGCCTATAGCCGGGCGGAAGTGCTGATCGGCGGCGTGGACAGACTCATCCGTCAAGTCCTGCGGGCGGAAATGTTGGCCCTGAGCCCCTCCCCCCTCATTCCGGCGAACTGGCTTCCGGCTCTTTCCGATGCAGGCCAATACATTGCGCGCATCCATGGCGAGATCGTCACGATGCTGCGAAATCCCGGGCAGGCGCTTCTCCTGCGAGAACGGGCTCCCGCCGCCATATTGATGATAGCGGGTGCGGTACTCATTCTCAGTCTTGTCCAGCCTGCGCTGATCCGGCGACTGGAAAACCGCGCCCGCGATCCACGACAGGCCCGGCGTAACAGCGGCATGATCGGCGCCCTTGCACTGCGTCTTGTCCTGACGGCAATTGCTGGCGCCCTGCTGTCGCTCGCCCTGCAGACACTGGATTTCGCGCCGCCTTCCGCAAGGACTGCGGTTAACGCGCTTCCCAATCTCGTTTATGTCGCGGTTGTGCCCTATTGGCTCGGGCATCTGATCTTCGCGCCCTCCATGCCGGAAAGCCGGTTGCTGCACATGGACGACGCGCTCGCAAGACGAGCCAGCCGTTACTGCACGGCGCTCGGCATTGTCGTCGTGTTCGAGGCGGTCAACCAGTTGGTGGAGATCGACTATACATTCACCGCTGCGACACGCTCCGTCTGGGCCGCGATCGTGGTGCTTGCCGGCAGCTATTGCCTCTGGCAACTTGCCCGCGTCCTCGTCCATGCCGGCCGTGACGATCCGGCCAACCCTTCCGACGCGCATGATGGCGGCGTGCTGCTGATTGGCCGTCTGATACAGCTTGTCACCGGTGCCGCCGTCGTATCCGTCGCCATAGGCTATGTCGAGATCGCCCGCGAAGCGATGGACCCGATGATCATGTCGCTCGGCCTCGCCGGCGTCGCGGTCGCCGTGCACAAGGTCCTCGTCTATCTGCTCATCAGGCTTCTGGGCAGAAACGGCTATGGGGAGACGACCGCGCAATCGCTCCTACCGGTCGGCGTCGGCATCCTTGTGACGCTCCTTCTCCTTCCGGCCCTTGCCCTGCTCTGGGGTGCGCGCACCGCCGACCTGACCGATGCCTGGACACTGCTCAACGAAGGCATCGAGATCGGTGGCCGTCGCATCTCCGTCACCACCGCCATCATGCTGCTGGCCGTCTTCGCATCCGGCATATTCGTCACGCGATGGCTTCAGCGCTTCCTCGGCCGGACCGTGTTACCGCGCACACGGCTCGACAGCGGCGGTCGCAATGCGGTCGTCACGGGTTCCGGTTACATCGGCCTGATCCTCTCGGCGCTTGTCGCCGTCTCGGTCGCAGGGCTGGACCTTTCAAATCTGGCAATCGTCGCCGGAGCGCTCTCGGTCGGCATCGGTTTCGGCCTACAGGCGGTGGTCTCCAACTTCGTTTCCGGCATCATCCTCCTCGCCGAGCGTCCAATCAGGGAAGGAGACTGGATCGAGGTATCCGGCCATTCCGGCATAGTGCAGAAAATCTCCGTCCGGTCGACACGCATCGAGACCTTCGACCGCCACGACGTGATCGTTCCGAACGCCGACCTCATCACCGGTACGGTGAAGAACATGACGCTGAGTTCCACCATCGGCCGCATCATCATACCCGTCAGCGTTTCCCATGGCAGCGACCTGGAGCTTGTCTCATCCATCCTGCGTCAGGCGGCCGAACAGCACCTCAGGGTCGAAAGACAGCCCGCACCCGCCGCACCGCTTGTCGGGCTTGGGGAAAGCTCGATGGATTTCGAACTCCGCTGTTTCATCGATGACGTATCCGCGGGATTGTCCGTGAAATCGGATCTGCTTCACAAGATCCATGCAGCCTTTGCACGGGCCGGCATCGACATTCCCCATCCCCATAGAGATGTCCTCGTGCGAAATATCGATGAGATCGCAAAGGCCTTTCTCGGCAACCTGCCGCCAGCGTCAGGGACTCATGATACGTCACTCCCGCCGACGTGAATGCCCTAATCATCAGACATAGCCGATATGCGCGGGGATGCGTTCGTAGCAGATTCTTTTCTTGACAATCCGCATCTGGTTTTGCAGAAAGGAGGGGCTGAAAGTCATGTTTCCCGGTCCACGAAACCATGCTGGTTTGTAGCTGCAATTTCATCACCGACAAAGAAATCAGGGACGTTATCAACGAACTCCTTGACGAGGACTGTTGGCAACTCATCGTGCCTGCAAAGGTATACCACGCCATGGGCAAGCGCGGCCGTTGCTGCGGCTGTTTCCCGAACGTGGTCGACATCATCATCAAGACAACCGAGGAATACCACGCCACCCATGACACGGATGGTGTGAAGGTATGTGACTTCATGGAGCGCCTTCGCCGTTTCCATGAGGAGCAGCGGCTCGCCAATCTTGAGCGCCGCCGAAATCTCGGCAAGGTCGCCTGACCGATATCGGGTGTGCATCACTTTCGCGACGCCTTTGATAAAATCCCGTTCTATTTCAACGCCGCATGCGGAACGCATCCATGACAACAGTCGTTTCCAAAAACGCATTGCTGTTCTAGGATGAATATGGCAATGTGCGCCTAATCTTTGATTAGAATAATTCTAAAATTAGGCACGAAGCCGCTCAAGGAGCTTCGTGCCGATCATTGCAACACAGGTAGAGGATATCACCACCATGAAGGGCGATAAGAAAGTCATCGAGAGATTGAACGAGGCGCTGTTTCTCGAACTCGGCGCGGTCAACCAGTACTGGCTGCATTATCGCCTGCTGGAAGACTGGGGCTACCTGAAGCTCGCCAAGAAGGAGCGCGCCGAGTCGATCGAGGAAATGCAGCACGCCGACAAGCTGGTTGCCCGCATCATCTTCCTTGAAGGCCATCCGAACCTGCAGACGCTCGCACCGCTGCGCATCGGCCAGAACGTCAAGGAAGTTCTCGAAGCCGACCTCGCCGGCGAATACGACGCCCGCACCTCCTACAAGAAATCCCGCGACATCTGTTATGAGGCCGGCGACTACGTCTCGATGAAGCTGTTCGAGACCCTGCTCGCCGACGAAGAAGGCCATATCGACTTCCTCGAAACCCAGCTTGAGCTGCTCTCCAAGATCGGCGAACAGAAATACGGCCAGCTCAACGCCGCTTCCGCCGACGAAGCCGAATAAGGCTCTGTCTCGAACCGAAATTCCATATCATCAAAAGGCCGGCGATCTCGACGATCGCCGGCCTTTCTCGTAAACCGCTGTCGGTATCAGGATCAGGCCGGAACGCCGGCCAGATGCGAAAATTCCGCCACGACCTCGTCATAGACCTTGCGCTTGAATGGAACGATCAGCTCGGGAAGCTCGGCCATCGGCTTCCAGGCCCAGGCATCGAATTCGGCGATATGTCCGCCCGGCGGTGGCGAGATGGCGATCTCGTCCTCGCTGCCTTCGAAGCGGAAAGCGAACCAGCGCTGCGTCTGGCCGCGATACTTGCCCCTGAGGCCGATGCCGATCAGCGCGGGAGGGAGGTCGTAATTGATCCAGCGTCCGGCCTCGGCAAGCAGCGACACGCTCTTCATGCCGGTTTCCTCGTACAGCTCGCGGATCGCGGCCGCATAAGGCTCCTCGCCCTTGTCGATACCGCCTTGCGGCATCTGCCAGAGCATCGGCGAGCCGTCATATTCCGAATTGCCCTCCGGTATCCGTCGTCCCGCCCAGACAAGGCCGGCGCTGTTCAGCACCATGACGCCGACACAGGGACGGTAGGGCAGGTCTTCAGCTTTGATCTTCGGATCGCTCATGCTTCTCGTCTCATCCTCTGATTATTCTCCGTCAGTCGCGAATGCGGACACGCCGACGATTTCTATGCCGCGGCCCGAAGCTTCCTTCGCCCATTCCCGGATCGCAAGGATCGTCTCATCGAAGGCCGAGGCCGTACCGATCGCGCCGCCGTTGCGCCGGGCGATGCGTTCCAGTTCGTCCAGTTTGTCGAGAATGGCGCGGCGGTCGAGCTGGCCATCGAGCTGCAGATTGCCATAGGCCTGCGGCATGCCGATCGCCTTGGCGAAATCACCGCTCATCGAACGCGCGGTGGACCCGTCGTCGAGGAACAGCAGGCCCCGCTTGCCGATATCGCGCATCACCGGCTCCAGCGACTCGCCGTCGGCAAGGAAGCGGCCACCCAGATAATTCATGATGCCCGTATAGTTGGTCATACGAGCCATGGCTTCATGCAGATTCTTCAGGTTTTCGTCGGCGCTATTGCCTGTCAGCAGCGTGCCGCGACCCGGATCGTTCGCCGGATAATCGATTGGTTCGAATGGGACCTGCAGCAGGACCTCATGACCCTTGCGCCGCGCCTCCTGCATCCAGCGTGTCAGACTGTTTCCCGTCGAGGCAAAGGCGAGCGTGACCTCCGGAGGCAGTTCCCTGACGGCTTTCTGGCTGCCGGTCTGACTAAGCCCGATGCCACCGACAACGATGGCGATACGGGTACCGCGTGCCCCCGACCATGGCCGGGCATAGAGATCGACGGGCCGCAACCCATCCGGTCCGATCACCGGAATACGGCCTTCAGGCGTATCCTCGAGCAGATCCTCATCCGGAAGCGAGGCCATGCGCGGATCCTGGCCAACATCCTGCGCGCTGATCAGGGCGGGGCCTTTGCCATCCCGCGCCTTCGGCGAGTATTTCGTCACCACCGAACCGTCGTCCGTCACCGTGCGCTCGACATTGGCGCCGGATCGCGGCCGGCTTGCCTCCATTCCGCTGCCGGAACCCGGCTTCGGCGCAGCCGCCTGCGCAGCTGACGGATCAGTCGTCTCCGGCTGATCCGTCAGCTGCAACACAGTGAGCGGCAGAGGCATGAATGCCGAATAGGAGGAAAGCGCGAGGAGCCCGATAACGGCAAGACCGCCGGCAAATGAACTCAAGGGGACCCGACGGCGGGCGCCACGGTCTTTGCGGCTCTGACCGAGCGGTGCGTGCAGGTCGGCGCTCAAGGTATAATCCGCTCCCGGGTCGCAGATGCGTTCGGGCGCCGGATTACTCCAGCGCCCTTGGCGTTCACTTCGAAACGACGGCCTTCTGCGGATCTGGCGGGAAGGAAGGATCCGTCTTCACCCCGCGCAGAAGATCGAGCGCGTAGTTGAGCTGGATGTCGTCCTTGGCTTCCGGCGGAACGTAAGCCGAGGAGCCGGAGCCTTCCTCATTCTCGTTCTGCCCCTTGATGTGACCCGGCAGCGCAGATTCGCCTTCCGAACGGACCTTGCCCTGAAGTTCCGGCGGCAGGGGCTGTTCGACCTTGACGTCCGGCTCGATGCCGGTGCCCTGGATCGACTTGCCCGACGGCGTGTAGTAGAGCGCCGTCGTCAGGCGCAGCGCGCCCTTGTCGCCCATCGGAATGATGGTCTGCACGGAACCCTTGCCGAACGAACGCGTACCGAGCACGGTCGCACGTTTCTGATCCTGCAGCGCACCGGCCACGATTTCCGAAGCTGAGGCCGAGCCACCATTGACCAGCACGACGAGCGGCTTGCCATCGGTCAGGTCGCCAGCGCTGGCGTTGAAGCGGCGGGTATCTTCCGGATCGCGAGAACGGGTGGAAACCACTTCACCGCGTTCCAGGAAGGCGTCCGACACGTAGATCGCCTGGTCGAGCAGACCGCCCGGGTTGAGACGCAGGTCGAGAACAAAGCCCTTCAGCTTGTCGGCCGGAACTTCCTTCTTGATCTTGGTGATGGCGGCTTCCAGGTCGTCATAGGTCTTCTCGGTGAACGAAATCACCCGGAGATAACCGACATCGCCTTCGACGCGCGACTTGACCGCGCGGATCGGAATGATTTCGCGCACCACGCTAAGCTCGATCGGCTTGTCCGCGCCCTTGCGCAGGATGGTAAGCTTGATCGGCGTATTGACCGGGCCGCGCATCTTGTCGACGGCGTCTTCCAGCTTCAGGCCGCGAACGGACTCGCCGTTGATATCGGAGATGAAGTCACCAGCAAGAATGCCGGCCTTGGCACCAGGCGTATCGTCGATCGGCGTGATGACCTTGACCATCTCGTCTTCCATGGTCACTTCGATGCCGATACCGCCGAACTCGCCCTTGGTCTGGGTCTGCATGTCGGCCGCGTCCTTGGCATTCATGTAGACCGAATGCGGATCGAGCGAACTCAGCATGCCATTGATGGCGTTTTCGACCAGTTTCTCCTCATCCGGCGGCGTAACGTACTGGGCACGGACGCGCTCGAAGACGTCACCGAAGATCGACAGCTCCTTGTAGGTCGAGGCTCCCGCTGCCTGAGCAGGAATTCCGGCCGAATAAAGAACGCTCATCGCAGTCGCACCCATCAGTGCACCGACGAGAACAAGAGAGACCCTACGTACCATTATCAGCCTTTCCAGAATCGTTCCCGGTCCACCACGGACGGGAATCAACCGGTTTTCCATCTTTGCGAAACTCAATGTAAAGGGTCGGACGATCGGTTTCCAGCGCCAAACCCGTCGCGCTCGCCACTCTTTTTTCTCCCATCACCGCCAGCGGTTCGCCCGAAAGCACGAACTTGCCCTGGCTGGTGCTGATCCTGTCCATGCCTGAGAGAACGACATGATAACCGTCACCGGTATTCAAGATCACCATTTGTCCGTAACTGCGAAATTCCCCCGCGAAAACAACCCATGCATCCGCAGGCGCCGTAACCAGCGCACCGGCAGATGCCGCGATCACCATGCCCCTGGCCGGGTGCCCCGTGCCATCCGGATCGCCGAACTGGCGCAGGATATCGCCAGCCACGGGCAGTTCCAGTTTCTGCTTCAGTTCCGAGAACGGATATGCGGGCGCAATGCGGTTTTTATCAGGCAATGTGGAGAGCGCCAGCTCCCGTGCCTTCTGCTTTTGTTCCTCGGTCTGCTGCCGTCGTTTCTCTTCTTCCGCACGCGCCGTTTCCGCCGCTTCGCGTACCGACGAAATCTCGCTTTCGAGCGAGGCGATCAGGCCTTCCATGGTGGAGGCGCGTTCGGCAAGCTGCTCGGAGCGCCGCCGTTCCGCATCGAGCTCCTCGGCATTCTGCTTCGAAAGCCGGTCGTTTTCGACGAGCAGCAGATCCATCCGCCGCTCTTCCTCTTGCCGGCTCTGCATGGTGGCAACGAGGTTCGTCATCTCCTTCTGGCCTTCGTCACGCAGCCTCAGGAGCTCCTGAAGATCCGCGGCAAGCCGGTCCGTCTCCTTGCGGACGCCCGGAACGACCGCCCCCAGCAGGATCGCCGTGCGCACCGAGGCAAGCGCATCGTCTGGAGAAACCAGAAGAGCGGGCGGCGGATTGCGGCCCATGCGCTGCAGCGCCGCCAGAACTTCCGCCAGAACCGCGCGCCTTTCCTTGAACGAGTGGCGGATCTTGTCTTCCCGAACCCCGAGGTCGGCGAGTTTCCGCTCACCCTCGGTCATCTTCCGCTCGAGATCCTTGCGCCGCGAAGCGGATTCGATCAGCGCCGATTTCAGGCTCTCCGATGTCTTGGTGATAGCCGCGATGCTCTGCTGCAGGTTCTCGGATTTTTCCTGCGAAAGCTGCATGCTGCGGGAAAGTTCCTGTAGCTCGCGCCCGATCTGGTCCCGCTTCTGGCGCAATGCCTGTGCCGCATCATCGGCTCCGGATTCGGGCGAGGGATTTACGGCGGTTGTCGCGCCGGGCATCGCCTGGGACGTCGCTGCGGAGGAAGCCGGATCTGCAGGTTCGGTCGGCTCCTGCGCCCTTGCCGGCGGTAGCGCATGACCGGCCATGACCGCCGCAAGCACCAGCGCACCGCCCGCGCCGGCGCGCAGGCCGCGCCGTCCGGACGCTGTGTCGGTTTTTCGCATGGATGGTCGTTTGTCTTGTCGCAAGGGACTTTCCCGGTTCGCCGCGGAAATTACGCTGATTTGCCTTCGGGCGCAAAGCGCCATACGGCAACTGGCGGGATCAGACCCGGTGATAGGGATGACCGGAAAGAATGGTGACGGCCCGGTAGAGCTGTTCGGCGATCAAGATTCGCACGAGCTGATGTGGCCAGGTCAGCTTTCCAAGGTTGAGAACGACCTTTGCCCGCTCCCGCAGGTCCGGATCGACGCCATCCGCGCCGCCGATTATGATTGCGAGATCGCGCTGGCCCCGGTCGCGGAGTTCGCCAAGCAAAGTTGCGAACTCCTCGCTGTCGAGCGCCTTGCCACGCTCGTCGAGAACAACGATCATCGCGCCGTCCGAGATGCTTTTCAGCAGTTCGGCGGCTTCTTCACGCTTGCGCGTCTGCGCGTTTCCCGCGCGACTTTCGGTGAGTTCGACCATGCGGGAAAGCTCGAGGCCGCTTGGCGGTCCTGCCTTGGAAAACCGGTCCAGATAACGGGACGCAAGTTCCTTCTCCGGCCCGGATTTCAGCCGGCCCACGGCATAGATGCCAATTCGCATGTCGCACTCCATCCATTTCGGCCGCAAAAACAAGTCCGCAGCGATAACACGGATCGCTGCATCGCTCGGCTTGTCTCACTGCCGGGTGAGCGGCAGCCGGCCGACAGTCGATGGTTCAGTGCAGCCGCCCTTCCTCGATATCCGGAGCCGCCCACATCTTTTCGATGTTGTAGAACTCTCGGATTTCAGGACGGAACACATGCACGATCACGTCACCGGTGTCTATCAGCACCCAGTCGCCTGTTTCCAGTCCCTCGACACGAGCGGAGCGGAAGCCCTCGTCCTTGAGGTCGGAAATCAGGTGTTCGCTGATTGCGTTCACATGCCGGTTCGAGCGCCCGGAGACAACGACCATGTAGTCGCCTAGCGCGGATTTTCCGGCAATGTTGATGGTAACGATATCTTCTGCCTTGGAGTCCTCGAGGCTTGCGAGAACCAGCTCAAGCTCGCGGGCTGCGGCATCGGCGCCACGTTCCGGGCTTTTGGGAAGGACGACAGGCATCTTTCCCTTGGTGTGTACTGTTGTCAGAGTTTTTCCTTTCCTTGGCATAACAGAACAGCACTTCTGCGATTCCCGCGTTCGGGGATCGCTTATAGAAGGTGGCATCGTTCCGTTAATCTTTCAAGAGAGCCCGAATTGGCTATGTGGACAGCGCGCAGGCGTCATTCGGCAGCCTCCCTGAGCGCAGTCGAGCTGAGGGGCGAACGCGGTCCGTGGATGAAGGTCCATGCCGGAGCCTTCTTCTTCCACAATACGCCGGCATCGTCCTCATCGATGCGGGCGTAATCGAAGGCATGCGCCATTTTCGACGAGAGATAGGAAAGCGTAGAACCCGGCCGGTCGATCACCGCGATGGGGAAGGTTTCCGCGATCCGCCGCCATTGCTGCCACTTGTGGAACGACCTGAGATTATCCGCGCCCATGATCCAGATGAAGCGCGCATGCGGGTTGCGCGCCTTCACATAGTCGAGCGTCCGCGCCGTATAACTGGTGCCGAGCGTCCGCTCGAATGCCGTCACCTTGATGCGGGGATCGGTGGCAATCTCCTCGCATTTCTCCAGCCTTTCGGCGAGCGGTGCGAGATTGTTATGGCTCTTCAAGGGATTACCCGGCGTCACGATCCACCAGAGCTGGTCGAGACCGAGACGCCTGATTGCGATCTCCGCCACCAGCGTATGCCCCTCATGCGGCGGATTGAAGGACCCGCCGAACAGTCCGATCACCATGCCGCGCTCGGCATGCGGCATGTATCGGTACCGGTAGGCAATCGGGTCCTTCGCCGTCACGTCAGGGCCGCACCTGTCCGGTGCCACGCACGCGGTATTTGAAGGAGGTAAGCTGCTCCACACCCACCGGACCGCGCGCATGCATCTTGCCGGTGGCAATGCCGATTTCAGCCCCCATGCCGAATTCGCCGCCATCGGCGAACTGGGTGGAGGCGTTATGCAGCAGGATCGCGGAATCGATCTCGTTGAAGAAACGTTCTACGACCTCGGGATCTTCTGCAAGCACAGCTTCCGTATGGTTCGACGAATAGCGATTGATATGATCGATCGCTCCGGACACGCCGTCAACAATAGCAACCGCGATGATCGCGTCGAGATATTCGGTGCGCCAGTCTTCCTCCGTCGCCGCCTTGAAGCCGGGATGAACCTTCAGCACCGCGGCCGAAGCGCGGATCTCACAGCCCGCTTCCGTCAATGCCTCGAGAAGCGGCATCAGATGCGTGCCGATCGCCGCGCTATCGACCAGCAGGGTTTCGGCCGAACCGCAGATGCCCGTGCGGCGCATCTTGGAATTGACCACGATCTTCTTCGCCATTTCCAGATCGGCCGAAGCATCGACATAGATATGGCAAAGGCCTTCCAGATGGGCGAAGACCGGCACGCGCGCCTCCGACTGGACGCGGGCGACGAGGCTCTTGCCGCCACGCGGCACAATCACGTCGATTGCTCCGCCAAGACCGGTCAGCATGGCCCCGACCGCGGCGCGATCCGTGACAGGAACGAGCTGGATGGCGTCGGCCGGCAGGCCCGCCTTTTCCAGACCCTTCGCGAGGCAGGCGTGGATAGCCCGCGAGGAATGGACCGAATCCGAGCCGCCACGCAGGATGACGGCGTTGCCGGCCTTCAGGCACAGCGCACCGGCATCCGCCGTCACGTTCGGGCGGCTCTCATAGATCACGCCGATCACGCCGAGCGGCGTGCGCACGCGTTCGATCTTGAGACCGTTCGGACGCTCCCAGGCGGCGATCACCTCGCCGATGGGATCCTTCAGCTCCGCGACTTCGCGAATACCCTTTGCGATGGCCGCGACCCGGTCGGAATCGAGCGTCAGGCGATCCATGAAGGAGCCTGTCAGGCCAGACGCCTTGCCGTTTGCGACATCCATGGCATTGGCGGCAAGGATCGCCTCCTCGCCGGCCAGGATCGCATCGGCCATGGCGACGAGCGCCGCGTTCTTCTGCTCGGTTGGGGCAATAGCCAACGGTCGGGCGGCTGCGCGGGCGCTGCGGCCGATATCGAGCATAAGGGCGTCGATGTCCGTGTGGTTGGCTTTTGCCTTGTCAAGCATGGGCTTCGTCCTTGTTTTCGGCACTGGCATGATGATCGTGCTTATGCGCCGGATCGGTCATCACCAGGTCGTCCCGGTGGATCATGGCCGAGCGACCAGCATAGCCGAGGATTTCCTCGATTTCGCCGGACTTGCGGCCGGCAATCTTGCGGGCATCGTCGGCATCGTAGCCGGCAAGCCCCCGGGCAATCTCGCGGCCCTCGGTTCCGATCACCGAAACCGTGTCGCCGCGGCTGAACTGGCCGGCAACCATGCGCACACCGGCCGGCAGCAGGCTCTTGCCCGCCTTCAGCGCACCCTGCGCGCCGGCATCGATATGCAGCTCGCCCGCCGGCTGGAGTTGACCGGCAATCCAGGTCTTGCGTGCGGTGACAGGCGCTGCGGACGGCGCAAACCATGAGTGGCGCGCGCCGTCGACAATGCTCTTCAAGGGGTGATCGGCCTTGCCTGAGGCGATGATCATCGCGCAGCCCGCTCCGGTCGCGATCTTGCCGGCATCGATCTTGGTCCGCATGCCGCCGCGCGAGAGTTCGGACGCCGCTCCGCCTGCCATCGCCTCGATCTCGGGCGTGATCTCGGCAATCGCATCGAGGAACTTCGCCTGCGGATCGAGATGCGGCGGTGCCGTGTAAAGGCCGTCGATATCGGACAGGAGCACCAGCAGGTCAGCACCCGCCATGGTGGCGACGCGGGCGGCAAGCCGGTCGTTGTCGCCATAGCGGATCTCGGTGGTGGCGACCGTGTCGTTCTCGTTGATGATCGGCACAGCACCGATCTTCAGGAGCTGCTTCAACGTGGCGCGCGCGTTGAGATAGCGCCGGCGCTCTTCGGTATCGCCAAGCGTCAGAAGGATCTGGCCGGCGACGATGGAGGAGCGCGACAGGCTTTCCGACCAGTGACGGGCAAGCGCAATCTGCCCGACAGCCGCCGCCGCCTGGCTTTCCTCCAGCTTCAATGCGCCAGAGGGAAGGTCGAGCACCGTTCTTCCAAGCGCGATCGCGCCAGAGGAAACGACAAGCACATCGATCCCGCGAGACTTGAGCTCCGCGATATCGTCGCAGATGGCATCGAGCCAGCTCTTCTTCAGGCCGCTACCGCGATCGACCAGCAGCGCCGAGCCGATCTTGATGACGATGCGCTTGTAGCGCGTCAGCGATTTGCGTGCGGCGGCCATGCTATTCGTCGCTTTCCGTATCCGTATCCAGATCGCGCTTGCGATTCTTGTCCTTCTTTTCCCGAAGATCCACATCGCCGTTTTCGGCCACGATGACGTCTCTCAGCGCGCGCAACGCCTCGGTCATGCCCTTGCCGGTGATGGCGGAGAGAAGCAGCGGCACCTTGCCGGAGGCCTTCTTCAGCTCCTGCGCCTTCTTCTTCAGGCCCGCCTCGTCAAGCACGTCGATCTGCGACAGCGCGACGATCTCCGGCTTGTCCTCAAGGCCGCCGCCATAGGCTTCCAGTTCGTATTTTACAGTCTTGTAGGCCTTGCCGACATTCTCTTCCTGCGCGGAAACGAGATGCAGCAGAACGCGCGTGCGCTCCACATGGCCAAGGAACCGGTCACCGATGCCGATACCCTCATGGGCGCCTTCGATCAGGCCGGGAATGTCGGCGAGAATGAATTCCCGCTCATCGATGGTCGCCACGCCGAGGTTCGGGTGCAGCGTCGTGAAGGGATAGTTGGCGATCTTCGGCCGGGCGCGCGTCACCGCCGCAAGGAAGGTCGACTTGCCGGCATTCGGCAGGCCGACGAGACCGGCATCCGCGATCAGCTTCAGCCTGAGCCAGATGGTCTTTTCCTCGCCCTCGAGACCCGGATTGGCCCAGTTCGGCGCCTGGTTGGTGGCCGACTTGAAATGCGCATTGCCGAAGCCGCCATTGCCGCCCTTGCCGAGCCGGAAGCGTTGGCCTTCCACGGTCATGTCGACGATCAGCGTCTCGTTGTCTTCCTCGAAGATCTGCGTTCCGACCGGCACTTTCAGCGTCACGTCTTCGCCGTTCGCGCCGGTGCGGTTGCGGCCCATGCCATGCGTGCCGACCTTGGCCTTGAAATGCTGCTGGAAGCGGAAGTCGATCAGCGTGTTGAGACCGTTGACCGCCTCGACCCATACGTCACCGCCGCGTCCGCCGTCACCGCCGTCCGGCCCGCCGAACTCGACGAATTTTTCGCGACGGAACGAGACGCTGCCGGCGCCACCGTCGCCTGAGCGGATATAAACCTTTGCCTCGTCGAGAAATTTCATGCTTCAGCCATTGATAACGTGTGGGGATGTACGGAATTTATGCGGCCATCGATATAGCCGGTTGAAGCGGAGGTCAAAGAGTATCGTGAAGTTCGTCAGCTACAACATCCAGTTCGGCATGGGTCTGGATGATAAA
Organism: Shinella sp.; assembly: GCA_003248775.1. Taxonomy (GTDB): domain Bacteria; phylum Pseudomonadota; class Alphaproteobacteria; order Rhizobiales; family Rhizobiaceae; genus Allorhizobium. The sequence goes on along the minus strand of QFQX01000014.1, from coordinate 2,488 downwards.
TTCGATCCCGTGCGGATCGCCGACAGCATCCAGGATGCGGATGTCATCGCCCTGCAGGAAGTAACCCGCGGTTTTCATCGAAACGGCCATGCCGATCTCGCCGAAACCTTCGGCGAACTCTTTCCCGACTACTTCAGCACCTTCGCAGCCGCCTGCGATGTCCTGATCGACCATCAGATCATCGAAGGACGCCTGAGCGAACGGCGTTTCCAGTTCGGCAACATGGTGCTGTCGCGCTATCCGATCCTCGCAACCCGCCACCTGCTTCTGCCGCGCAGCCGCACCTATGACAAGCTGAACCTGCAGCGCGGCGCCGTCGAAGCGGTGATCAACGCGCCGGGTGGGCCGCTGCGGGTCTATTCCCTGCATCTCGACCACGTCTCGCCAGGCGAGCGGATCGCCCAGATCCGCTTCATCAAGGAACGTGTCGCAAACTTCGGCCGCGAAGGTGGGGCGCTGACGGGAGCCTGCCAATTCGGACTCCCGGATCTGCCGCTTCCCTCCGGCTATCTCATCATGGGCGATTTCAACATGGAACCGGAATCGCCCGAATATATCGAGATGGTCGGCCTCGACGACGAGTTCTATGGCCGCGTGCCGCGCGCCGACCTGCCGCTCGATGCGCTGGCGCATTGCCGCGCCCATAGTCCGGAGGGCTATAGCTGGATGAGTCCCGATCGCACAGTGCGCAAGCATCTCGACTATTGTTTCCTCAGTGGTGATCTCGCCCCGCGCCTGAAGAGCGCGAGCGTCGACATTTCCGCTCCGGGTTCCGATCACTTCCCGGTCTGGGTCGAGCTCGACTGATTCCCGACCCCCGAATACTGGCGATACCGGGCAGCTCTTGCCCGCCCGGTATCCTGTTTTCATGCACCCGGCCGGAAATCCGCCTGCGTGACCTGCGTCTCGATATGCGGCGCAACCGCATTGCGGGAACGCGAGTAGAGATCGCCGCTTCGGGTAATTACGAAACCAAGCTTCTCCTGGATGCGCAGCGACGCCGCATTGTCTGCAAAGGCGCCGGAATACAGCACCTCGTCCGGCATACGCCGGAAGAAGCGCTCAACCGCCACCCCTGCCGCCTCGGACATGATGCCCTTGCCCCAGTAATAGCGATCCAGCCAGTAGCCGAGATGCCACTGACCATGCCGGAGCTCGATGCCGACGGCGCCGATATGCACACCATCTCCGCCAAGAGTGATGGCGAACGACCAGTCGGGCGTGATGCCCGATGTCACCCGGCTTAGCCAGTCGATCGCGTCTTCCCGGTCATAGGGAACCGGCACCCGCGCCAGCATCCGCACGACCTGATAGTCCGAAAACGACTGGGCGATCGCATCGGCATCGCTCATGCGGTGAGGCCTAAGCACCAACCGCCTCGTCTCGATGGTCGGGCAGGGTCCGGGCGGCCGCGTTGCCGGACGCTGGATATCGGGACGCTGGGAGGGAGCGTTCATCTCATCTCCCCCCAGCTCTTGAGCGACATCCAGGTCTTGCGGTCGAGCCGGTACCATTCCACCGGCATCATGCCGCCGGTTGCGAGGTTGCCGACCATGCCAGAACCCTGGAACTGGAAGCCGCACTTCTGGATGACCCGCCGCGAGGCGACGTTGGTGACCCTGCAGCGGGCATCGATCCGCTCGATGTCGCGGGTACGGAAAGCCATGTCGATCAGCGCATGCGCCGCCTCCGTGGCATAACCCTTGTTCCAGTAAGGCTCGCCGAGCCAGTATCCGATTTCGAGCGTTTCATCGTCGCTGGAGTGCGGCTCCAGTCCGCAGCAACCGAGAAACTCACCGTTGACGGCTTTTGTGATGGCATAGACGCACTTGCCAATCTCGCCGATATTCGTGCGTCGCACGAAGTCGGCGGCGTCTTTCATCGTATACGGGTGCGGCATGCGCGACACCATGGTCGCGATTGCGGCGTTGTTGGCGAGATGGGCAAGGGCGTCGATGTCTTCTTCGTGAGGGGCCCGCATGACGAGCCGCTGCGATAACAAGACGGGGCAATCGCTCCGTTGCCGATCCGGCCTGAACCGGTCCTGGGGTGACCGGGATTGGTCGACCCTCAACAATTCACTCTGCATGATTCAGTCTCCTTCTGGTTGAAAGACAAAAGAAAAAGGGGAGTTGGGTGGCGCCCCATCTCCCCTGTTTTCTTGACTGAACCTGTTACGCACAGCCGGGTCGATGAGACGCCGGCTGTTTAGAGCGTTACCGGCTTATTCCGCTGCTTCCGCCGTTTTCGGCATTACGGACACGTATACTCGGCCGTTGGCCTTCGTACGGTACGCAACATTGCCGGCGGTAAGTGCAAAGATCGTATGATCCTTGCCAAGACCGACGTTCGCGCCCGGATGCCACTGGGTGCCGCGCTGACGCAGAATGATGTTGCCTGCAACGACGACTTCGCCGCCGAACTTCTTCACGCCAAGGCGCTTGGATTCGGAATCGCGACCGTTACGCGAGGAACCGCCAGCTTTTTT
>QFQX01000065.1 GCA_003248775.1 Shinella sp. | reverse complement strand
GTCTGCCGTGTTATCGCCAATCTTGTTGCGACAGGATACGGGAAGTGGACGCCGGCTGCGTCTTCGTTCTGTCAAAATTCGCAACCCTGAGGCGAATTCATCTCCATCATCCCCGCGTTCCGACGAATCCGGCAGGATTGGGGCCGTCGACCCCGATCAATATCGCATTTGCCTCATTTAAGGTTTTCCCCAGAGAAAATTGTGCCATAGTCAACCGATGCCCACTAAATCTAGTGCAAATCGGGTGACTATGGTTAATCAATTATTAATTAATCCCCGCAACTTTCCACCATTGTCTCCGATTCCCCCGATTCGTACTCCTTGTGCAATCGAGGCACTACACTGATTCGGAGGCGGACGAATGATCGTAGTAGTTGACGAGCGAGAGCTCGTGACGGAGGGATACACCTCCTTGTTCGGAAGAGAAGGCATTCCTTCCACCGGGTTCGACCCAGTCGAATTCGGCGAATGGGTCAATACGGCGGCGGACGCCGACATCGCGGCCATCGAGGCATTCCTCATCGGCCAGAGCGACGAAAGCTTCGCCCTGCCAAGGGCCATCCGTGACCGCTCGCGCGCTCCCGTGATTGCAGTCTCCGACCAGCCTTCGCTGGAAACAACGCTCGCGCTCTTCGACAGCGGTGTCGACGATGTCGTCAGGAAGCCGGTTCATCCCCGCGAGATCCTGGCGCGCGCCGCGGCCATCCGCCGGCGTCTCACCGCCATCTCCTCCTTCACCGACATCGGTCCGATCCGCGTCTTCTCCGATGGCCGCGATCCCGAAATCCAGGGCGAGGTCTTCGCTCTCCCGCGCCGTGAACGCCGCATTCTCGAATACCTGGTTGCAAACCGCGGTCGCCGCGTCTCCAAGTCCCAGATCTTCTCCGCCATCTACGGCATCTTCGACGAGGACGTCGAAGAAAACGTCGTCAAGAAACTGCGCAAAAAGCTCGGTTTCGATCCCGTCGATTCCAAACGTTTCCTCGGATACTGCATCGACTGGAAGTGAGATCACTTCCCGCGGCTGGATGATCCGCCCGCTCTGACCGGCCAGGTCGAAAAAACATCAGCGTTTCAGTTCTGTAAAGCGAAGTTCCGGGTCCCGATAGGGGGCCGGATCGCACGTGGAATCCGGTCATGATGCGGCTGACGGATCCAAGCTTTTTCAACCCTGTATTTCAGACAGCTTCACGCAAGGAACGATACCTAACGTGAGGCAACAACTAAATCGAGGATTCGAAATGAGCCTTTTTGGAACCATGAAGACGGCAGTGTCCGGCATGAACGCGCAAGCGAACCGCCTGGGCACCGTCGGCGACAACATCGCGAATTCCAGCACTACGGCATACAAAAAGGCCTCTACGTCCTTTTCATCGCTGGTTCTGCCTTCGACCTCGGGCAACTACAACTCCGGCGGCGTCGAGACGAACGTTTCCTATTCCGTTTCCGAACAGGGCGCGCTGGAATACACCACTTCCGGAACGGACCTCGCCATTCAGGGCGACGGGTTCTTCATTGTGCAGGACACCGCCGGCAACATCTTTCTGACGCGCGCCGGTTCCTTCACGCTCAATGATGAAGGAAATCTGGTCAATGATGCCGGCTATATCCTCCTCGGCTATTCCGCCAGCAGCGGTACGCCGACCACGGTCGTCAACTCCTATGACGGTCTGACCCCGATCACCATTTCCGATACGGGCTTGACGGCGGTCGCAACCACCACGGGTTCCTTGACGGGCAATCTTAACTATTCTGCGGCTGTTGTCGCCTCAGGCGGCTATGCGAGTGACAACAATGCCTCGACCGTTGTCGTCGATTCCGACAGCATCCTGAAGACCTCGGTCACCACCTACGATGCGGTTGGCGCTTCGATCACCTATGACTTCTACTACACCAAGACGGGAACATCGCCGGACACTTGGGAAGTCGCAGTGTACGACGCGGCTGATGCAAATACCTCCGGCGGTGGTAGCTTCCCGTATTCATCAGGCCCGATCACGACGGCCGATCTGGAATTCAATTCCGTTGGCAAGCTGGCTTCGGTCGGCGGCAGCACCACCGACTTCACCATGAATGTGAACGGCGTGACCTTCGATATGTCGGGCATGACCCAGCTCTCGGCGAAATCCGCCATCTCCAAGGGTAGCGCCAACGGTAGCCCGGCCGAAGCTATGCTCGGCATCGAAATTGACTCGGACGGCACGGTTTACGCCACTTACGCCAAGAGCGACCCGAAGGCTCTCTACCAGGTTGCGCTGGCGACCGTGGAAAGCCCGGACAATCTCACGCTCTATTCCGGCAACGTCTACCGTACCAGCGCCACCTCCGGCGTTGTCACCATCGGTTTCGCGGGAACTTCCGGTTTCGGTGAGATCGTGGCCGGTGCGCTTGAAACCTCGAACGTGGACCTTGCTTCGGAGCTGACCGAAATGATCGAGGCTCAGCGCAGCTATACTGCAAACTCCAAGGTATTCCAGACCGGTTCCGACCTGATGGATGTTCTCATCAATCTGGTTCGGTAATCCTTTCGGGAGATCGTGAATGTCACTCGCATCTGCGTTGAATACAACAAAGTCAATTTTCAGCAATACATCGACCCAGACCTCGGTCGTGTCGACGAATATTTCGAGTGCTACGACAAGCGACTATAATCGACGCACTGCGGTGACCACGACGAATCCCTATTCGGGTGCCACGACGGTCAAGGTGGAACGTACCGAGGATGCAGCGCTGCTGAAGCAGGTGCTGCAATCCATCTCAGACGATGCCGGGCAGCAAAGTTTGCTGGCCGGGCTCCAAACCCTGAATTCCGTCATGGGTGGAAACGAATATTCGGCAACTCCGTCCGAATCTCTCTCCGCCCTGCGAGAAGCATTGCAGACCTATGCGGCATCGCCGAGCGATTCAACACTGGCCGCGGCGGCTGTCGCGGCAGCCAACGACGTGGCCACCTCGCTGAACCAGCAGACCGCGTCTGTCCAGGAACTGCGTGCCGATACCGACGGCGAGATCGCCACCACTGTCGACAAGCTCAACCAGCTATTGACCGACTTCGAGAAGGTCAACAATGAGGTCAAGAGGGGGACGTCAGGCGGCGGCGACGCGAACAACGCTCTCGACACGCGTGAAAGCCTGCTCAAGCAGATTTCGCAGATCATCGGCATCTCGACGACGGTGCGCGAAAACAATGATATCGCCATCTACACCACAACCGGCGTGACCCTGTTCGAAACCGTTCCCCGTAAGGTCTCGTTTGAATCGACGACCGCCTATGATGCGAATACGGTCGGTAACGCCGTCTATATCGATGGTGTCGCGCTTCCGGCCGGTGAAGGCAGCAGCACGTCTTCCATGGGGTCGCTCCAGTCGCTGGTGCAGCTGCGTGACGAGGTCTACCCCGGCTATCAGAACCAGCTGGATGAAATTGCCCGTAGCACGATGCTGCTCTTTTCCGAGACGGACACCGGCGGTTCGGCAATCGCGGGCCTCTTCACCACCATCGATTCTTCGGTGGTCGATTTCGAAACCGCGGATATCATCCCCGGTCTGGCCGGCCTGATTACGGTTTCCTCGGCAGCCCAGTCGGATCCGAGTTCGCTACGTGACGGTGATGTCGCGGGCGTGGATCAGAACCTGGAAGGTGCGGCAGGCTTCTCGGATCTGCTGTACAAATATGTGGCTGGCTTCGAGACGCAGATGACGTTCGATGCCGATGCAAGCATTTCGACCAAGGCGACGCTGCTGGACTATGCCACCGATTCCGTCGGCTGGGTCGAGGAATACCGCAGCGACGCAACGACTGCAGCCGAGAACACCTCGGCCATGCTGAACCGTTCCGAAGAGGCGTATTCCAATACGACCGGCGTCAACCTCGACGAAGAACTCATCCTGCTGCTCGATATCGAACAGTCCTACAAGGCCGCTTCCAAGCTGCTTTCGACGATTGACGAGATGCTGGCAAGCCTTATGGAGGCCGCGAGCTAACCATGAAGACGACGAACATCTCTTCGCTGGCCATCAGCAAGGCCATGCAGCTGACCGTCTCCAACTCGATGTCGGAAGTTTCCAAGCTCGAAGTGGAATCGGTGACCGGCACCTACGCGGATGTCGGTATCGAACTCGGTACGCGCACCTCGACAAGCCTCGACTACTCCCGCGAGAGCAGCCGCCTGCAGTCGATCATCGACGCAAATGCGTTGGCCGAGCAGCGTATGGAATCCTCGCAGCTTGCTCTGTCCAACATGTCGGGTTCTTCCCAGTCGCTGCTGGACTCCATCATCGCACTCAGCGGCAATTCCGACTCGAGCAGCCTTCAGGTTGCAGCCGATACCGCAATGGCGACCCTCGAGAACTTCGTTAGCTACTCGAATTCCGCGGTAAACGGCGAATACCTGTTCTCCGGTATCAGCACCGACGTTCAGACGCTCGACGACAGCTTCATCAATGACGTGACGGCGGATTTCAATACGGCCTTCGCCACCTTCAAGACGGCAAACGGCATCACGTCTAACTCGGATATCACCGAAGCGCAGATGCAGCAGTTTCTGTCGGACTATGAAACCGGCTTCAATTGGTCGTCCTGGACCAACGCATCGGACACCACGATGTCGACGCGTATTAGCACATCGGAAACCGTGTCGACATCGACAAGCGCGAATACCAACGGTTTCAAGAGCCTTGTACTCGCAGCGGTGGTATCGTCACAGCTTGTGAATTCGGGCCTGAACTCAAGCGCCCTGAGCGTCGTGAATGCGCAGGCCACAAATTATGCCGGTGCAGCGATCACCGGGCTGGACGGCCAACGTTCACTGCTTGGTCTCTCGCAGGAACGCGTGGAGAAGGCCAATACTTACATGGGTGAGCAAAAGTCGATCATCGATACCCAGCTCACCGGGTTGATCGGCGTGGATACCGAGGAAGCATCGGTACGGCTGACGACACTGCTGACACAGATCGAAACTTCTTACACGATTACTTCCAAGATACTGAACCTCAGTCTTGTAAACTATCTCTGACCGCATCGACGTTGATGAACGACGGAATGTAAAACCATGAAGGAAAAGTAGATGTTCCAGTTTTCATATGCGGAGATCATGGAAGATGATCTTACCCTCGCCAGAGAAAGGGAACGCCAGGTTTTAACGCGGTCGATCGAATATCTCACAGCGGCGAAAGAAACTGAACGGTACGGCAAGGAAGCAATCGAGGCAATCTACTACACGCGGCGTGTTTGGTTGCGCTTCATAGAGGATCTTAAACAGCCAGAGAATGAACTCAGCGTTGAACTAAGAGCAAACCTAATCTCGATAGCAATCTGGATTCTCAAGGAGTGCGAGCAGATACGCAAGCGCAAATCGCAGAATTACCAGGCCATTATTGACGTGACAACCATCATCCGGGATGGACTAAAATGAAAAGCACTCTCCGCCTCTCTCTGAAATCTGGCGAAAAAATCTTCGTAAACGGTGCCGTCCTGCGGGTTGATCGCAAGGTATCCATTGAATTTCTCAATGACGTCACGTTCCTGCTGGAGAACCATGTTCTGCAGCCGGAGGACACGACGACGCCTCTGCGTCAGCTCTACTTCATCGCGCAGATGATACTCATCAATCCGGAAGGAAAGGAACAATCGCTTGCGCTCTTCCGCAAGTCGATCACGATGCTGCTTTCGTGCTTCCGCAATGAAGAGATCCGCTCCGAACTGAAGCGCATCGATGCCCAGGTTTCGTCGGGCCGCACTTTCGACGCTCTCAAGGCGATCCGCGGTCTCTATGCTGCTGAAGAGGCCATCCTCAACAGCAATGAAATCACCCCGGCCGTCGTCAAGGAACTTAGAAGGGAGATTGCGCCATGGTGACAGCAGTCAGTTCCACCACGTCTACCACCGCGAGCAGCTCTACGACGTCTTCCACGTCGACAAAGGACGCGGCTTCCGCCTCGCTCGATTATGATGCTTTCCTGAAGTTGCTGATCGCGCAGATGCAGAATCAGGATCCGACCGATCCGATGGACGCGAGCGAGCAGATTTCCCAGCTGGCGACGTTCTCTCAGGTCGAACAATCGATCAAGACGAATACCAATCTTGAGACCATGATCGGCCAGAACAGCTTGGCAAGCGCCGCATCCTATGTCGGCAAGGCGCTTGAAAGCGCGGATGGCAAGACCACCGGCGTTGTGGCCTATGTATCCGTCACCTCCGACGGCATGGTGGCGACGACGACCGACGGCGACGAGATCACCATCGAAAATGGTATCATCGTCGGCGAGCCGGCCTCTTAATCCGGCTTCGAGAATCGGTTATGATCGCACATGGAAGACCGGCGCTCTCCGCTGCCGGTCTTTTTGCTTTACCGGACAAAGAAGTACGTCATGAACGAAGCTGATGCTCTCGACATCCTGCGAAATGCGATCTGGACGGTTCTCATTGCGTCCGGTCCGGCGGTTCTTGCCGCCATGGTTGTCGGTGTCACGATTGCGCTCATTCAGGCCCTGACGCAGGTGCAGGAAATGACGCTTACCTTTGTTCCCAAGATCATCGCTGTGATGGTCGCCATTGCGCTCTCCGCTCCCTTCGTCGGGGCGCAGATCTCGCTTTTTACCAATCTCGTCTTCTCCCGCGTGCAATCGGGTTTCTGAGCTCGATTCCCGGTGCATCTCAAAGCATGTCGCGCAAAAGTGTGCAGCGGTTTTGCGGCAACGACATGCGACGAAACAAGGACTTGAAGCGTAGAGAGCGAATCTGAAAGATCGCGATACGCTTTAGATATCCTCAAGCCTCGTGAAGCTTGAAGCAATCAAGGTTGGCGCAAGCTGCTTTGGTATAGTCTGAACTCGGATACACGGGGGCCTGTATCAGTCGTGGCAGTCTGCGCGATAGGGTAAATTCCCGGAAATCCTCTCATATGCGGACGGCCATTCGCGACGGTTTCGAAAGCCAAACAGCCGCGAGCGACACAAGATAGCCGGAAAACGAGCGAGATCATCGATCATGAACATGACGCAGCCGAACTCCCAGGTCGATGAAATCCTGCAGAACCTGACCGAAGCTCCACCTATATCCGCCGATCTCCTTGAAGGTACCTTCTGGCGGTTTTTCAACCTGAACGGTCAGGTACTCACCAGCTTCATGGTTCTCGCACCGCAGGGGCTCATCGGCAATTTCATATCTCCCTCGATCGATTTCTGGCAGGTCGTCAACGGGCGGCTATGCCTCGTCGCAGATAACGGGCTGCCATCGGTGGTCTTCAACGTTGCCCGAGTCACGGGGGGCAAGATTGTCACGCTCGCCGGACGCGGCCTGGTGGATGGCCGTGAAGCCATTTATATTCTCCAGTCGGTCGAGCACCCGGCTCATCCGATGTTTGCGACGCCCGCGAGCCAGGACCGCAAGGCAAGGTTTCTGGTGGAGCCCCAAACCGGTGCGCGGCGACCGAACCTCGTTGTCGTTCCAGCCGGGGCAAAATCGCTCCATCCACACTGGCTGGAAGGCGTTACCGGCCTCACGCGTAACTGGGACCTCTGCATCGGCTACTACGGTACCGAGCAGCCCGAGATTGCAACGCCGCATGAGTATCTTGCGCATATTCCGAACACCAAGAAGTTCAGGCTTCTCTACAACCTGTTTTACGAAGGCAGCCCGCTCTGGCAGTACGATGCCATCTGGCTTCCCGATGACGACCTTCTGTGCACCGGGCAGGACATCAACAGGATGTTCCACCTGTTTCACAAGTTCGGTCTGGATCTGGCTCAGCCCTCCCTCAAGGACGGACCGGACAGCCACCCGAACCATCCACTGACCATTCAGCGCGCCGGCGGCGACGTGCGCTATGAGGCTTTCGTTGAGATCATGTGCCCGATCTTCTCGCGGCGCGGGCTCGAGATCTGCATCGGCTCCATGCGTGACGTCGATTCCGGTTACGGACTCGATCACCTCTGGCCAGCCCTCCTGGGATATCCACGTTCGCGCATTGGCATCATTGACGCAGCTGCTGTGGTCCACACACGACCGATTGGCGCCACTTATGACATTCGCGGTGCAATTCTCGAGCAGGCCGAGGTCCATCGAGTTTACGGGCACACCATGCGGCAGATTTCTGGCGTGAAGTAAGCTTTACGCCAGACGCTACTTATCGCCACGCATACACTGTGACGTGTCGTGGCGGGATCATCGTGGTGGTGGCCAAGGACTGTTTTTCCTTATGGGGGATTACCTGACGATATCGCAGGCGATCCTTTCCATGGATTGAAAACGCTGTCTGTTGTTCTGCCGTCGATCAGGATTACCGTCGCACCATTTTCACTGCGGAGCCATGGCTTCAAGTCGGGTCCGTTGTTCGCGTTGTGTTATCGTCAAATGGCTGAGCAGCTTCGCAATCTCGGTCAACATTTCCAGCTGCAGATTCTGCTGCTCTGCAAGAGCCTGCAGGCTGATGGATATAGCCGTCAAGTCCTCATCATCACGGGAAATGCAGATGGCTTCATTCATTGTCTGCTCCTTGTCGGGTTACTATCGTTTATCGGATTGAATCAAACACAAGCCTGGGCGCGTACTTCAGGTACAGTGAGGTCAGCGCACATTGGCGTTCGATGGAGTGCGCGGAAAAGTAATCTGCTTCGGTGAAGGACTGGAAGCTCTCCTCGACGAGATCACAAAACTCCTCGCGTAGCTCGGAGGAAAGTCGCGGGTAGATCCAGCAGAAGATGTCCATCTTAAAGGCCAGAAACCAGACGTAGTGCTTCCGATACGATGCCGGCAAGGATGAAAACAGGACTTCAACGGCGTTCACGGCCTCGAAGATATCAAATCGCTGGCGCGAGAAAAGATTGCTGAGCTGGTTGCTTTCCGGCGCAGTCACATGATCGATTAGTTCGAGGTTGAGCAGGCCGATCGTCCTGGCTTTCAGATAGATGTGCCAATGGGCATAGACATCATTGTGTACACGCGTTTCCGAAAACGACAGGCCGGACGCCTCGCAGAAATCTCTCCGGATGACCTTGTTCCAGGGAAAGTTCACGGTGAAAAGGAGACGGCCCGCTTCGCTCAGAGAAACGACGCGCCTTTTTTCACTACCGCATATCGCTGACCATGCCTTCTGGTCGATGGGTATCATCGGTGAGGCGCCCCCCTGATCCTTTGTTACCTGCCGGTATTTGAAGACCATGACGTCGCTACCGGTTTCCTCAAGATGCGTGGTCACGATATCGATCGCACCGGGGGAAAGCCTATCATCGGCGTCCAGGAAATAGAGATAGCGGCCGGTTGCCGCCTTCATGCCGGCATTGCGGGCCTGTCCGGCTCCGCCGTTGGCCGGCAGCGAAATGAGCTTGACCTTGCCGGTCCGCTCGGCCCAGCCGGCTGCCACCTGTGCGGTCTCGTCGGTCGAGCAATCGTCAACGATGATGATCTCATGAACCAGGGCATTCGCAAGGATATTCGGCAGCAGGCTCCCGAGGTCGGACGCCACATTGTAGGCCGGTATGATCACGCTTGTGAGCGACATTGGGTTTCCCTGCGCAGTTCATCGAATATCCCGGCCGCAGACTAGCGGAGTATCCTTGCGTCGAACTGTTGAAAACGGGCCGAAGACAGGCCTGCGCAAGCGCCGGTTTTTATGATCTGACACAGCGGCATTCTGTCCGATGCCGACCTTATCCGCAGGCACCGAACCGATTGGTGGAAACATGCAACAGACTACGGAAATGCTGACACACGCCCATGATGCCGGGCCATCGATCACAGAGATAGGCTCAATGCTGGCTGGTGTGACGCAGCAGCAGGAACTGCTTACGGAGTTTCAGGTCGAGATCGTAAAGATGTTGCAGCATTTGCATCAGGAACAGCAGCGGATGAGCGCGCTCATCGAGGCGATGGAGCGGAAAAGCGGCGATGCATCGCAATTGATTTCTCCGGAACCCCGGCGCGCCGTCGTGGCGGACCCCTTGAGCGCCGAAGCAGCCGTCTTGTGCATAGGCCTTTCCGAAGCGGATAGACGCTTCGAAGCGCTGCGCGACGCCTCGGCTACGGGGACAGCCGTCAAGATCTGCGGTCTGGACGAAGCGCTCACGATTGCCAAGGCCCGCATGGGCAAAGGCTCCACGACGATAAAGCTCTTCGATCTCGCCCGTATCATTCAGAATACGGACGACATGAAGATGGCGGCTGCCCTGTCGGACGGCCTGTTTCACGGTATCCGCATCGCCGACAAACTGGGAGCGGTGGTCGCCTGGAACATCACCGATCTGCCGACGCCTTCAGGTGCTAACGCTCAGGTAGCGCAGGAGCTCTTCAGGCAGATCGCGCATGCGCCTGTTCGTATCAGTGTGGCGTCGGACGATGTCATGCAGGCGTTGCGCGCCCTATACCCCATGCTTGCAGAAAGGGTCCAAACCCTCTCGATGGCAGGCCGCCACTAAAGCGTGTCGCGATCTTTCAGTTTCGCTCTCTACGCTTTAAGTCCTTGTTTCATCGCATGTCGTTGCCGCAAAACCGCTGCACACTTTTGCGCGACGTGCTGTAATTTGTAGCAACAGAGCACTTCCAACGAAAAACGGAGGCTCTAGGCCCCCGTTTCTTTAATTGACTGTGCCGATCGTCAAGCGCGGATCTCAATGCCTTCAAGCTGATCCATGAATGCCACGTTGTCTATGTCATCGCGCCCATAGATGGCAAAGTCGGCCTCGGTTTGAAGCTTGAACTTGAAGGGGTTCTCAAGATATTTCAGCAGTGTCCACTGGGGATAGCGCTGTGCGACGAAGTCGACGAACTTCCGGTGACGCACATGCATGGCACCGTTTCGGTCCGGAGCGTCAAAGTTCGAAGCGTAGATGATTACGTAACGACTGGACAGGCTGAAAAGGCGGTCCATGTATTCGGTAAAGACCCGGTCATCGATCAAATGGTAGAGCACATCGAGCGAGAGGGCGCATTCGTATTCCTGCTCGTGCGCTTCCCAGTCCAGTTCGGGTTCAGCGCTCCAGATGAAGCGATAGTTCGGGTTTGCCGCATACATCGCCTTCGTTTTGGCGATGATTGCCTGAGATACGTCGAAGCCGGTATATTGCTCGAAGTTGAAGTAGCGCAGCTGGTTGCCATCGCCCGAGCCGAGCTCAGCGAAGGACTTTAGCTTCTTCTGCTGGGCAAACAGGTTGATAACCAACCCTTTGTAGCGAGCGAGTTGATCGTAGGAGCCGGCTCCGGAATTGCCGCCGGCCTGATAACGCTTTTCCCAGTAGCTGTTCGAATCAAAGACAAGCGGACGATCTGCATTCGCGAAGGGTGCCGAGCTAACCGGCGCGGGAGCAGCGGACGGTGCCGGGACGGCAGGGATTGGCGGGGGGGCAAACTGTTGCGCCAGTACAGGACCTGGTTGCGACAGTGTCGGCGGGACGCTCGGAGCGGGACTTGAGGCTATGAATACCGACGGTATGGAGGCCAGCAGCATGGCAGCCTCACTCGCAGCACTCTGCCGCGGGGCCGCGCCGTTGAGAACGATATCGATTTCGCGCAACTGCTTCGACAGCGGAAATTTCTCGCCGACATAATGGGTCCACTGATGCGTCTTGCCCTCGATAATGAGGTTCACGGCCTGCTCGATGGAGGAAAAGCGGATTTCGTCGGGCCAGAACTCCTCGGCGCCGGGATAGTCGTGCACGATCGGCAATGCGCCGACCGACATGGCCTCGGCAATGTTGTAACCGAAGCTTTCATGGATCGAGGTGGAGAGAATGACGCCCTTGTCGGACAGGAAGGCGGGCATGTTGTTCTGCCAGCCGTAGAAGATGACATTCTGCGTCAGGCCGAGCTTTTCGGCCGTCCTCTTGAGATAGGGAAGCGTCACGAACTCTTCCATGCCGCCGGCAACATGCAGCGTGTAGGATGGATCCCGCTTCACCAGTTCGTACATGATCTGCATGAACAAAGGCTGGTTCTTGCGCAGGAAGGGTTTTGCCACCCAGGCGATCTTTTTCTTGTCCAGCGTGGAGAGCGGTTTGAACTTGTCGATGTTCACGCCGTTCCAGATGACATGCGTGCGGGTCTTGGTGTCGAGACCGGGAACGCGCTGTCTCAATACCCGCAGCATGTCGTGCGACACGAGAATGAGGTCGTCGATGCAATCGAAACGCATGCGTTGCGGAAAATTCGATTCCACGATCTCGAAGCGGTGCCAGCGCACGATGACGCGCTTTCCCTTCGACTTGATGTTCTGGTTGATCGCGTGCAGGAAAAGTTCGTTGCAGAACTCAAACCAGACGACGTCCGCCCACTCCACGACCTTTTCGATGTCCTGCAGATTCCGGGGCTTGATGGCCACGATCTCGTAGGTCTGAGACAGGTGGTCACGGATGTCGCCAATAAAGCTGTCGACCTCGATGAGAATTCCCAGTCGTTTTTTCTGCACCATGTTTCCTTATCCCGGACGTTCGTAACGACCCGCCACCTGATGCAACCGCGATCTCGCCGCCGCTCGGAAGATGGCCCAATCTGTCTCATTTTCTAGTTGCCAGAGCTTTCGCGAGGCTGACATGTCGCCGGAGCCTTCACGCCTGCCCAACCTCGATCAGGTCGCGTTTCCGGAAGCCGCGAGCCATCCGCTGAACTTACGGCTCCACACAAAATGCCGGCATCGCCTTACCACCCTCGGTCGCGCTTGCCAGATAGGCGGCGGCGGTATCGAGTGCTTCGCGGATCGTGACATCCATGTCGAGATAGCGGTAGGTGCCGAGGCGGCCGACGAAGGTAACGCCGGTTTGGCTCCGGGCACGTTCGACATACTGGGCAATCAGGGTCTTCTCGTCGGAAAGCCGGATCGGATAGTAAGGAATATCGTCCGGCCCGCAGGCGCGCGAATACTCCCTGTAGCAGATGCTCTTCTCGTGTTTTTCCCAGGGCGAGAAATGCTTGTGCTCGGTGATGCGGGTATAGGGAACGTCGACATCTCCATAATTCATGACCGCGCAGCCCTGGTAATCGCCGTCGTATCGGAACGGCTCGAAATCGAGCGTGCGGTAGCCGAGGCGGCCATATTCATAAGCGAAGTAGCTGTCGATCGGTCCGGAATAGAAGACGTGATCGAAGCCGTCGGCCTCCGCCCTGTCGAAGCGCCGTGCGAGTTCCACCTCGATCCGTTCGTGATCGAGAATCTTGCCGATCATGGCCGTGTAGCCGTTTTCCGGCATGCCCTGGAAACGATGGAAGAAGTAGTTGTCGTCGTAGTTGAAGCGCACCGGCAGCCGCTTCAGGATGCTGGCCGGAAGCTCGTCCGGCTGGCAGCCCCATTGCTTGACGGTGTATCCCTTGAGGAAGGCCTCGTAGAGATCTCGCCCGACGAACTTGAGCGCCTGCTCCTCGAAGGTCTTGGGTTCGCCGATGGTTTCATCCGCCAATGATTGGATAAAGGCCTTTGCCTCGTCCGGGCGCAGCGTCTTTCCGAAGAACTGGTTGATCGTGTGCAGGTTGATCGGCAGCAGGTAGACGTGGCCGCCGCTCGTCGTCTTCACCCTGTTCACATAGGGCATGAAGCGCTCGAAGCCGTTGACGTAGTGCCAGACCTCCTCATCGTCGGTATGGAAGATATGCGGGCCGTAGACATGAACCATGACGCCCGTCTCGGCATCGCGTTCGGTATGGCAATTGCCGGCGATGTGGTCCCGTTGATCGATGATCGTCACGGCATGGCCCGCTTCCGCCAGCCTGCGACCGATAACCGCCCCCGAAAGGCCGGCCCCCACGATCAATATCCGTTTCGTCATGGCTGTCTCCCGCCTCTGTCTTTCAGTTCCCTCCGGGAGGACAGACACTGTCCCTCGACATGATCCTCCGATGGACGGGAACGGTCCCCATTCGGGGACCATGATGGATCACATCAGATGAATTGCTCGATATAGCTGCCGATGTCGAAAGCGGCGTCCTGACGCTTCATCGGTTCGCCGAAACGGGGATCGAGCCGCAGCCAGGCGCGTGCTGCGCCGTCGTCCTCCGCCGGAACGTCCCGGGTCAGCCGCTCCTTGACCTTTTCGGGAAGGAGATCGACGATATCGCTGGTGACCATCGGGTCCACGACGATGGGAAGGTTGCTGAACCCCGCTGCTTCCGTCGCGGCCAGGCTCGCGCCGGCGAGCTTCTGGATGAGGTCGATCGAAGCCCCTTGCAGCGTGGCTGAGCTATATGCGGACATGCGGTGGTAGAGAACATAGGCCTCCACCCAGTTCTTGGCCTGAATATGCAGCCGCAGTGCAACGGTCTGGCGGTGCTGCATGAACTGGATAATCTCTTGCGTGAGATCGAAGCGCTCCTGAGTCGTCGGGAACTTGCCTCTCCACATTTGTGAAGCGAGGTATTCCAGCCCGCCGCGATAGGTGTCCCACTGGAACATGCACTCCGTATTGCCCTGTTGCAGGCGCGGGTCGTCCGATACTGCCGTCACCCGTGCGAAGGGTTCCGGCATGAACAGGATATCCGTCTTGTCGAGCGCTCGGGTCGTGAACAGGAAGGCCCAGAAGATGAAGGGTGTCGCGCTCGAAATCGTCTTCTGCAGCACATCGCGCCGGATGATCAGGAATTCGGGGAAGACGTGGTGGCCGAGGATGAAGCGTAGGAGGCCCTTGAAATCGCCCTTGGCGAAGCGGGTCGGTCCCGGAACCTGATAGAACGGCCCCATGTCGCCGCGACCGGGCCGCGCGTCAACGAGCATCCACGGCGCCTGGACCACTCCTATGGCCGGGTCGGCTTCCATGATTCTGATATATTCGACCACTTTTTCCGGAATCAACAGGTCGTCGTCGCCGAGGAATACGGCATAGCGGCCACGGGCACGACGCATCGCAAAGGCGTAGTTGCTGACAAAGCCGGAGTTCTTGATGCGCCGGTAGTGGCTGAGTTCCGGCGTGCCTGCCAACGATTGGAGATAATCGTCGGTGTTGTCGGTCGAGCAGTCATCGACGATGACGATTTCGAACGGAATGCCGAGGCGCCGGAAGTTCTCGAGATGGAAGTTGATATTCCTCTCGAGCATGAACTGCCTGTTATAGGTAGGAACGCATATGGACAGCAGAATTTCGGAGTTTTGCATCATGGAGCCTGGGACTGCCGTTGAACTGGACGCGGAGAAACCGCTTATGGCCTTCTTAGTAGGCGGGCCTTTCGCGAGGCTGTAGATAGGCCGCTCCGGAGAGTTCGATGGCGGCGGTGGCCGGAGCGCTGGGCCCGGACAATGTCGGTCGGAGAACCGTCGCGAAGCTCCACTGGCGCGCCGCCGTGCTCTGGAGCACCTTGCGGCGTTGCCGGGTCGTCACTTCGAAGCGCCTTCGGCCTTGGCCGACGCCGGCGGCTTTTCACCCTCGGCGATCTTGATGGTCGAGGATCTGCGCTTGGGGTCGCCCGAGTTCAGGTCGGCCTTTGAGAGGAAGTCGAGTTGCTCGACGATGACGCCGGTCACGAGTTCCTCGCCGACCTGGCTGTTGATCCCGTCCTTGACCTTGGTCTTGAGGCCGGCAACGTCGAAGCTGCCGGCGGTCGGAAGGTCGATGAGCTTGTCGCCCACCAGCAGGCCGAAGAGTTGGTCGGTTATGTAGGGGGCGATCGGCACATGGACCTTCTTCGCCTTTTCGCTGTCGACGGTCACCGAGACCCGGGCCAGGAAATAGCCCGTCACCGCATTGTCCGTGACGACGGGCAGGCTCAGGATTTCGCCGGCAACGTATTCGGTCGGGGCTTCGGCCTTGGCTTCGGCATTTTCATCCGGCTTTCCGCTGAACGACACGGCAGCATAGACGCCGCCGAGTGTCAGAGCGCAAACCCACAGGCCGACGAGAAGGATCTTGATCATTTCCGCTCACGAACGAGGAATTGCTCCTGCGAATAGGTGCCGTCGTCGTCGGCGCTCTGCGCCGCGTTCTTCAGGAGTTCGGTCACCGCGCGAACGGCGCGCATGTGAGCTTCCACCCGACGGGCGTTGAGATCCAGCTTGGCCTTCAGGCCGTGAAGCTGTTCGAGATAGGTCGCCGCGATCTCGCGGGTGTCGGTGTCGCGAAACAGCATGGTAAGCTCGTAGAGGCAACGGCTCTTGTGCGCGTTCGAGAGCTTGAAGTCGAAATCCGGATCCGTGCCGATGCGCTGGTTTTCGTTGTCGATGATGACTTCGAGCCGGCCGAGCACCGTCTTGATACGGTATTCGTGGTTGACTACTTCCATTTTATATCACCCCTTGGCGTGCTGTATTCAGCTTGTTTTGTTGTCAGTCGCAGTGCTGGTGTCGCTTTCGGGAGAAAGCAGCGTCTTACGCTGGAAATCCGTGATCATGCTGAGCGCCATGCCACGGTCGGATTCATCCGTCGTGTTGTTGGGAGCCTCTGCCCGCTGGCGCTGCAGCGACTGGGAGTAGACCTGTTCCGCAATGCCGATGCCACCGGTCTTGGAAACCTCGTTGGCGATCTGTTCGGCCATCATGCTCTTCCAGAATTCGCCGGCGGAGCCCTTGCCGTAGACCTCTTCGCTCTCCTTCGGCATCATCTCCTGGATGAAGGTCGACAGGATGCTGGCCTCGAATTTGCGATAGGTTTCCGGCACCTTGCCGTCGATCTGCGCCGTGGGAACATTGCCGAGACCGGCCTTGGCCGCAGCGCTCTGGGCGGTGCCGAGCATCGAGGCGAAACCCGCATTGCTGGCGGTCAGAACCGAAGCCTCGTTGGCCGCGCTGGTCGCCCGCATCTTTTCCCTTGCCGCCACCAGCTCACCGGGGTCGGCTGCTCTTACCACGTCGAGAACGAGATCGCTGGGAGGAGAAATAGCCACGTCGTCTTCCTTTTGCGTTGGAGCATGATCCGACCGGAGTGAAACGAGGGCCGATGAGATCATGCTTCAAAAAGAGAACCTTGGAGCGCCGATCCGGTTCAATCGGACCGAGGCGCGCTCCAGGTTCGACGACAATCGCACTCTAACCTTGCTGGAGGCTGGTGTCTTTCAGCGCAAGGGTCATTTCGATGAGGTCGTAGACGGCATTGTCGTCGGCGACGCGGGTTTCCGCCACGCGGGCTTCCTTCATCTTTTCCTCCAGCTTGTCTCCTTTCTTCCGCTCCTTGGCGAGGCGCGTTTCCTGGGTTCGCTGGAGATTGCCGAGCTGCTTGTCCCTGCTGGTAAGCTTGGCGAAGCGTTCGAGGTAATTGCGGGAAAGGGAGCGGTGCAGCGGATCGAGCGAAGTCATGACGTTGACCGTGCGGGCCGTGGCCTCCGCGACCTCCGCCCGTTCGCGAATGACCATGGAAAGCTCGTTCTCGGTCATTTTCTCGACATGGCGCTGGACTGCCACGAGCCGCTTCAGCTTCTTCGATTTTTCGACCTCGGCCACGTCCGTTCCCTAGAGATTGTTGAAGATCGGAGCGAATGCCTGGGCGAACTGGTCCAGCAGCGCGGCGATGCCGAAGTAGAGAAGCAGCAACCCGCCGAAGAGGGCATAGGGCGTGGAGATGAAGTAGAGCGGTATTTGAGGCGCCAGCTTGTTGATAAGGCCGATGACCACGTTGAACAGCAGGCCGAACAGCAGGAAGGGGCTTGCCAGCCGCAGCATGATCATCAGCGTGGCGCTCATGGTATCCGTCAAGCTGATCAGCATCTGTTGCGGGTCTACCAGCCGGCCGATGGGAAGAGCGTCATAGGAATCGGCGAGCGCCTTGATGATGATGTGATGGAAGTCCGTAGCGAAGAGAACCAGCAGCGCCCCGAAGGTCATGATGGTGGTGAGCTGGTTTTCGGAGGTATCTTCCAGCGGATCGGAGGTCGGCTGTGCATTGAAGGCGATCGACATGCCGATCACGGTGCCGGCGAACTGCATTCCCATCGTGTAGAGATGGGCGATCAGGCCGAACATTACGCCCGTCAGGGTCTCGGAAAAGATCAGCGTGACATAAACGACCATATCCCCGGTCGCCCGGGGATAGAGTGTGTCCCAAAAGAGAGGCAGGAGAGCGATCGACATCGACAGCGACAGGAAGAGCCTGATCTGCATCGGCATGCGCGCTGAAGAGAAGGTCGGCATGGTCATCATGCATCCGCCGATCCGGCAGAATGCCAGAAACAGCGCCATGACAGTCCCCTGCGGATCTGAAATCATGAAATGGAACCGAGTATCTTGATTTCCGTGCCCTTGGCCAATTCCACGTGCGAGAGTACCGGCAGCGTGCTGAAGAGGCGTTCGGTGATCATGCGGACATAGGAGCGCGTTTCCGGCAGCGTGACAAGTACGAAGGGCAGGCCTTCGTCCATGAATTCACGGATAACCTTGCTGGCCTCCGCGCTGAACTCCTCGACATGGCGCGGATCGATGTCGAATTCGACCACATCGCCCTTGGCGTCGCGCTTGATCGCCTGCTGGAAGATCACGTCCCACTTGGTGCCCAGACGGACGACGCGCAGGATGCCGTTGTCGGAGAGGTCGCCGCAGATCTGCTGGGCCATACGGATGCGGACGTGCTCGACGATCTGCTCGGTCTTGCGCAGATGCGGTGCGAGTTCGGCGACCGCCTCGAGGATCAGGTGCAGGTTGCGGATCGATACGCGTTCGGCAAGCAAGAGTTTCAGGATCGCCTGCAGGCCGGAATAGGACATGTGCGAGGAGCAGATTTCGTCGGCAAGCTTCTTGTATTCCGGATCGAGCCGCTCGATCAGCATCTTTACGTCCTTGAACGAGAGCAGCATCGGCAGGTTGTTGCGGATGACCTCGCTCACATGGGTCAGAAGGGTCGAGATATTGTCGATCGGGTGGAAACCCTCGCGCTTGAGGTCCTCGACGAAGTTTTCCAATACGGAGACCGCCGGCATGCCGAAGGCGGGATCCCGCACCTCGTCACCCGGAACAGTGGGCTTGCGTCCCTTGCCGGTGATGACCAGGACTTCGCCGACGCGCAGCGTGTTAGCGGCAACCGTCGTGCCGTGAATACGGATCTGATAGGACTTGTCCGGAATGGTAATGTCGTCGGTGACCTTGATTTCCGGAACCACGAAACCATACTGCGCGGCAAATTTCTTACGCATCTTGCCGACGCGGAACGCAAGTTCCTGATGGGCGCCGAGAAGGCGCGGCGAGATGTGCTTACCAAGCGCCAGTTCGATTTCGGTCGTGCGCAATACGTTCTTGACCGTATCGCGCTCGGCTTCCTGATTGTGGACGGCCTTCTTCTCTTCCTGTTCGCGCAGCACCTTGTTCTCGGCTTCGATCTGGCGCGGAATGATCCACGCGCCGAAGGCAAGACCACCGCTGAGCACGATGAAGGGAATGAATGGCAGACCCGGCATAAGCGCCAGCACGGCCATCAGTACGGCGGCGACGGACATCGCCTTCGGGTAATTGCTGAGCTGTCCGATAACGGCCTGATCGGTAGAGCCGAGCGTGCCGCCGCGGGTGACGAGAAGGCCGGCTGCCAGCGAAACGATAAGGGCCGGGATTTGCGAAACGATACCGTCACCGACGGAAAGCTTGACGAAGACGTCGGCGGCTTCGCCGATCTCCATGCCGTGGCGGAAGTAACCGATGATGATGCCGCCGAACACGTTGATGGCGGTGATGATCAGGCCGGCGACGGCGTCACCGCGCACGAACTTCGATGCACCGTCCATGGCGCCGAAGAACGAGCTTTCCTCCTCCAGCTCCTTGCGCCGGCGCTGGGCTTCCTTTTCGTCGATGATACCGGCCGAGAGGTCGGCGTCGATCGACATCTGCTTGCCGGGGATAGCATCGAGAGTAAAGCGGGCGCCGACTTCCGCGATACGGGTTGCGCCCTTGGTGATGACGATGAAGTTCACCGTAATCAGGATGAGGAAGACTATAAGACCGATGACGAAGTCACCGGACATCACCAGATTGGCGAAGCCTGCGATAACGCCGCCCGCCGCTCCTTCCCCCTGATTGCCATGGGAAAGGATCACGCGTGTCGTGGCGATGTTGAGCGATAGCCGCACCATCGTCGAGATCAGGAGAATCGTCGGGAAGGACGAAAAATCGAGCGGACGCTGGATCCACAACGCCACCATCAGGATCAGCACCGAGAAGGCGATCGAGAAGGCCAGCCCCATGTCGATCATAAACGGTGGGATCGGCAGGAAGAGGATGCAAAGGATAACCACGATACCGAGGGCAAAGCCCACATCGCGGCCGCGCGGCGAAACTTTCGGGATAGTCAAAACGCTAGGGGGAGTGGCCATTCCTGCTCCGTCTCGTCATGAGATCAGCAAAGACTTCGATTTCACGTTCATGTGAAACTGGCCTCCAACGCGCCTTTTCGCTCGCAGGGCAAACCAGTCCAACCGGGAGCCTAGAGACTGAAGCTTGCGCGAGAGTGGCGCAAAACCGCCCGACGGTTCGCGATTGCGTTGGCCATCGTTAAGGTCCGGAGGCCGGTCGTTAACTATTTGTTAACATTCGTGGCGTAAGCGGTTACATGGATGATTGCGCGATGTTGGCGCCTTGAGCAGGCCATGAGATGGCCGTTTCTGTATGAAAGGGCTCCCGGTGACATCGACGAACACGCTTTCGACCTACACGAGCTATCTCCTGGTCAACAGGGACATGAAGGCCTCGCTGGACCGGGTGGCTAACCAATCGACTGTTTCCCGCGATACCGCCTATTACGAAGAAAACATTGGCAACGTTAAGAATGTCGATGAGTTCGTTAACGACTACAGGCTCTTCTCATATGCAATGAAGGCCTATGGTCTTGAGGACATGACCTACGCCAAGGCCTTCATGAAGAAGATCCTGGAAAGTGACCTCACGGACGATTCGAGCTTCGCCAACAGCCTGACCGATACCCGTTACCAGGATTTCGCTGCCGCCTTCAATTTCGCGGGCGAGACGACGAAGGCCCAGACGTCCGTTCAGACGGACACCCTGCTTGCCGCTTATCAGGATTCCTTCTCGGCCGAGGAAGACTCGATCCAGACCGAGGTCGATTACTACCAGAAGAAGATTGGCGGCGTTACCAGTGTCGATCAGTTGATCGGTGACAGCCGCTTGCGCGGCTATGTGCTCGAATCCTTCGGCCTGGATGCGACCTACACCTCGAAGAGCTATCTCAAGCAGGTCCTGACCAGCGATCTCTCTGATCCGAACAGCGTGGCCAACAAGGCCAGCAGCGACCTCTGGCGCAAACTGGCTGCATCGTTCAGTTTCAACACGGATGGCTCCGTCAACGGCACTGCTGTCCAGACTGCCGACGAAATAGAGAACCGCCGCCTCGACTACATTTATAACGCCTCGACCTATCCCTCCGACCTGCTTTACGAGGCAAACCAGACCTATTGGGAAAAAAATGCGGCGGCCGTCACGACCGCCACCGGCTTGGTCTCCGACGAGCGGCTGCTATCTTACGTCAAGACGGCTTTTGGCCTGCGTGACACCATCATGGCGTCGAGTGTCGCGAGCCTGATGTCCAGCGAAAGCTTTGCTACGGTTTACGGCAACACCGAACTTCTCGGCTATTTCAACTTCGAGACCGATGGAACCGTGACCGCGGGCGAAAGCGCTCTGAGCAGCGACCAGATCACCTCGCTTGCGAAACGCTACAAGACTGCCTTCCAGGAAGATCAGAAGGCTGCTGTGGACGATGCGGTATCCAATTTCGAAACCCGTATCGCCGCCGTCAAGAATATCGACGATTTCATGACGACGAACAGCGACTATTACGAGGCCGACGACGACGTAAACAATGACGACACCTTCGACGACGTTACCGAAATCTGGAACGTCGCGTTGCGCGCCTACGGCATCGATCCGACCGAGGTCAGCAAGTCTGAACTTCAGAAGATTCTGTCGAGTGACGTCAATGACAAGAAGAGCTACGTCAATTCGCTGAAGGACGAGCGTTTCGTCAATCTGGCCAAGGCCTTCAATTTCAACTCTGAAGGTGACACGGAGGTCCCGCTTCTCGTCCAGTCGGAAAATGTCATCAACGGTTATGCCGACGCCTATACGCAACAAAAGACGCGGTTTCTGAAAGGGTCGGAACTCGACAAGGCAAAGGAAGCCGCCGACAAGGAAATTGAATATTACAAGGCGCAGATGGAGACGATCTCGACACGTAGCCAACTGCTTGCCGACAGCCGCCTCACCAACTTCGTGCTCGAGGCCAAGGGGATCGATCCCGAGAGCGTGACGAAGGAGGATCTGGGAAAGATGTTCGAATCCGATCTGACGGATCCGAAGAGCTATGTGAACACGCTTTCCGACAACACATTCGCGGAGATCGTCGGCTCGTTCAACTTTGACAACGAAGGCAATCTATCCAGCGATCCAGCCGGAACGATCCAGCAGCGGGGCGATACGCTCGAAACTGTCAACAGGTACTTCCGCCAGACCCTCGAAGAAGATCAGGGCGATTCCAACTCCGGCGTTCGCCTGGCCCTCTATTTCCAACGCATGGCGCCATCGATCACCAGCGCCTACGACATCCTCGGCGATACCGCCTTGCAGGAGTTTTTCACCACCGCCTATAACCTGTCCAACTATTTCTCCAGTCAGGATGTGGAAAAGCAGGCGAGCACGGTGAAGAATTTCATCGACCTGGAAAAGCTGCAGGATCCGGATTATGTCGATAAGCTCGTGAAGCGCTTCACCGCTCTTTACGACAGTCAGAACGGTGCGACCGGTTCCGCCGCGCTGACGATCCTGACCGGCGGGGGATATTCGATCAGCGCCGATACGCTGCTCGCTGTCGCTCAGCTTTCCGCCAAGTAACGGAAATGTTGGAACTCGCTGGCGCAGGTTCTATATTGCATCGCAACAAGTTGCGTCTATTAAAGCGTGTCGCGATCTTTCAGCTTCGCTCTTTACGCTTTAAGTCCTTGTTTCATCGCATGTCGTTGCCGCAAAACCGCTGCACACTTTTGCGCGACATGCTGTAG
>QFQX01000064.1 GCA_003248775.1 Shinella sp. | reverse complement strand
ACGGCATCGTGGTGGAGACCAGTTGTCGGGCTGCGCGAGCACCTACGACAATGCGCTTAACGATCCATGCACCAAAGCCACGATAAGGCGGTTTCTCATGGCTGGGCGCTCCTCGATCGCTGGTTCGCCTCACGACTAAGCAGGATGGAAGGGTGCTGAACGTCGGAGAATTGCCAAAGGCCGGCCTTCTTTTGCTGAGCAAGCTGCTCGGCTATGGCGTAGGGGGCATGATAAGGGAGACCATCGGTCTTCAAGGCGGCGAATGCATAGCCGCTTGTCACCATAATCTGCGCGAGGTCGAGCCTTTGACTGCCAACCGTGGCGTAACAAACGACATATGAGATGCCGTTTAGCTTCGCCACGGGGGCACAGATCGGTTTGGTGTCCTTGATGTAGGCAGCCAACATCGCAAGCGATGCCTCGCCGCAATCCTTCTTGTTGCCCTGACCGTCCGTGTAGGCAGTGCCGCGCAAGCAGGACTGGATGCCATAGAGACGAAACCGTTCTCCGTTCGAAATCCAGGTGTCCCCCGTTTCCAAGGTAATGCCGGGAGCAAGATCGAAGTACCCTTCAGGTGCGGCATTGGCTGCAAAGGGCAGTAGAGTCGCGACGAGTGCAGCAGCAAGCTTCATTGCGCCTTCACCCGAGGATCTGCCCACATGCCGTAGGAACCCTTCTGGCCGATTTCCTGAGCTTCCGTGAGATCAGGACGTTCGAATGAACCATCGGCTTTCTTAGTCAGGCGAACCGCTCCCAACGACAGAAGCTGCTCCTCAAGATTATCGACCGTGTCCATTGCTCCAGGATAGTTATAGTAGCCGTAGCAAGTGACATCCTGAACGGGGGCTGTCTGCTCGCTGATGAAGGCCCTGCAGAACAGCACCTTGGGGCTTTGCAGCATCGTTTGCAGCTGCTGCGTACCAAACTCCTCGCAAGTCCCGGAATAGTCCTCCGCGCGATTGACCAGATCGCCGTTGCAAGGCTGAACGCCATACAGATGCAACGTTGTCGATTCATCGACGCGAAACTCAGTTGCCGAAATAGCCTTGAAGCCATTGGCCGTGGCGTAACCCTTGCGATCAGCGACTTTGCCGGTCCCGTCGTAATACTCGACGACAAGAACCGTCTTGCCCGGCGCCGCCAGTGACCTGATGTAGTCCTTGTTCACCGCAGGAGCGGCAAGCGCTTGTGTTGCCAATGCGCAACTTAGAAGCGCGGGAATGATGGCCTGTTTCATATTCTAGCCCTAACCATCCGTAGTGCGATTGTTGACCCTGCAAAATGGGGTTTAACACCGATCAGAAAACTTGTAAGAGTGCATCAAATCGGTATCATGTGTGCATTAACTCTAGTCGGTTTTCGTGGCGATCACAACACCGTTTGACGGGCGGGTGCGATGGATAAAAACACTGTCTATGCAGGGTATCTAGGCCCGCGAACCCTGACTAGCGCAGCATTATCCGTGCTGCTCGCGGCCAATACTGCTGCGTCACAAGACCTAGCCACAACAGGGCGTATTTCCAGCGATTACAACGGTTCTGTGACAATGAACGAGGAATCTCTGGTCACGAACTTCGAAGATCGCTGGAGCGGTGTCGAGACATCAGAGAAGGAATTTGTCCTTGGTGCAAACGGTGTTGTCACGAAGGGCGGAGCTGAAGTATTGGGCGCAACGGCGTCGAAAGACGCGGGCACCAAAGGGCATCAAATTGATGCGTCTGTCAGCGCGTATTTTGATGTCTCGGAGCGCGCCACCGGCCGCTTTGAGCCTGTCCAGACTCCCACTCTAGATACTACATCTAGTGACACCCCCGAAAATCTAGGGGCACGACCCCCCGTTGAAGAGTGCGGGCCGTCGCCACTGTCACCTGATGAGATTAAAGCGCTGGTTGCATCGACTGCGCGCCGATACAGCGTCGATGAGGGCTTCGCGGTTGCGATTGCCTGGGCCGAAAGCCGCTTCGATGAGATCCGCAATTCACCGAAAGGCGCACGCGGTCCGATGCAGCTTATCCCCGAAACGGCGGCTCACTTCGGTGTTCAGGAGATTTGCGATCCCGCTCAAAACATCGAGGGCGGGATGAAGTACCTGCGCTTCCTGCTCGATGAGTTTCAGAACCCGCTTCTGGTCGCAGCCGCTTACAACAGCGGGGAGGGTCGCATCTACGAATATGGCGGCGTTCCGCCATTCCAAGAAACCGTCCGCTATGTCGCAAAGGTCGTGAATTTCCAGCTTGGCCTACCGATGCCAACCGGCAAGCGGAAGGCGAGCGGGATCGTCCGAGACATGGCGGCAAAGAACACCAGCGATGCCGGAGTCATCGCTGTGGAGAAGACCGGCAAGTTCGTCGGCGGCGTGATGCATTTTTAAGGAGAGAACTATGAAGAACGTCGTTTCCCGGCATTCCGGGGCATTGAAGGCAGCAGCCGTCATTGGCTTGGTGGCAGCCCTGCAAGTTGCTGGCGCTGATCAAGCGCTTGCACAGGCTAGCGGTGGCGGCGGCGGTGCATTCGCCCCCCTTCAGACAGCCGTGCAGATGATCGTTGACTTCATCACCGGCCCCTTTGGACGTCTCATGGCAATCATCGCCGTGATTGGCCTCGGCTTCCTTGCCTTTGCCGGCAGGCTTTCGTGGTTCACGGCCGGAGCCGTCGTCATTGGCATCGGTCTCGTGTTCGGCGCCCCTGCCATCGTTGACCAGATGATTTCGTCGGTAGGCGGCGGCTGATGAGCGATTTTCAGGACGAGAAGCCAGCTTTGACGCCGTTGGTGATCGGCTTGACCCGTTCTCCGACGCTATGGGGCGTGCCCTACATGGCGGTCGTCCTGATCATCGGCGTGACAATCATTGGGTGGCTGGTGACGAACCATCTGGCGGCACTGCTGATCGCGCCAGCCGCCTACCTTGTCCTTTTCTCGCTTTGTGCCTGGGACAGCAAGATTCTCGACGTCCTGCAGGTCACGTCCCGCAAGACGCCAAGGACCCCCAACAAGCGCTTTTGGGGCACCAACTCATACGGACCATAGTAGATGCTGAAAGTCGTCAAGGAAGAGCTTGGGTTTGGGAAGGTCGCCGGCAACGAGCGGCCTATGTCCGTTCACATCCCCTACATGCGGCATGTGTCTGACACGGTCATCGGGCTCGAGAATGGAACCCTGATCAGCGTCATCAAGCTCGATGGACTGTTCTTCCAGACGGAGGACCAGGCCGAATTGAACATGCGTTCTGTTGTGCAGAACACCATGATCCGAGCACTAGGTTCGAGCCGCTATTCTCTTTGGTCGACCGTAATCCGTCGTGAGGTGGAGACCGAAATCGGCGGTTCGTTCGATTCCTCCTTCTGCGAGATCCTGAACGATCGCTATATGGAGCAACTTCGCAAGAAGCGGATGTTCACGAACGAAATCTACCTGACGATCGTGCGTTCGGGCATGAAAGGGGCGCTTGGCCTCGGCGACTCGCTAAAGCGGATCTTTGAACGCTCGAACAAGGAGGCCAGGGCCCAAGCGACCCGTGAAGACGTGACCGACCTTGAAGAGCTGGTTGGGAACATCGTGAAAGAGTTGCACAAGTACGGCGCAAAGCCGCTTGGCATCACGTATCGCAAGAAATCGGACGATACCGCGAAGAAGGACATCGATGGAGAAGAGGCTAAGGGCGATCCGTATTCGGAGCCCTGCGAGTTCTTCAACACGATCCTGACCTGCGGTGTGCCGCGAAAGATGCGGCTTCCGCGCATGGGAATCCGCAACTACGTCGGCACTTCACGGCTTCACTTTTCAAAGCGGACGATGCAGGCACAAGCGGCGGTGGAAGAAGACAGCCGCTATGCCGCTCTACTCTCGATCAAAGAATATCCTCCATTCACT
The DNA here is from genome assembly GCA_003248775.1 of Shinella sp. GTDB lineage: Bacteria > Pseudomonadota > Alphaproteobacteria > Rhizobiales > Rhizobiaceae > Allorhizobium. Next base: position 18,172 of record QFQX01000064.1, on the reverse strand, counting down.
GGTCCCGGCATGTTGGATGGGTTGCTGCAGGTGAACCACGAGTTCATCCTGACCCAGTCTTTCACCCTTGCAGACAAGCCGATCGCACAAGAGCGGATCAGCCGCCTTCAACGCCAAATCAAGGCCTCCGACGAAGCGGGTAGCTCGGTCGAATCCGACATCGACTATGCATTGAACAGCCTCCTCAATCAGGAGGCTGTATTCGGCTTCCATCACTTTTCGCTTCTGTGCATTTCGCGGGACCTCGACGGATTGAGCCGTTGCGTGTCGGAACTTGGCGCTTGCCTCACCGACATGAACATCAACTGGCTCCGGGAGGATCTTAATCTTGAAGCGGCGTTCTGGGCGCAGCTGCCGGGAAACCGCTCCTACATCTCCCGCATCGCCATGCTGTCGAGCGCCAACTTCTCCGGCCTTTCCTCGATGCATAATTTCGCGACTGGACAAGCGGATCGCACCCATTGGGGCCTGCCGATCACCATTCTGGAAACGACCTCACAAACCCCCTACTGGTTCAACTTCCACCGCCGCGATATCGGGCACTTCACGGTGACTGGTCCGACAGGATCCGGCAAGACCGTTGGTTTGACCTTCCTGCTGGCTCAGGCGATGCGGGTTTCACCCACGCCTCGCGCCGTGTTCTTTGATAAGGACCGCGGGGCCGAGATCTTCGTCAGGGCGATCGGCGGAGCCTACGAGGTTCTGTCTCCGGGAACGCCCACGGGCTTTAACCCGCTGCAATTGGAAAACACCGGCGAGAACCGGGAATTTCTGGTCCGTCTGCTCAAGGCCATGCTGCGCTGCGATCGACGCACCGACTTCACGCAAGAGGACGAGGACACGCTGGAAAAGGCAATCGTCCGGATCATGCAGGAGCCTGCAGCTCAGCGAAACCTCCCGAATCTTGCCGGCCTCTTGATGGGGCGGTCCAAGGCCGATGCCAACGATCTATACTCGCGGCTTCGTCCTTGGATCGAAGGCGAAAAAGCCTGGCTGTTCAACGCGCCCCATGACGTCCTGTCCTTCTCGGGTCACAGCGTATTTGGCTTTGACATGACCAACATCCTCGGAAACGAGGAGCTAAGAACCCCTGCGCTGATGTATCTTTATCATCGGCTGGACGAGCTGCTGGACGGTAACCCCGTCATGTTCTTCATGGATGAAGGCTGGCAGCTGCTAATGGATGACACTTTCAGCGCCTTTATCGTCGACAAGATGAAGACGATCCGAAAGCTCAACGGCATCGTGGGCTTTGGTACGCAGTCGGCCGCTGACATCACCAAATCCAAAGCGTCGCACACGCTCATTGAGCAATCGGCGACCAACATCCACTTCCCGAACCCACGGGCTGACGAAGAGAGCTACATCAAGCGCTTCGGCCTGACGGTGAAGGAGTTCAAGTTCATCAAGAACACGCCTCCTGAAAAGAGAACCTTCCTGATTAAGCATGGCAACGACTCTGTCATTGCGCGTCTCGATCTGTCGACAATGCCGGATCTCGTGAAGGTGCTTTCAGGACGCAAGGAGACGATCGAGGAGTGCGCGGCACTTCGCGAGCAGTACGGAGACGAGCCCGAAAACTGGTTGGCGAAATTCTGCGGATGGGAGAAGGCCGAATGAGGAACAGTCGGACTCTAACGCTGCTGGTTGCAGCCTTGGCTTGGGGAACGGCGCCCCCCGCCTTCTCGCAGGTTCCTGTTACGGATGGCGCCCTCACTTCAACCGATGCAGTGCGCAATGAAACGACGAAGCAGATCGAGGAAACAGACAGTCGCCGGCACTCCGTGAGCAAGAGCGTCACCTGCTCGATGTACCGGCCGGGGCGCGGAGGTGATGCCCCCTCGGCAGCACAAGCCAATCCGGAGATTGTCGGGCTCGTGAAGCGAGTGGCGCGTGAGGAAGGGGTAGACGAAACCCTCTTCATGTCTCTCGTCTACCAGGAGAGCCGGTTCAATCCCTGCGCAAAGTCGCCGGTCGGCGCTATGGGCTTGTCGCAGCTGATGCCGGGCACAGCCAAGGATCTTGGCGTCAATCCTCACGATATCGAGAATAACCTTCGCGGCGGCGCGCGCTACCTGAAGCAGCAGCTCCGTACCTTCAACGGCAATACCAACCTTGCGCTCGCCGCATACAACGCGGGGCCAGGCAACGTTCGTAAGTATGGCGGCATCCCTCCGTTCAAGGAGACGCAGGGGTATGTAGCCGCGATCAAAGGGAAGTGGATGCCCCAGTTCGGAGGCTCCGATGTGTCGAACATCCCCGAAAATTTCGGAGGAGGCACGTCGGGCTTTTCAGGTGCGAGAGACGCGACCATCAACTCGATGGCGACCAGCCAGTCGATTTCCGAAAACAGCGGGAACGTCGCGTCATGGCTTCAGCAACTCGGCCAGATGGAAAGCGGCACGATCCAAGACAGCTGGGACCACAATTCCGGCGCCCGTAATGCGAACCTTGAGATGATGAACCAGGTCATCCGCCTCGGAACAACGATGGCCGAGCTTATGAATTCTCAGAATGCGCTCGATCTGGGGGGGCTCTCGGGGTCTTCGCGATCCAGCGACTACAAGCGAGATGAGAAGGAAGAGGATCGCGAGGTAGCTGACCTCTGCGACAAGGAACTGCAGCTTGAGTGGAATCCGGAGGAACAGGTCTGCGTTCGAAAACTCGAACCAGAGGCTGACATGAAGCTGATGTTGAGCGCCGAATGACAAGGAGAACGGCCATGAGAAGAGCATTTCTGACTGCGTTTTCGCTAGCGATGGCGTCTACCGCGCATGCACAAGTTCCGGTGATCGACAGCGCCAACCTGAAGATCGCGACAGAAACCTCTCAGACGACTGATCAGATCCTGGACACGAACAGGCAAGTTCTGAAGACGGTAGAAGAGACACTTAAAGCCGTCACAGGGGATCGCGGGAGCGTTTCCAATCCCATGCAGAACCTCGCCGTTGGTCAAGGGTTCAGCGTTTCTCAGATGCCGTCACTCGACAGCCTCATGCAGGGCGGTGTCCCGAACTTCGGCAGCATGGGCGGTGACATCGGCCAGATTGCCACCACCTTCATCAACGGTCTCCAGCTCGTGAAGAACTTGTCTGGCAAGGCAGACAGCACGTTCTCGGGCGACAAGTCCTACGAAGAAATGATGAAGACCGTCCTTGGAGTTGCCGCCCTAGTCACCGGCTCGCAACAAGCCGTTCAGTCGCGAACACAAGCGTTCCAGCAGGCAGGCCAGCAGATCGGTCAGGCTCAGGACATCAAGGGGTCCATCGATCAGAACACGCAGCTGCAGGTTCAAACGGGCCTGACGATCAACGAGATGATCGGCGTCATGAATGGTGCCGTCGGCTCCCTGCAGGCTCAAAACCAGCGCCGCCTTGTCGACATCTCCAACACGAAGAAGGCGCTGACCTACGGTGACTAAGACATTTCGAGTGAAAGGCTTTGTGCTCCTCTCCGTCGTGGTTGCTGCCGGCGTAACCGGCTGCGCCGGCGCCCCGAAAGAGAAGACCGCACCATGCAAGAGGCCCGCGAACCTCACATCCTACGCCGAGGATCCGCGACAGGAATGTGGCCCAATGACCAGCGTGAACGGCAACCCATCGGAAGCGCTGGCGGCGATCGACGCTTTCGCTGCAAGCGGAGAGCAGTGACCCCATGAACTTTCTAGGCGGCCTGCTTGAGGCTCTTGAAGATGCAGGGCGGAATTTCTCGGAGCGGGCTTATGAGGTCGTTGGCGACGAGATCATGCCCTTGCTGACGATCATGCTTATTGCCTACGTCGCCTATTACGGACTTCAACTCGTCCTGGGGACCGCGCGAGTGAGCGTCGGCGAGATCGTCGGCCGGGTCGTGCGAATGATGATTATAGTCGCCTTCATTGATCAGTGGGGCAATTTCCAACTCTTCTTTTACGACTGGCTGAACAACACGCCGGAAGACGTGGGGCGGGCGCTCCTGACAGCTAGCAGCACCGGGATAACTGAGCCAACAGACGGCCTCTCCATGATTTGGGAGACGGCGAATGAGGCAGCAGCAGCATTCGCGGAGCAGTCAGGCTACTTCGCCATTCTCCCGGGCCTCGTCGGGTTCCTGATCATGCTGGCGGTTGGGCTGTTCATTGCCGTTGCGCTTGCCATCCTCGTGCTTGCGAAGGTGATGATGTGGGTGCTGCTTGGCACCGCACCGATTTTCATCGCCTGCCTATTGTTTGATTCCACGCGCCAATACGGAATGGCTTGGTTCCAGCAGGTTTTGACGTACGCGATCATTCCGCTCTTTGTGTATGTCGTCGCCGCCTTTCTCATCACGACCATGGACGCTGAACTGCAGAAGGTCGCAGCGGCAGCATCCGCGAACGATATCCAGCTAGACGATATCTCGGCTTTCGTCCTGATCTGTGCGGCTGGCGCTTTTGTCCTCTTCAACATTCAGACGCTCGCCCAGGGAATTACCGGGGGCGTGGCAACGGGCGTTGGGCAGATCGCTCGATCGGTGGGCTACGCGACCGGTGTTGCACTGCCGGCACGAGCTTTGACCGCGACACGTTCTGTAGCCGGGAGGGCTGGAGAATTAGGAATGGCCGCACGCGCGAGAACCCATGCCGGCATGAGGGAAAACATCCAAAACGCCGGTGCAGCAGAAGCGATGCAGAACAGAATTACCAACAACAGTCTGCCCAACTAGGCAACTGGTGGCGGGAATTAAGGGCTAGGATACATGGCAGAGAATAACGATGCTCTCCGGAGCTATTTTCAGGATGGGGACCGTTGGGAACAAGAGATCGTCAAAAAGGCCAAACGGTCCAAGGCGTTCGCTTGGCTGATTACGCTGATCTTCGGCGGCATCACGATCCTGTCGCTCTCCGCATTGGTGATGCTCGTGCCCCTCAAGAGCTTCGAGCCGTACATTGTCGAGGTCGACAAGAACACTGGCTATATTGAGGTCAAGACAGGGCTGACCCGAACAGCGAACATCACCGATCAGCAGGCGGTCACTCAGGCGAATGTCGTCCGTTACATTCGATCCCGCGAGGGCTACGATCCTTTTGCCATCGAGCAGAACTTTGGAATTGCAGCGTTGCTCTCCACCGGCGACGCAGCGCGCGACCTCCAGGCCCAATGGAGTGCCGCGAACCCTGACAATCCAGCTCGCCGGCTCGGCAAAAATAAGTCGATCACCGTCGACATAAAGTCTGTCACCTTCCCCAACACGACAACGGCGCTCGTCCGGTTCTCGACGCATGAGCGCTCTGATTCAGATGTCATCACGCGCCACTTCATCTCTATCGTTCGCTATCGCTACACGGATACGCCTGAGCGCAACGAATGGCGCTTCGAAAACCCGTTGGGCTTCCAGGTTTATGACTACCGCCGTGATCAGGAAACGGTGACCTCGGGAGGTCAGCAGTGAAATATGGCTTGCCTTTGGCGGCGTCGATCGCCGCTCTCACGATGGTCCAAGCCTATGCGGCGCAACAGCCCCGCCCTGGCAGTCTGGATGCGCGTGTGACCAGTGTCGTCTATCAGCCGAACAACGTCGTGAAGGTATCTGCGACCTACGGCATCTCAACGATGATCATCTTCGACGAAGATGAGAAGTTTGAGACGATTTCGCTTGGCGACACCGACAGTTGGCAGGTTGCCCCGTCCGAGAAGGGCAACATCCTTTTCGTCAAGCCAATAGCCAAGGACGTCTCCACAAACATGAACGTGGTGACCTCAAAAAGGATCTACTTCCTTGAGCTCAATGACTATGCACCGGAAGCAGGGAAAAAGGTCTTCGGCATTCGGTTCGTTTATCCGGAGAAGAACCTGAACGAGTCTCTGCGGAAGGAGGCTGAGTTTCGGGCGGCCAACCCGAACATTTCGAGCATCGACAAAGCGAACGTCAACATTGACTACTCTTTCTCGGGCGACGCGGCACTGAAGCCGACAATGGTCTTCGATGACGGCAAGAAGACCTTTTTCAAGTTCGGCCGAGGGACTGTGCCGGCCATTTTTGCCGTCCAATCCGACTTCTCCGAGACCCTGCGAAACTTCCGCAAGGAAGGCGAATACATCGTCGTTGACGGCGTAGCGACGCAATACACGCTCCGGGACGGAAACCAGTGGACGTGCATTTTCAACCTCCGCAAGCCGGACTTTGCAGCACCTGATCCTGACATCATGGCTCCGAAACCGGATCCTGATGCCAGCAAACGCAGGAGGAGCGGCAACTAATGAAGCGCAGCCCTGAACTCGACGCTATGGCGGCGGCCGACGAGGCCGAAATCAGCAATCGGAACGTGAAGCGCAATCAGACGGTCGGCATGGCCGCTCTGTTGCTCGCTGGCGTCTTCGCCGCGTACCTGGTGCTGGCCACGTCCGGCGAAAACCCGCCCGAGAGCCCGCAAAGTGAAGAAGAATTTCGGACAACGACTTTTCGGCCGCCTGGCTTTGTGCGCGATGGGGAGCCCACTCCCCCACCACCAGAACAGCCGGTTTTAGAACTCCCGCCTCCACCGCCTCCGCCGCCAGCTCCGCCGGTCGACGTTACAGAATTTAACGTGCCTCCCCCGCCCGAGGTAGCTCAACCGGCAAGCGCTCCCCCGCCCGCCGAAGAGGTATTTCCGGAGCGGTTTCGGTCGAAGCTAATTACGCTTGACCAGAACTTAGGCGGCGCCGCGAATGGTTCGCTGGATGGCTCGAACAGCGGCACGCCTTTGACCGTCGCTGGCGAGGATCGCAACAGCCAATACCTGTCGTCAGCGAGCGCGATCGGGGACCGTTCCGCGAAGGCGCGAAAGATTGAGCGGATCGACGCGATGATTCCGGAGGGCACACTGATCCCCGGCATCTTGGAAACGGCGATCGTCAGCGACCTTCCGGGGCAGGTCCGGGCAATCACATCCAAGGATGTCTACTCCTTCGATGGCCGGCGTGTGCTGATCCCGACAGGTACACGTTTGATCGGGGAATATCAGTCCGAAGTTACGCGGGGGCAGAAGCGGATCTTTGTCGTGTGGACGAGGCTCATCCGCGATGACGGCGTGTCGGTGCGACTGAATTCCATCGGAACGGACAGCCTCGGTCGATCGGGTCTGACTGGTCATGTCGACAACAAGTTCCGTGAGCGCTTTGGTGCATCGATCCTGCTATCTATTGTCGGGGGTGGTGCAAGCTATCTCACCGGATACGGTAGCGACTCCAGCTCCGGAAACGATGACGCCGAAAGAGGCGCAGAATTGGCGCGCGAGACGATCGCGCAAACCTTCAGCGACATGGCGAACACGGTCCTGGCCGAAAATCTGAGGATCCCGCCAACGATCAGCGTACCTCAAGGCGAGCGGATCTTCGTGTATGTTCGCCAGGACCTCGATTTCAGCGCCATGTACGACGATCCTGTCACGGAAGCGATGAAGGAGATCAAACGTGAACGTTATGGTAGGTAACACGACGGCTCATGATCCCCACTATTTCCTGAACCGGTCTTTGGAGCCCATCAGGCAATTTCTCGATGACCCGAAGGTGGTTGAGATTGCAGTGAACCGGCCGGGCCAGGTCTATGTTGAGCGCTTCGGTGCTGATCACATGGAGCATCATGAAATCGATGCTCTAACGGCACGCGAGATTGAGAACATTGGCGAGCGGGTTGCCGCAGCAACAAAGCAGTTCCTCAACGCTGCCAATCCGATCCTTAGCGCAGCACTGCCGACCGGCGAACGTATCCAGGTTGTCTTGCCGCCCGCGGCACCTGACGGTGGGTCGATCACGATCCGTAAGCAGGTTGTGCAGAATTTCTCTCTGCAGGACTACCGTGACAACGGCTCTCTCGACAAAGTCTCGGTTGCTGTCGGGGGCCTAAGCGACGTGGATCGGGAGCTGATCGCCTATCTACGCGCGGAGAAGATCTACGACTTCATCCATACGGCCATCACGAAGCGGGTTTCGATCCTGATCAGTGGCGGCACGTCGTCGGGAAAAACCACGTTTCTGAATGCGTGCCTGAACTCTGTAGACCTGAATGAGCGGATCCTGACGCTTGAAGACACTCGTGAGCTATTCCCACCACAGAAGAACGCGGTCCACCTGATCGCCTCCAAGGGTGGGCAAGGCACCGCAAACGTCACGATTCAGAACCTCCTTGAATCGGCGCTTCGAATGCGGCCGGATCGCCTCTTTGTTGGCGAAATTCGTGGAGCTGAGGCCTTTTCCTTCCTTCGTGCCATCAACACCGGCCATCCAGGCAGCATGTCAACAGTTCACGCCGATACGCCGCTCGGCGCGTACGAACAGCTTGCCATGATGATGCAGCAGTCCGGCATGTCCGCAGGCTACTCAAAGCAGGATCTGATGTCCTACATCCAAATGGTCATTCCGATCGTGATCCAGCTCAGGCGGGAAGGCGGCAAGCGCGGGGTTTCCGAAATCTACTTCGCACGGGATGCATCATGAGCAAAGGTCTACAGGCCTTCTATCTGTTCTTCTGCCTGTTGATCGCATTTGCAGTCTGGATGCTGGCGTACGGGGCGGGGCTTCAGCTCTTCTACGGCGACGGTAGGATCCTCGAGGCGACAATTACCTCAAACCCATTCGCGCCAATTCAGCAGTTCTGGGCATATAGCTCCTCCCCTTCCCTTCAAAAGGTCGCGCTCGGCTCCGTGGTCCCGGCGCTGCTCGTATCAGGCCTTATTGCTTACCTTGGGCTCAAACCTACCAGCAATCCATTGGGGGATGCCGCCTTTCAGGACCTTCCAACCCTTCGGCGCGGGAAGTGGTTTGGCAGACGAGGTCACATATTCGGCCGTATCGGGAGCAACGTCCTCCGCGCGTATGACGATCGCCACCACCTCATTATTGGCCCGACGCGATCCGGCAAGGGCGCGGGCTACGTCATCCCTAACGCTCTCATGCACGAAGGCTCTATGATCGTCACGGATCTGAAGGGCGAGGTCTACAAGGCAACCGCCGGCTATCGGAAGCGCAACGGCAGCCAGGTCTTCTTGTTCGCGCCGGGTTCCGAGACGACCAACAGCTACAATCCCTTGGATTTCGTTCGTCCGGAGCGAGGCAATCGCACGACCGACATTCAAAATATCGCCAGCATTCTTGTGCCGGAAAACACCGAATCCGAGAATTCAGTTTGGCAGGCGACGGCTCAACAGGTTCTCGCCGGCGCCATCAGCTATGTTCTCGAAAGCCCCTTCTACAAAGGGCGCAGGAACCTCGGCGAGATCAACTCCTTCTTCAACAGCGGGACCGATCTGCAGGCCTTGATGAAGTACATCAAGGAGAAGGAGCCATATCTGTCGAAGTTCACGATGGAGAGCTTCAATTCATACCTGTCTCTCTCGGATAGGGCCGCGGCCTCGGCACTGCTTGACATCCAGAAGGCAATGAGGCCGTTCAAGAACGAACGCGTTGTGGCCGCAACGAACATGACCGACATGGACCTTCGATCCATGAAGCGTCGCCCCATCACGATCTACCTTGCCCCGAACATCACCGACATCACGCTTCTTAGGCCGCTGCTGACGCTATTCGTTCAACAGGTGATGGACATACTCACCCTTGAGCATGATCCCAACTCCGTGCCGGTCTATTTCCTGCTGGATGAGTTTCGCCAGCTGAAGCGCATGGACGAGATCATGACGAAGCTGCCCTATGTGGCCGGCTATAAGATCAAGCTCGCCTTCATCATCCAGGACCTGAAGAACCTGGATGAGATCTATGGTGAGACGTCCCGACACTCGCTACTTGGCAACTGCGGTTATCAGCTCATTCTTGGTGCCAATGACCAGGCCACGGCTGAGTACGCCTCCCGTGCGCTTGGGAAGAGAACCATCCGTTATCAGTCTGAATCGCGCACCATTGAGCTTATGGGCCTCCCGCGCCGAACAAAGGTTGAGCAAATTCGCGATCGGGACCTGATGATGCCGCAGGAAGTGCGCCAGATGCCCGAGAACAAGATGATCTTGTTGGTGGAGGGTCAGCGGCCGATCTTTGGGGAAAAGCTGCGATTCTTCAAAACGCAGCCCTTCAAGGAGGCCGAGGCCTATTCCCAGACGCACATTCCGACTGTCCCGACTGTCGATTACCTGCTACCCAAACCCGTACCAGCGACCACGCCGGCCTATGCCAATGCAGGCCAGGAACAGACTGAAGAAGCAGAAGCGGTAAAGCCCGCAACGGAGGCCAAAGCTGATGCACTGGAGGCGCCAGCGCAGAAGGAAACTCCGAAGGAGCAACAAGCCTCCACCCCACCCCCTCGCGTCGTGAACCCCTCTGCTTTGACAAGCAAGAAGGCCAGCGCCGGTGGCACCGTTCGCGAAAAGCGCGCGATGCCTATCTCAGAGGACGAAATTGAGAAAGCGCACAATGATCGAGTTAGCCGCCTCAAGGAGGTGGTCGATCGGGAGGCAGAGGGGAAATCACCGCGCAAAAGGAAAACCTTGGAAGAGCTATTCGCGGCGACCGTTCCTGATCCAATCATGGAACAGGCCGGCCGCTAATCCAGGGTCAGAAGGGCCAGAAGCTCGCTGCGTACTGACCCGCCTCTGTTAGCCAAGCCGCAGAAGCATGATACCAGCCGATCACGGTCCCGTAGACCTTGATCAGGATCGCGAGGATCCCGACGGAGACCATGCCCCACACCATCATCTTGCCGACGATGTCGGCAGACTTGGGGTCGTTTACTTCCACCAGGTAGGTGTTCTGATTACCGTCCTGCATGACACTTTAGCGATCACGGTCGTCCCGATTACGCTCCCTCTGTTCAACCTGTTCACGCTCCAACTCCTCGAGACGAGGAATGTGCTGTTGCGCGGGATCAGTCCGAGTGGTCTCGCCCCCCCGCTGGGTCGCTTCCCTGTCTCTGTTTACACGATCTTGCTGCCTCTGAGTAGCGTCCACCGTCTCGGCGAGCTGGTGAGCCTCACGCTCCGCTTGCCCGATCGGACGTTCTTCTTCCAGATCCACCCTGAGATCGCGTTGGCGATCGTCGGCAGTATCCGCGGTTATCGGCTGCTTGTTTGACTTGGTTTCGTCCCCACGCTCTTCATTGCGTTCAATGGTCTCGATCTCCGCGCGCAGTTCCGGATCCTCGTTGGCAACATCCCGGAGATAGCCGTTTCCGGTAGCGGCGAGTTGAGCTGCATGATGAAGCGAAGCCTCAAGGCCCTTCTCATACTGCTCCCGGTTTTCGTCTCCGAGCTCGCCGGTTTCGATATGCGCGAGGCCGGAGCGATAATGTTCCACATTTGCCATCGCATCGTTACCAGCCTCAACGACAGCCTCTCCATGCTTGGCAACAGCTGCCTCCCACTGGAGGTTAGCATTCGTCTGCTCTTGCACCTCAGATGCCGTTCTTTCCGGCGCGGCACCACTTTCTCTTGAGACGTCGCCAGCAGCGTTTCGTCCATCCTGCTCATCAAGCCCACGCTCCTTCATTTCGAGCATCTGCCTGCGCAGATCGACGATCTCGCGAGCAAGGGAGGAAACTTCTTCAAAGCCTGACCGGTCCTCTGGACCGGCGCTGCGCTGAAGGTTGAATAGAGCCGTTTCAACCGTCTTTTCGTACGCTTCGAACTCTGGGCGTGTCTGCTCGCGCATGTCCTTTGCCTCCGACAACATGTCTCTGATTGCTACCATATTGGAGCGGTAATCACCGCCGAAATCTGCATGAATGACTGCACCAGCAGGCGATTGATCCCCTTGGGTAACGCCGCTTTCGAGATAGGAGCGATGCTGTGCGGCGTAGGCCGCAACCACTGTGTCGCTGGCGTTGACTGCAATCTTCTGCCAGGTCTCCTGAGCTTTTAGAATGTACTGGCGGCTCCTCTGGCTCGTCGCCACCACGCGCCGATCAGCTCGCTTTGCGTCATATCGCGCCTGTGCCGGCTCGCTGGTGCCTACATGCTCGGTACGACCGTTATGTTTGACGGCGCGAACCTGATTACGCGTGAAGGCTGGCGGCGTAGCGAACTCGCGGCGATCGGTCATTTCCATATTGATGCCGTGGTCACGCGCCTTCTCGGCCATGACCTCCCGCCATTGCCGGAAGGTGGCCGGAGTCGTCTCGATCCGATCGCCCGATTCCGATCGCATCGTCACGATGGCATGGGCATGAACATGCGGCCGCTTGCCCCCCTCGCCTGCCTCTTTCGGATCGTTCTCCGGATCGTGCATAGCGAATACGTACCGATGGCCCGCAAACTGCTCAGCCAGGAAGTCGCGAACAGCTCCTTCAAACGCAACAGCATCCGTGCCGGCACGCGCCGACATGATCACGTGCATCACGTCACGGCTCTTGCGGCTGTGCAGCTCATCCCGCCATTCCTTCTGCACGAGATCGCCTGCAGCCTTGTCATCGGCAATCGAGCGACCCTGATCGTCGCAAACGTCGTTGCGCTGCGCGATCAGGTCTCGCAACTTGGCAGCGCCGTATTCCACGCCGTTGCCATAGCCTTTGAACGAGAAAGCCGCAGGGGCCTCTTTTGCAACAGCGCTGGCGTTAAAACGCTCCTGAACGATGTCGGCCGCCTTCGCGTCCGCCGTCAGTCGCTCGCCCTGCCCGCTGCGCAACACAACGTAGCCCTCAATCGTGAGCGATCCGTCATTCTGGGTTTCGACAGAGTAAGCATAGCGCCGATCACCAAAGCCACTGCTGAGAATGTCCCGCACCTGCTCATGTCGGTCCGAGCCGCCGGACAAGCTCACCTCGACGCTGAACGCGCCGATGTCGCGGCTCTCGGTCCTGTTCTGGAAAAGGTGATCCCAATCACCACGGAGACGCGCCAGCTCCTCACGGCCACGCAACGTCTCGCCGTTCTCATTTTCAACCTTCAGCTCCCCGCCTCTGGAAACATAGTTGAGCATCGAACCGACACGGGCGCCACCACCGTAGGACGCCAGTTTAACCACGGCTGGCTGGCTCCCTTTGGCAACGCTCGCAAGACGAACGTCCATCGATCGCGCAGCACCCGAACCGGCAGCCACCGACCTCGAAGGGGATGACGCGTTGAATGCCGAAGTCCTTCCGCCTCCCCTGGCTCCGGATCCGCCTTTTGACATTCCAACCTGGTGCTGGAGATTTTTCAGTCTCTTCTCAAGCTCTTCTTCTACGGCGCTCCCACGGCCGCCAAGCGTCATTTCGTGCAATAGCGCCGCGCGTCTCTGCTCCCACTCGCTTGTGAAAGTGCCAAAGAAGAACTCCACGGCCTACACCTCCCCTCGGCGCTCATGGCCGGCGCGGCGCGAAAGTGTCCGGAGCTCGCTCATGACTGCCGCCTGAATCCGTTGGACGTTGCCAAGATTGATGTCCAGCTCTGAGGGATGGACACCCTTTCCTGCATTCAGGGAGCGCGCGACCTGGTTCAAATTGATGCCGATCATCCGCATGTCTTCGAGCAGTGCGCCCATGATCAACCTGTCTTCCGCAGTCAGAATTGGGCGAACACCAGCACCCTCGAGGAGCAGCGAACGGAAAAAAGCAGACACACTCATACCGGCCGACTTAGCCGCTTCTTCGATAGCCGAATGCTCAGCATCGGTGACACGGACGTTGATGAGACGCCCCTTGCGTTGCTTGGCTGACGGTACTTCGATCGTGTCTTCGCTCATCAATCAATCAAGCCTTTTCGGAGCCTAGCGACCCTCATCGTGGGCACGTCCCACGATCGCAATGCGAAATGTAAAACATTTTTGCGTATCCTGCCACTCTTAACCTAAAGCATTATCTCCAAATCTCAATCTAATTCCACCCCTTGACTGGCTCCGCTTCGCTTCGCGTTCTTTCCGTCAGAACGCTCACCAGGGTTCACCGCCAAAACCGCTTCTGAAGGCCTTTGTCTGTCCCTCGTACTCAGGCGAAAGGGACGCTTCGCTCTTCGCCCTTGCGCCTTCCGTGCGAGCGCCAAAGACGGCCTCACGCGGCTCCGGGGTTCACCACTCGACCTGAGCACTCGATTAAACCACACGACTAACTCGTGTGGTTTAATGACGGCAAATTACCGTGTGTTCATACGGTGGTTTTGATCTTAACCTGCGTGCATTCACATGTTAGTTTCGCATCGATGTTATGATCTTAACGACGATATGGCTTTACCGATTGAGCACTCGTTGGACTGCTAGGGGGGCGGGGTGCACTGTTAGACTGGAAGTGGATCGTGAAATGGCAATCTGCATATCGCTGGTAAGCGGCAAGGGCGGCGCGGGGAAGACAACCGCCGTTATCCTGATCGCTGGGGAATATGCGCTTCATGGTAAGCAAGTGCTTTTGATTGATGCGGACGGACGACAAAACCTAAATGAGTGGTGGTCCCGCTCCGAGGCGAAAGACAACAGGCCAGACGGCATTGAGCTTCGCACGGCGGTAACCAACGCATCACTGCAGCATATTCTGGAGAACGAAACCGCCGGGTTTGACGTCGTGTTAATCGACTCACCCGGTCAAGACACCGTGCTACGAGACACGATCATCGCCGGCTCGCACATCGTTATGACGCCGATCCAACCAAATCAGGACGAGATCCTTGCAGCTGGCCAGGCCGCAATGGACGTAGCTGACGCCTGCGATCGGACCGGACGAAACATTCCTCACCTCAACTTCAGGACCCGGATCACTCTTCCCGGCCGCTCACTGGAAGCTTACCGCCTAATCCGCCCCTTCATCGCAAACCTGCAGGAGCAGGGATATGATTCACACCTCCTCGACACTGAGCTTTATGAGCGAAACCCGTATCGCGACATCAGGCTCGGATATGGGACACTGCAAATGCTGGAGCTCAGCGACTCGGTCAAGAAGGCCCGGAGTGAGGTTATGGCCATGATGCAAGAAATTGAACGTTTCCGGCCAAACGAGCAAAAGAGGGCGCAAAATGGCTAAAGGGACTTCTAGTATATCTGATTTTCCCGTTGCACCGCGACGGTCGCGGGGGAATGTGCCCAATCCAATGTCGCAACCGGCTATAGACCATGAAGCAGAAAATGTGGTGCCCAGCGATCATCTGGACCAGGTCGCTTTAGAACAAGCTCCCGCTAAGGTCCCTGACGTTCAGGTGCCACAAAGGTCGAGTTTAATCCTGCCATCACCGGAGGCTCGCCGGGAAAGAGCGACGAGCAAATCGTTGGAGCGTGAGGCGTCCAGAATACGACTGCAGGAGCTCAAACAGAACAAAGCGCGGGAGAGCAAACACTTCGTCAACTGCCCCCTTGATTACGACACCAAGAAGCGTCTGGAGCGAGCAGCCTCTGACAACGATTTGAAAATGACGGTAATCGTCAAGGCCGCGATCGACCAGTTCCTGAAGGATAATGGTTATTGATCCTTGACCTTCGATTCCTGGCGGGGATAGCGGTAGGCACAACCCTTGGATTTTTGATCAACCCTGAAGCGGCGGAGAAGGTCGGGATCGATATTCACGCCCTAAAGAGAACTTTACCCGGTTTCGGCGCCGCTCCACCGGAGCCTTTCAAGCAAACAGACTGGCCAACGGACGATCGCGCCAAACGTGAGCTGTTCCGCTTTGCAATGTGGGACTTCGAGGCATACGGACCAAGCTCTGAGATTCGGATCACAAGATGCATCAGCATCGACCAGCTCTCCCTGGCTTGCGAAATGCGCGTGAAGTTGAGTTGGGTCACCGAAGAGAGGACCCTCGAAGGCGTCTTTCATTCCAATGCCCACGGCTGGAATCTGATTGCTGCGAAAGCGGTGAACAGGAATACGCGCGGTCAATCTTAAGCCTGACGGACAACGCGCCTCTGAGTTGCGCATTTCGCATCCAAGAGATCCATGCCGACGTCATTCCCCCCAATTTTGTGAGGGTTTTGTAACTGGTGCGAAGGATGACAGTGCCTTAATGGCACGATATGGTGCGTGATATCTGCCACAGGCGGATTTGGGGACTGAGGGAATGCCTACGGTGCGGAATCTATCCGACTATATCAAATCGAGGGAACTGGTTGAGACCACAGATCCAGATTTCCAGAGACCCCTGTACCGCAAGGAGGGATTCGACGGCATAGTCAGCTTCAGCGAGATTGACGCAAAACTTTCCGCATTCCTCTTGGACGAACGTGCGAAAACTGGTCTGACCCAGAGCGATTTCGCGACCCTGGCTGGTCTCGCTCGAGTGGTCTATAGCCGCTACGAACTGAATATTTCGCGACTGACCGTCTCTCGAATGATCCACCTTTCCGAGCTCCTCGGGTTTCTGCCGATGCAGATGGTTCATGCCGCTGCACCTCATCTCTACGGAAAAAATCCCGAAGAGGCCGACGATCGGGTTGAACTCTTCAGACTCATTCATGACCTCCCCCACGACACCATACGCAGTTTGATCGGTATAGTTGGCCAACTGACGCCTAAGGATGTCCTTGAAGCTCGGCAGAAAGCGGAAGCGGAGGCCGAAGCCCAAGCTGAGGCTGAACGACAACGACTGGCTAGAAAAGCGGCGAGAGTCAGCAGGAAAGGCCGTCCTCCGGGCCGGCCACCAGGTCGTAAATCATCCAAGGTCAAAACCCCGACAGACGATTGAAGAACGGAAAACGGCCGTCAAGTGATGGCCATCTAGGAACGCGCCATCCCTCTTCCCTGTGGGCTATTCGATCGAGGCCACGACCCGGTGCTTCGGCACTACCCCTCACCCCGTTTTCCGGTCGCTGTTCGCATTTGCACGCATCAGCGACATCAGCATTGGTCCCAGCCCGAACTCCCCTACCCTCGCTCGGCGTGTGAGATCGCGGAGATATCCACCTGCCGAGTTGATATGCCCTGCCCTCTCCAAGATTGCAGCCATAGCAACCGCGGCATTCTCAGGACCCATAACCTCGCAAGCCTCCTGGTAGGCCGACGGGCTGACGCCAAGCATTGATCGAACCACCACCGCGGCCCCCATCAACTCGCGCCAGTGCGAAATTGCGCCCCCGGGCCCATAGTCGGAAATCTGCGGGCAGGCTTTCAGGACCATCGACAGCGGGAACGCCTTCATCTGTTCCGGTTTTGCCAACGGCTGAGCAACGGCTTTGGGTGCTACTTCCAGCTCGACGGCTCCGCCATGCTCTTCTCCAGAGCTAGGTTCAAGTTCATAGATGGATTCGGGTTTTGAATTCTGTATGTGGCAGCCATTGTGAACAGCATTGCCGTCCATATTTTGCGAATCTGACTGATTTTCCAGAAGGTTGAGGATTTCGGTGCGCAAAAGCTGCATCTCGTCGAGGATTGCCTCCACCTGGTGACGGTCAGAATTGCGGGGAAGTCGGCTGACAATGCCGACATACATGTCTTCGATGGCTTCCCAGTTGCCGTCGGCCCCCTCCTCCATCGCTGCTGAAATCAGCTTGCGCACATCACGCCGGCAGATAGTCAATGCCTCTTTGGCTCGCCTGAACTGCAGTCGCTCGGCAGCGACTTCCTGCGCCAGGTTTGCAAGTTCCGCAGCACGAGCCAAAAGTGGAGAAAGATCGAACCCAAAGGCTTGCTCGATATCGCCACCTTTGTCCCGGTGAGCGTAGCGCTTGCCGTTCGGACTATCCTTGCGCTGGATGAGCCCGGCTTCGACCAGAGCAGCCAAATGGCGCCGCAAGGTCGTTCCAGTGATGCCGTGCGCTCTGACCGAGAGTTGGGCATTGGATGGGAAGACGACCAACCCATTCTCGCTGTTGAGTTCGTTCTCCGGATAGAACGTCAGCAGGGCGTCGAGTACAGTCAGTGCCCTGTCCTGGAGGCCGAGGCGTTCACGGGCCTCGCAGGCGTCGCGAAACACCTTCCATTTTTCGACCGGGCGGTTTGGTTTCGTCTCGGACGTTTGGAGCTGCCTCTTTACAAGAGCAAGCACAGCCGGCCGCCGCCCAAAGGGCGTCGTCACATTTCCACTTTGCATTTTCTCAGCCTTCAATAAGGCAAAAGAAACCTGCTCACCAAATTGGCGCCCTAGACTCTTGACTGGGATTCGGGGAAATGCGATTCTCTAGTTGCTACACGATGAGAAGGGCTTCCACGACGGCGACGTTTTGGGGGCCTTTTTCTTTTGCGGGTCTGGTCTCCTGGTTTCACAAGTGATTGTCAGCTGACAATCACGCTAATTGTCTGTTTGAGAAGAATTTTCTCGTTCGAACTGTTCGACGAGATCGCTCATCTTAGCGTCAAGGAACTCTGCGAACGCTCTTGATGTAACAGTGATTTTTGAGACTTT
>QFQX01000063.1 GCA_003248775.1 Shinella sp. | reverse complement strand
TTTTGCTGTTTACGCAGGAGTGCGTTTGCAAGGACAACGAGCTTTCGCATGATAGCGGTGATGGCGACTTTAGGCGGTTTCCCAGCTTTTCGGAGCGTGTGGTATTTGACCTTGAGATCAGGATTGAAGCGAGTGGCGACCAGAGCCGGCATGTAGAGCGCCTGCCGCACAATCGCCCGTCCACCGATGATGAAGGCACGTCCGGTCCAACGTCCGGACTGCCTGTCGCTCGGCGCGAGGCCCGCAAGCTTGCCGGCTGCCTTCTCATCGAGTTCACCCAGTTCCGGCATTTCGATGAGAAGAGTAAAGGCCGTGATCTTCGACAGACCGGGGATGGAAACCAGGATATCGAAGCGCGCCTTGAGGCTCTCGTCCAATGCGATGTGGTCGGTGATGGCCTGCTCTACCTGGGCGATTTGCGCTTCTATCTGCTTCAGGCGAGCGGTGCTCTGCCGTTTGAGCAGCGGCTGGGTGATGTTCCTGCCTCGGTTCTTCGCAGCCGTCCTATCCTTCACCAGCGCCAGGCGTGCAGCATGCAACTCCTTGAGCTCACCGAAAGAAGCGGCATCCGGCGACAGGAGGCGCGGGTTCAGCAGCATGCCGAATTGCGCCAGCATCTCAGCATCCGCACGGTCTGTCTTGGCCAGCTTTCCGGTCGCTTCTGCAAATCGTCGCGCCTGACGCGGATTGACCTTGGAAACGGGCAGGCCACTGGTGAGCATAAAGCGTTCGAATGCCCTGTGATAGGCACCGGTCGGCTCATAGACGACACGCGCGACAGGCGTGTTGCCGATCCAGCCGAGGACGGCGGCAAATCCCTTGCCGTCGTTGCTCACGCGCAGCCTGTCGCCATCTGGCAGTCGGTACAGATCGATATGGTCTTTCGAGATATCGGCACCGATGGTAATCTCCGTCATCTTTTCCGTCTCCCATGCTTGTCATCCGAGCCCAGAGCTCGGGTATCCGTTCAGGACGATTGGAAAAGATGGGGGCGATCAAACTTTAACTCGGCCCGACATTTAACTCGGCCCGACATTCAGTAAAATGGCGGCCTGCGTGTCTCCGATCCATCCCCCATCGCCGGCAAGGGCGGCTACCCCAGCCGGCGCCTTCTTTTCTCACAAGAAGCGGGAATAGCCATAAAACAAGCGTGTCGCGATCTTTCAGCTTCGCTCGTCGCGCTTTAAGTCCTTGTTTCATCACATGTCGTTGCCGCAAAACCGCTGCACACTTTTGCGCGACATGCTGTAGGTCACACACATTTAAAGCCGGCCGCAGAGGTCGCTGGTCGGATGGGACGTCATCCATCTGGCCCAGAGTAATTCCGGTGGAAAAGGAAGCCGCTTCTGGATTCGGAATTGTGTTAAACAAAAAGATAGGCATTTGACGCGTTCTGTCTTCGCCAGGAATGCCTCAGGGGACACCCAAACAGCATCCCAAGATCAGCCAAACGAAAACCGGGGCCACCTTGCGGCAGCCCCGGTTTTAAGCATTCGATCTTGAGAGCGGGCTTAGTTCAGGCGAGCCTTCACTTCGCCGACAGCACCCTTGAACAGGCTTTCCTGAACGGCCGCGTCGGCCTTCTTGGCAAGCACGTTTTCGGCTGCGGCAACGGCGAGATCTACGGCTGCGGCGCGAACGGCGTTGACCGCGTCAACTTCGGCCTGCTTGATCTTCTGTTCGGAGAGCGCATTGCGGCGAGCAACGAACTCCTCGGTCTTCTGCTTGGCTTCCGCAGTCAGGGCAGCGGCTTCGCGTTCGGCAGCGGCAACAATGGCAGCAGCTTCGGCTTCAGCTTCCTTGCGCTTACGCTGGTATTCGGCTAGCACGTGCTGAGCCTCTTCACGCAGGCGCTTTGCTTCGGCAAGCTCGTTGCGGATCTTGTCGGCGCGCTCGTCGAGAGACTTTGCGACCATGCCCGGAACCTTGAGGTAAATAACCAGGGCAAAGAACAGCAGAAGGCCAACGAAGGCGAAGAAAGTAGCATCAAAATACATGCATCATGCCCCCTGCTTGGCTGCGGCGCTGACGGCAGCCTTGATGTCTGCCGCAGTTGCCTTGGCACCGACGAGCTGCTCGACGATGGCACCGACCGTATCGACAGCGATCGTGTCGACTTCGGCAAAAGCCTTGGCCTTGATCTCGCCGATGCGGGTTTCGGCTGCTGCGAGCTTGCCTGCGAGTTCTGCCTCAACAGCGGCGCGATCTGCATCGGCCTTTGCCTTGGCGGCGTCGCGGGCGGAACCGGCGATCTGGCCGGCCTTTGCCTTGGCGGCGCTGAGTTCGCGCTCGTAGGTTTCGATTGCGGCATCGGCCTCCGACTTCAGCCGCGAGGCCTCATCCAGATCCTGCGCAATGCGATCATGACGATTTTCCAGGATGCCACCAACGCGCGGCACGATGACCTTCTGCATGAGCACGTAGAAAAGGCCGAACGTGATCACCAGCCACAGAAGCTGAGACGGATAGGTCGTCTGGTCGAATGGCGGGAATACGCCGCCGCCACTACCCGCTTCGCCGGGAACGCCGGTCTCCGTGTGGGTCTGGCCCTCTGCCGGAACGTCTTCGGCATAGGCGGGGGTCACAAACATGCTCACCTCCAGGTGTACTCTCAAATGCTCAAGGATCACGGACGCCGGATGGCGCGCCGTGATCCCAAACTCCGGCCGTTATCAGACGGCGAACAGGAGAAGGAGAGCGATGAGCAGCGAGAAGATGCCCAGAGCTTCCGTAACGGCGAAGCCGAATACCAGACGGCCGAACTGGCTGTCAGCGGCAGACGGGTTACGCAGAGCGCCCGACAGGTAGTTGCCGAAGATGTTGCCGAGGCCCAGAGCCGTGCCGGCCATGCCAAAGCAAGCCAAACCTGCGCCGATGAACTTTGCTGCTTCCGCTTCCATGAATGAACTCCTTCGAGATGGTTGTTGCGGCAAATGACTGACGCCTGACTGACGCCAATGTCGGTTATCCTTAGTGCCCGCCGGGGTGAATTGCGTCATTGAGGTACATGCAAGTCAGTACCGCAAAGACGTAAGCCTGCAGGAAGGCAACGAGGAACTCGAGACCAGTCAGGGCGACGGTCATGATGAGAGGCAGGATCGCGCCACCGATGCCGACCGCGCCAAGCGCGCCCAGCGAAGCAACGAAGCCCGCGAAAACCTTAAGCGTGATGTGACCGGCCAGCATGTTCGCGAACAGACGGACGGAAAGCGAAATCGGACGCGAAAGGAACGAAATGATTTCGATAATCACGACCAGCGGAAGAAGCGCGCCGGGAACACCGCTCGGCACGAAGATCTGCAGGAAGTGAAAACCGTGCTTGTAGAAACCGTAGACGAGGACAGTACCGATCACGAACAGCGCCAGCGCGAAGGTGACGATGATCTGGGACGTGACGGTAAAGAAGTAGGGCACCATGCCGAGCAGGTTCGCGGTCAGCACGAACATGAACAGCGAGAAGACCATGGGGAAGAACTTCATGCCGTGACTGCCGGCGCCTTCGCGCAGCATCGAGGCGATGAATTCATAGGACATTTCAGCAACCGACTGCGCACGGCCGGGGATCAGGCCACGGTTCGAGGTCGAGAAATACAGAAAGCCCGAAGCACAGGCGACGGTCGCGACCATGAAGAGCGACGCATTGGTGAACGAAAAATCAATTCCGCCGAGTTCGATCGGCACAATCTTCTGGATCAGGAACTGATGAGTCGGATCGTTTGACACCTTATGGTCTCTTTCGCTTTAGCCCGCCTTGGCGGGGATCTGCCTGACTTGCGCTGGAACGGCATCAGCCGTCGTCACGCCCATTCTTCGTCTGCCCACCGCGATCCGCCGGATGGGGCGTCGACACGACACCCGCCGAACGAAGCACGTTCAACACACCGGCACAGAAACCGAGAAGCAGCAAAACAATCATGCCCCACGGTGCCGTACCGACAAAACGGTCGATGAGATAGCCCAGTATGGCACCGACAACGATGGCGGAAATGAACTCGCTCGAAAGCTTCATTGCCTGGGCATAGCCTTTACGGCTTTGCTCGGCACTCTGCTCCGCGGCTTCGTCACCCCTCGCCTCGGCTCCCCGCTTCGCCAGTTCGGCTGCAAGGTGCTTGCGACGCTCTTCCAGACCCCTCTGATCGTCACCCGTCATGGCTTCCTCCATCCGCTCTTCGATTCAGGCGGGCCATTGGCCTGCCAGGAACACAAGAAACGGCAGGAAAACGCCCCTCCGGCCCGCTCTGAAGTCGGCCGCACCATAATTTTGAGTGTCCCCATAGTCAAGGCATTGGAGACCCAAGTTTCACCACAAATTAACCGGGGAAAATCATAGACTTAAGTCGAAAGCGCAGATTCAGGCTGCATGACGGCGATCAAACCGGGTCACTTCGCCGCGGAATCGGTCGCCGGGGGGACGCAAATGGCGACCGGCTGCGGGATGCTCAACTCCAGCCGCCGCCATAGGTGCGATAAAAGACATGCAGACCGATCCGGCCGACCTTTTTCATGGTGCGGGCCCAGTTCGGTTTCACATAGACGGCATGATAATGGGTGGCGGACCCCACCTCGTTCAGCCAGATCTTGCCGGCGGTGACGGCCAGCGCCACTTCGCGAGCCACTTTCCAGTGATATTGGGAGTTCACGCGGTCCTTGATGTTGTCGCAGGCGAAGGAAAACTGGCAGCGATTGCGCCAGTCCTCGTTCTGGTAGACCACGCCGCAGATGCTGTTGGGATAGGCCGGATTGCGAACGCGGTTCAGAATCACCTGAGCGACGGCCGCCTGCCCCTTCACCGATTCTCCGCGCGCCTCGAAATAGATACCGGACGCCAGGCACTGCTGTTCGCTGGCGGAAAACACCGAGGGCGGCAGCACGCTTGCGGCCCAGGCGTGATCGCTCGGGCCGATCTTGGGAACGAAACGCCCCTGCTCCGGGTTCTTTTTGAGAATCGCGTCGAAGGGCGAGACTTTCGCGTAATCGGGATCGGACGGCGCATAGGCCGTCGCCAGCACGTCGGCATTGCGGTTGGTCACGAGACCGGCCAGCAGGGTCGGTACGCCAGGATCGTATTTCGGTTCCTTCTTCTTGAAGTAGAAGCTGGCAAGTTCGACCGGCTTGCCCTTTGGCTTGACGAAGGCGGATTCTTCCGACGAACGTTTGCGCGGCTCAAGCAGGGAACTGGTGCGCTTCAGAACGGAGCCGGCCGTGAAGGCCTTGGGCGGCAGCATCGGCTCAACCGCGACCACTCGGCCTTTCTTCATGTCACGGGTCACGCGGTCTTCATCCGGCCGGGGATCGGCAACCTTCTTGCCGCCGTCGAAAGCGATCTTGCGACCATCGGGCAGCAGCATGCCGCTTTCTTCCGATAGCGCCGATGATGTATCCCCTCCCGCAAAGGCGAGCTCGGCCTGATGCAGGGAACCTGCGGGAGACGGCGTCAGCACCACACGCCAGTTTGCGGAACCCGTGTCCAGCCCGGAGATCAGCCCGGCAAGATCGCCCTGCGCGGCGACCGACGGGAATGCGAGCCAGGAAACGAGACCGAAGACCACGGGCGAGGCCCAGGCATCGAAACGGGAACGGGACAGCTTCAACAGACGGCTTTTCGAACGCAAAACCGGGACTCCAGACGTGAACTCGGCTACATTAGAAAAACATCTCTCATTAACCTTGATGCTTGGTTAACAGCCCCGCCCCGCAAGGCCCGACAAGGCACGAAAAAGGCCGCCGGAGGCACCCGACGGCCTGACATTTTCGTGATCGGAACGTCAACTCAGATGATTACGTGGGAACCGAGTTCGACCACGCGATTGGCCGGAAGGCGGAAGTAGTCCGAGGGATCTGCCGCTGTATTGGCCAATGAGATATAGAGCCTGTCCTGCCAATTGGGCATGCCGGATTTGGCATCCGGCACCAGCTTGCGCCGGCCGAGATAGAAGGAGGTCGACATGATGTCGAACTTCAGGCCGCCGCGACGCAGGCTTGCAAGCGCCTTCGAGACGTTCTGGGTCTCCATGAAACCGAAGCGGATTTCCACCCGGCTGAAACGCTCCGAGAGGTTTTCCACCACGAACCGCTCGGCGGGAGTAGCGCGCGGCCGGTTCACCGTCCTGATGGTCAGGATGATGTTGCGCTCGTGGAGCACATGGTTGTGCTTCAGGTTGTGCAGGAGCGCTGCAGGTGCGGTCTCCGGATCGCTGGTCAGGAAGATGGCCGTGCCCGGAACGGCGACCGGCGCATGCTCGCTCTTCTTTTCGACAGAGACGATAAAGGGCTGGAGCGGAACGTCGGCGTGGCGGGTCTTGGCAAACAGGATCGACGTGCCACGACGCCAGGTCCACATGACCACGGTGAAGGCACCGGCAAACAGCACCGGCACATATCCGCCGTCGTGAATCTTCAGCATGTTGGCGCCGAGGAAGACGAGTTCCAGAGCGAGCAGTGGAAGCAGGACCACCGTTGCCAGCGCCGGCGACCATCTCCAGCGGGTGCGGACGAATTCGAAGGCCATGATGGTGGTGACCACCATCGCGCCGGTGACGGAAATGCCGTAGGCCGTGGCAAGCGCTTCGGAGCTGCCGAACAGCAGAACGAGAGCGAGAACGCCGAAGAGCAGCAACGCATTCACCGACGGCAGGTAGATCTGGCCCGTATGGGTTTCAGAGGTGAACATGATCTGCATGCGTGGCAGGAAGCCCAGGTGGATCGCCTGACGCACCAGTGAAAAGGCGCCGGTGATCACGGCCTGGCTGGCGATGATGGTGGCGGCGGTCGCCAGAATGACGACGGGCAGCAGCGCCCATTCCGGGAACATCAGGAAGAACGGATCGGATGCGGCCTCCGGATGCTTGAGCACGAGAGCGCCCTGGCCGAGATAGTTCAGAACCAGCGCCGGGAAAATCAGCACGAACCACGCCCACTGGATTGGACGGCAGCCGAAATGCCCGAGATCGGCATAGAGTGCCTCGGCGCCGGTCACCGTCAGGAAGACCGCACCCAGCACGACGATGCCGAGGAACTTCTCACGCAGCATGAAGTCGATCGCGTACCACGGATTGAACGAGGTGAGGATGCCGAAGTCGTCGGTGATGTGCACCACGCCGCCGGCCGCCATGACGAGGAACCAGAGGGCGGTGATCGGTCCGAAAAACTTGGCGACCGCCCCCGTGCCATGGGATTGAACGGCGAACAGGCCGATCAGGATACCGACCGAAATCGGCACGATATAGCTCGATAGAGAGGGCGCGACCAGCTTCAGGCCCTCCACCGCCGAAAGGACGGAAAGGGCCGGCGTGATCATCGAATCGCCGAGGAAAAGTGCTGCGCCGATCAGGCCGAGAACCATCAGCACGGCGCTATGCCCACCGGCGTTCTTGGAAAGGAGGGCCAAAAGCGACAGCGTGCCGCCTTCGCCCTCGTTATCCGCGCGCAGCAGGAACAGCACGTATTTGACTGTAACGATGATCGTCAGCGCCCAGATGATGAGGGAGATAAGACCAATGATTTCGGCACGGGTAATGCCGTCGTGAGCGATCGGCTTCAGCGCTTCGCGAAACGCATAGAGCGGGCTCGTACCAATGTCGCCGTAAACGACACCGACCGAACCGAGAGCCAGCAGGAAGAGATTCTTCCAGCCTTTGCTCTGTTGCGGATCTTCGCAGGTTTCCTGGGTCATGGGGCAATCAGGCTCGTCAGAGCCAGCCTTTCCAACGGAAAAACAAGAAGGGGATGATGGCGGACAGCAACATCGCGACGAGGGCGAGAGCATAGCCATGGGTCCATGCCAGTTCCGGCATGAACTGGAAATTCATTCCGTAGATAGAAGCGACCAGCGTGGGCGGCAAGAAGACCACCGACGCGATCGAGAAGATCTTGATGATGGCGTTCTGCTCGACATTGATCAGGCCGAGCGAGGCATCAAGCAGGAAGGTGATGTTGTTCGAGACGAAAGCCGCATGTTCCGACAGTGACTGGATGTCGTGGGCGACGATACCGCAGATTTCTTCCGCCTCGTGATCCTCCCGGACTTTCGGCAAGGAACGCAGGAAGGCCACCAGCCTTGAAAGCGAAACGAGACTGTCACGCGCCTTGCTGACCAGACGGTGATGACCGGCGATATCGATCAGTTTGTCTTCAAGGAAACGCGGCGGGCGGCGCTTGGCAGCCTTACGGTCGACGAACACTGTGGCGGAAAGCTCATCGAGCCGCGCGATGCCGATTTCGAGAACCTCGGCAGTGCGGTCGACAATCGTTTCGAGCAGTCGCGCCATCAGTTCCGCGCCGGTCCGGCACTTTCCATGCGTGCGCAGGAGCGCCGCGCTGAAGAGTGCGAAGGCGCGCGGCTCGGCGTAACGGATGGTGACGAGGCGGTTTCCCGCAAGGATGAAGGCAATGTCGGTGAGTTCCGCAAGGGGGTCTTCCGCCCGCCAGACAAGAGAGGCGGTCATATAAATGCCCCCGTCCTCGACATAAAGTCGACTCGACGGTTCGATGTCCTTCAGGTCTTCCCGGGTCGGCAGCGGTATGCCCAGCAGGCGTTCCACCAACGCTTCCTCGGCAAGGTCCGGGTGTATGAGATCAAGCCACAGTATATCCGCTTCGAGCGCATCGCGCGGCTCGGCGGCCTGGATGACCTCGGCCCTTCCATCCACGTGATAGGCTCTGATCAAATTGCAGACACTTTCATAGCGCCCCCAAGGTCCGTTTCGGCCGGCGAGACAAACACCGCTTCCGCAAGAATTGCAAGCGGGATTTCTCGTGCGCACCTTACGACGGGCACAAGCCACTGTCAGCAGCCCAAAAAGGTCAACAACCCATGAGGGCAAGATTGATCTGGATCAAAGCAATGCCATCTTCCTCCCATAGTCTTTTTCATGTGGGAGCTTGGGGTTTTATCATGGAGGATGTGATGAACGAGAAATCATCGAATTTTCTTCCCGGCCTATGGTCTGACATTCCCTTCGCCGGCCTGCGAAAGGAAATGGACCAGGCACTTGAAAGCTTTTTCGGCAAACGAAACCTGCTCAGCGGCTCCGAGGGCGAGAAATTCATCGCACCCTCGATAGATGTTGCAGAGAATGACAACACAATCACTCTGACCGCCGAATTGCCGGGAATCACCGAGCAGGACATCGACCTTTCCATCCAGAACGGAGTTCTCAGCCTGAAGGGCGAGAAGAAGATGGAAAAGAAGGACGAAAAGGACAACTACCATGTCGTGGAACGGCGGTATGGCAGTTTCCAGCGCTCGATGCGCCTACCGTCCAGCGTCGACGAGGCCGCAGTATCGGCCCGATTCGACAATGGCGTTCTGACCGTAACACTGCCCAAGAAGCCGGGAACGGCTCCTGTCGAGCGTAAGATCGCGATCGAAAAACAACAATAGATCGCGTTATCCCGCCGCCCCTATCCGCCTGGGGGCGGCGGTTGAGTTCCGGAAACCGGCTGTCGTGTCACAACGGCAGCCGGTTTTGCGTTTCGGAGGCTTATTCGAAAACGATCGACGGCGCGGCACGACCGGAAGCCGACTGCACGCCCTGCCAGACCTTCTCGGCGATCTGGCGGTACACCCTGGCCTGCGGGCCTTCCGGATCGGAGACCACGACCGGGGTGCCGGCATCTGAAGTTTCGCGAATGGCAATCGTCAGCGGTACCTCTCCAAGGAACGGCACGCCGATCCTTTCGGCTTCGGCCTTTGCGCCGCCATAACCGAAGATATCGTAGCGCACACCGGTATCGGGAGCGATGAAATAGCTCATGTTCTCGACGATGCCGAGGACAGGAACCTCGACCTTCTTGAACATGTTGAGGCCCTTGCGCGCATCGATGAGGGCCAGATCCTGCGGGGTGGAGACGACGACCGCACCGGTCAGCGGCACCTGCTGCGCCATGGTCAGCTGAGCGTCACCCGTGCCCGGCGGCATGTCGACCACCAGCACGTCGAGATCACCCCAGGCGACCTCGCGCAGCATCTGCATCAGCGCCGACTGGACCATCGGGCCGCGCCAGATCATGGCCGTGCCCTCGTCGACGAGGAAGCCCATCGACATCGTCTTGATGCCGTAGTTTTCCATCGGAACGATGATGCGGTTCTCGATCTGCTGCGGGCGTCCCGTGATGCCGAGAAGTTTCGGCATGGACGGGCCATAAACGTCGGCATCGAGAATGCCGACCTTCAGGCCGTTCGCCTTCAGCGCCAGCGCAAGGTTGACGGCCGTCGTCGACTTGCCGACGCCACCCTTGCCGGAGGCAACCGCGATGATCGAGGCAATGCCGGGAATGTTCTGCTTGGCCGGACGCTGCTGTGCACCCGGCGCCGGAGCATGGGAATGCCCTTGGCCGGAGACGCGGACAGGGGCCGGCGCGGCCGAGGGAGCCCCGGGCTTCTTTTCCGCGGTAAGGCTGACCAATGCGCCCTTCACGCCGGGCATGGATTTCACCGCGCGTTCGGCGGCCTGTCGCAAGGGCTCCAGTTCGTTGGCTCGCTCGGACGGCACGGTAATGGAGAAATAGACCTTGGCGTCGGAAATGAAGACATCGGACACCATGCCGAGTTCGACGATGTTGCGGTCGAGATCCGGGCCGCGGACGGTCTTCAGGGTTTCCAGAACCTGATCTCTGGTGACTTCGGTCATGCCATCCTCTCTAAGCTTTCATGGAGCGTAGATAATCGACCGTAGAGCCTTCGCCAACCGGCAAAAGACGACGGGAGCATAAAAGAGGATGTGGCACATTATCCGGAATACCCGCCAGAAACGGAAAAGCCGCCGTCAGATTGTGCCCGACCATGGCACTATCGACAGCGGCTTGTCCTTGCAGCACCTTCATGGGTGCGTTGCAGCGTCCCCTCTGGACTTGCATATTGCGATGCAGAAATCGTGCCAGTTTTCACTCACGGAAACTTTCACATAAATTTCATAAACATAGGCCGTAAGCGACAATTGCGGGACGGAATACGACTGAACAACGATGTGCCTGAAGAATGAGCGGCAACGTGCTGCAAGGCACAAAAAAGCAGCATTCAGCCTGTTGCCTGTGCCGCAAGATAGTCCTCGAAGCGGTCGGGATCGAAGGTCTTTCCATCGAAAAAGCCGTCAGGCCCGAGCACCAGTCGTCCTCTGGAAACGCCGACATATTGCGGCGATGCCAACGCACCCTCCACCTTGAGGTTGGCTCCCGGCAGGGGGGCAAAGACGGGTTTCAGCGCCTGCCGGTAAATATCCGGCCGGTAGCTGTCGCGCGCGACAGCCATGGCGAGCGGGGTGTGGCGACAGTCGGCCCACCGCACCATCTGACTATAGAACCACAGGGCATGGCTTTGCCACGGGAAGGTCGCGGCCCTCCCCTCGAAGAGCAGCACGTCGCCAACCTCGACGACATGGTCCGGCGCGACGGGCAGCAACCCCGTAAGGCCGGGAAGCAATAACTCGCCGTCCAGCGCCAGATATTGGCGTGCCGCCAGAATGCCCGCGAGTTCCTCGATGTTTTCCGTGTTGGCGCACCATTGCGCGGCCCGATAAAGCGCGCGGAGCAGTCCTTCCAGCTCCCGCCGATTGTCTTCGCTCCAGCGCTGGGACATGCCGAGCACCTTGCCGGGGCTGGATGCCCAAAGCGACGACTTCAGGGTGACGATCCGGCCCTGGTCGCGCGCGACAATGCGGCTGTTCCATGGCTCGGCAAGACAGCAGCCATCGAGATTGCCCTGCTCCAGCGCATCGCCGATCAGGCCGGCAGGCAAGGCCACGATTTCCACGTCGACCACGGGATCGATCCCGCAGGCGGCCAGCCAGTATTTCAATTCGTAGTGACAGCAGGACAGGCGGTGAGCGACGGCGAACCGCAATCGCGGTTTGCCGGTTTGTCTGCGGTCATCGACAACCGCTTTCAGCGCGTCGCCGGCACGGCGTGGATCAAGATTCGGCATCATTCCTGCCTCGATCATGCGGCGATGGAGCGACGCTGAAATGGTGATCGCATTGCCGCCGAGCCCAAGCGCCATCGGTGCGACCAGAGGCACCTCCATCGGCACCATGGCAAGATTGCAGGCAATCGGCATGGGCGCCGGCATGTGCGCTCCGTGGGAGCGGCCGGCTCCGACCGCCTCGCGGATCTTCTCCCAGGAATTCTCCCGAACCAGGGTAAGTTTCAGGCCTTCATCACCGGCAAACCCCTTTTCCAGGGCGGCGATCAGGATCGCGCTATCCAGAAGCGGCAGAAAGCCGAGGACGATCTCTGGCCGGTTCGGCATGGCGCTACGTGCTCCCCGTCATGACGCCATGACACCCGACCGCCCGGCGGGCCGGAAACCGGCAAGCCATCGATCTCGTTGAATTCAGTGTCTTTCCTCGCGTGATCGGCATGCACGCATTTCTTGCCGAAAAGCAATTCCGGCGCAATGACCAAAGGCCAGCCCCATCAAACGATGGCAACCGCGCGGTTACTTGATCAGACCGAGCCTCAGGGCCTTGGCCACCGCCTGCGTGCGGTTCACCGTATCGAGTTTCTTCGTTGCTCGATTGAGGTAGTGATTGATCGTGTGCTCGGAAAGGCCGAGGATTTCGGCAATCTCGACGCTGGTCTTGCCCGCCGCGGTCCAGTTGAGACAATCAATCTCGCGCTCGGTGAGCACGTCGGTGGCTCGGCTATCGAGATCGCGGATTTCCGCAAGGCGATTGTAGATGTGGATGGAGAGAAACATCAACTCCATCATTTCGGCCACGGAAAAGGTTGGCCGGTCGCCGCAGAAGGATACGGCGCCACGGATGCCGGACGCATCATGGGTCGGGAAATACGCGCCGCGGGGCATCTTGAAGCGGTTGAACAGCGCTTGTGAAATCTCCATCGTGCGAGGATCGCGCTGCTTGCTCACATGCTCGATGTCATAGGTGAAGGGCGTCGTGGAGGTTCGCAGGCGCACAAGCAGGGGGCTGCTGGAAAGAAGCGGCGCCTGGTCGTATTCGGTCAGCAAATCGGCCGGCCAGTTGGTGATAATCGAGTTGCTGGAAAGATCGAGGGATGTGGGCGACGGCATGTTGAGAACCATAAAGGCCCGCGCACCATAGGATTCGGTCAACCGTTTCATGAAACGGAAGACATCGAACTGCGTCTTGAAGCTACCGATCTCGGCAACGTAGGCAGCTACTCGCTCGGAAGCATCGGATTCAATCGTTGTCATGACAGATATTTCTTCGCATGACTCCAGGAATGTGAAAAAGACAAATCGCTCTCCTTAGACGGCCAGCTTCCTTCAGAACGAAAGAGCGGCGACCGGAGGCCAGGCCGGAAAAACCGGCATGCAGAAAACAACATCAGTGAACCCTGTGAAGGCTCTTGATGTCTCCCCTGAAGCGGCTCGTCAGAATTGCACCTTGCGCGTCGTAAATTTCTCATCCGGAACAAAGCGAAGTCCGGAAAACGGCACGCGCATCACTTTGCAGACGAATCCACCTTACCCACCGGCGTCGAGCTTAGCCGCAGAAACGCGGGCTAGTCCAGAAGCCAGCTTTATTTTACCGTAAACCCCTGTCAATCAACCGTGAGGATTCCCCATTGCCTCAAGGCATCAAGAATCAGGGAGAAAAGTGCGTGCCGTCACATCATTCTTTTGCAGGAAACGTGCTGGTCGATCATCGGCTCGAACTCGGGGAAGGCCCGGTTTACGACCGACAGAGCGACACACTCTGGTGGTTCGACATTCTTGGCAAGGCGTTGTGGTCGCTGGAACTGGCTACCAATACGGCAACCCGCCACGACCTGCCGTTCATGGGCAGCGTACTCGCCGTCATCGATGAAAACCGCCAGCTCATTGCCAGCGATACCGGGCTTTTCCTGCGGGACCGCGCAAGCGGCGCGTTGACTCCGTTCGCCGAACTTGAGCCCGACCGCCCGGGCAACCGTTCCAATGACGGCAGGGTTCATCCCTCGGGCGCGCTGTGGATCGGGACCATGGGCAAGACCGCCGCCGATGGCGCCGGCGCCATCTATCACGTCGCCGGCAACAAGGTGACGCGGATCTTCGACAAGATCAGCATTCCGAATTCCATCTGCTTCTCACCGGACGGCAAGATCGGCTACTTCGTCGATTCGAAGGTCAACAAGCTGATGCGGGTCGATGTCGATGCCGAGACCGGCCTGCCTACGGGAACACCAAGCGTACTGATCGACGGCACCGACCGTGAAGGCGTGTTCGACGGATCGGTGGTCGATGCCGAAGGCACCATCTGGAACGCCCGTTGGGATGGTGGCGCAGTTGATCGCTACGACGCCGAAGGACGCCACATCGCCCGCTACGAAATGCCGGCGAAGCGGGTGACCTGCCCGGCCTTTTTCGGCCCTGACGCCGACCGGTTGATGGTGACATCCTGCTGGGAAGGGCTCGACGATTCGGCCCGCAACGCGGACGCCCTGTGCGGGGCGACGTTTGAACTCGGCGTTACGGTCAAGGGACAGCACGCCCCCCGTTTCCGCCTCTGAAATAGCCTCAACCACGATATTCGACACGAGCGCGCGAACTGCCGTTCGTGTCGTTTGTTCCCTGAATTTTGGAAAATTTACCTGCATTTCCAATGGGAACGATTGGGCCGGCCAGACATTTCCCTCTCGAACCGACGCGATAGCCAGAGATCATCGGCAGTCGCGACGGTCGCCAAGACCATCTGAGAGGAAAGGTAGGTCCATCATGAGAAAGACCCTCAACACCTTCGCCGCAGCCGTGCTGCTTGGCTCCACAGCAATCGCGCCGTTTGCCTATGCGCAGGAGGCCACCACCCCCGCTCCGGCATCGCCGACGATGCCCGCTCCGGCTGAAAGCACCACCGTGCCGTCGACCGGCGCCATGGTGCCGTCCGACAGCAACGCTGCAGTCACGGGCGGATATCTGACGCAGCAAAGCACCACGCAGATCAGCGCCAATGATTTCATCGGACAGTCGGTTCGCACCTCTGGCGATGAAGCCATCGGCGACATCAATGACCTGATCATCGAGGAAAAAGGCGGCATCGTTGCAGCCGTGATCGGGGTCGGCGGCTTCCTCGGCGTGGGCGAAAAGGATGTCGCCGTGCCGATGGACAAGATCACAGTCACCCACGACACGGCCAAGAACGAGGTGCGCCTGACGACGACCGAAACCGCGGAAAGCCTGAAGGCCGCGCCGGAATTCAAGTCCCTCGACAGCACCACCACCTCGTCGACGGTTAATCAGTAACCCGGAACGAGATACGTGCGAAACGACTGAAAGGCGGCGCCGATGGCGCCGCCTTTCTCATGCGTGTTCGGGTTCTAACCCATCATCCCAGTTTCAATGAGCTGCATCAGGCGCGAGCGGTCGTCGCGGCGCGAGGTATAACCAGCCACGGAAAGCCGCCGCTCCGGCTGATAATAGGCGGCCGAACCCCAGAAGCCGATGTGCCAGAAAAAACGTCTTTCGCCTTCGCCACTGGCGAAGACGCCCAGCCGGTAATCGGCTCCCCCTTCATGCGAACCGGGCTTCAGCATTTCCGAAAGCGTCCCCTCACGGCGGAACACGCGCCCTTCGAAGATCGCAGCCATGGCTTTCGCCAGATCGGCGGCAGACATGACGAGACCGCCGCCGCCGTAAAGGTCCATCGTCGGATCGAAGTGGAACACATCCCTCTTGCGGAAGAACTGCCTTCCTT
The DNA here is from genome assembly GCA_003248775.1 of Shinella sp. GTDB lineage: Bacteria > Pseudomonadota > Alphaproteobacteria > Rhizobiales > Rhizobiaceae > Allorhizobium. Next base: position 7,754 of record QFQX01000063.1, on the reverse strand, counting down.
CAAGCAATACGCCATCCGGGGCCGGCTCCATCGCCTCCCACCATGTCGAGGACAGTCCGAGACCATCGAAGTCCATGCGCTGACGAACCACCGAGGCAAGCGGCTGGCCGAGCCGGGTCTCGATGATATCGCCCAGCACGATGTAGCCGGTATCCGAATAGCGGTACCGCGTTCCGGCCGGGGTGTCTGGTCCACCTCTCGTCATGCAGAGCAGCGCCTGCTCCTCGCGGGTCCAGCGCCTGTCAGGCTCCTCAAGGATCAGGTCGAGGAAGCTGTCGTCGGCGTGGTCGTGCAGGCCTGCGGAATGGTTGAGCAGATGGCGGATGGTGATGCGGTCGAGATCGTAGCCGCCGCCACGGAGAATATCGGCAATCGGCGCACTTGCCCTTGCGCCGACCGGATCGTCCAGATCGAGTTCGCCGGCCTCCCACATCGAAAGAACGGTCGCGGCAACGAAGGTCTTGGTATTGCTGGCACTGCGCATCGGAGAGGACGCGTCGAGCGACAGCCCGGCGGCGGCCGGGGAAGCGATCCCCGTCAACACGCCGTTTTCATGAACCGCCACCGCCATGGCGGCCGGCTCCTGCGCCATCAGCGCTTCCAGACGGATCACCGCATCGGATTTTCCGCCGGAGCAATCCCCGGCAGCCCTTTCAGATCCGCGAAACCCGCCTTCCATGCCGCTCTCCCTCAGAGGCCGCGTGACCTCACGCTGTTGGAGCGCCGCTCTGATTGAATGAGATCGGCACTCCAAGATCTTTTTCTTGAAGCATAATCTTGTCGATCCTCGTTTCACTCCGGTCGGATTATACCCTAAAGAAGGCTACAATAGCGCAGCGCATCATAGATCGCCGCATGAATATTGCGGCTCTCGATGGCGTCGCCGATGGAACTGAGATCGAAGGCGGCACTTTCGTCCTTCACCGGCAGCGGCGATTGCCGGGCGATGAGCACCGGATAGTCGACCGCGCCGCGATGGGGCGAGAGAGGCTTGAGCTCCAGATAGAGATCCGCGTTCGCCATGGTGCCATGCTCGACCACCACCTGGGCCACACGACGCTCCACGGTGACCGGCGAAAAATCCGAGCCGAGCGTGGCGACGAGGCTATTGCCGTCCCGGCGGACCGAAGCGAGCCACGTATTGATCGTTACGCGCACGCTCTTCTCGGCAAAGGTCTTGGCATAGGGCACATGGTTCATACCACCCATTTCCGGTGCGAAGAAGCGTTCCGGGGAGACGAGTTCCAGCTCTACGCCAGCATTGGTGATCACTTCCGCAGCGCTCATTCCCTGATGCCCGATGAGAGGCCGCAGGCCTCGAATTCGATGCCGTCGAGACCGGCCGCCTGCATTCTCTGCGCGGCGGAGGCGTAATCTTCAATGATGCGTTCGATATCCCAATCTTCGTTCTCTTTCTGAAAATGCCGGTGGGCGGTTTCGCGGATCGGCGACGGCGAGAGAACCGGCAGCCAGTCGCCCTTGTTCCAGTTGGTGCGACGGCCGAGACGGGTCAGCCATCACCGCCGTCCCGTAGCCATGACAGTCATCCGCCAGCCGCTTCAGGTGCGGCACCATCTCATTCTTCCTGGCCAGCAGGTTGCCGAAGGCCGGAGGGGAGTCCCGGCTGACGCTTGCCGAACCCGCCGTCATGGTCAGCGCGATGCCGCCCTTCGCCTTTTCGACGTGATAAAGGCGGTAGCGCTCGCACGGCATGCATGCATCCTAACAGGCCGGCTCATGAGCATCGACATGATGCGGTTCTTGAGGGGCAGATGCTTGAGCTGGAAGGGCTGAGGCAACGGGTCCTTCGGCAATTCCATGTTGGTGTCTGTCCAGCTTCAATACCAAGCGTCGGGTTTGGCGCGCATGTTCCGTTCAACATAGTCGCGCAGTGCTTCGTCAATGGCGAGGTCCAGAGGCGGCGCTTGATATTCGGCAAGCGTCTTCTTCCACTGCTTGTTTGCGCGGGTCGCCATGTCGGTCGATCCGGCCTCGGCCCACTTCTCGAACGGCTCGTTGTCGGAGACGGCCGAATCCCAGAACGCCGTCTGGTAATTGCGCATGGTATGGGCAGAGCCAAGAAAATGGCTGCCGGGGCCGACTTCCAGAAAGGCGTCCATCGCGAGCGTATTGTCATCGACCACGACGCCGGCCATGTAGGAATGCAGCGCACCGCAGAAATCCGTATCCATGACGAACTTCTCATAGGACATGGACAGCAGGCCATCGACGAAGCCGGCCGAGTGCAGGATGAAGTTGGCCCCGCAATGGACCGCCGACAGCATGGACATCACGCCCTCCTGCATGGCCTGCGCATCCGGCAGCTTGGAATTGGAGAAATTTCCCGCACAGCGCAGCGGCAGTTTCAGCCGGCGGGCAAGCTGGCCGATGACCATGGAGCCGATTGCCGGCTCCGGCGTGCCGAAGGTGGGAGAACCCGACCGCAACGACATGGAGGATAAGAAGTTGCCGAAAATCACCGGCGCGCCCTTGCGCTCCAGCTGGGTCAGCGCGCAGCCCGCCAGCGTTTCGGCATAGGACTGGGCGATGGCGCCGGCGCTGGTGACCGGCCCCATGGCACCGCCGAGAATGAAAGGCACGATGACGGCGGCCTGGTTGGCGCGGGCATAGGCTCTCAGCGCCTTCGTCATGGTGCCATCCCAGACGAGCGGCGAGTTGACGTTGACATTGCCGAGGATGACGCAGTTTTGATCGACGAAATCGGCACCGAACAGGATGCGCGCCATCTCGATCGATTCTTCCGCCCGCTCTTCCGCCGTCACGGAGCCCATGAAGGCGCGGTCGGAATATTTGATATGGCTGTAGACCATCTCCAGATGCCGCTTGTTGACCGGCAGGTCGACGGGTTCGCAGATGGTGCCGCCGGAATGGTGTAGCCACGGGCTGGACTGGCCGAGCTTGATGAGGTTGCGGAAATCCTCGATCGTGCCGTAGCGGCGGCCATTGTCCAGATCCATGACGAAGGGCGAGCCATAGGCCGGCGAGAAGACGACGTTGCTACCGCCGATCTCGACGTTGTTTGCCGGATTGCGCGCATGCTGGGTAAAGGTTGCCGGTGCCGTCGACACGACCTCCCGCAGCATGCCCGGCTCGAAGCGGACGCGAACGCCATCGATCTCCGCCCCTGCCCGCTTCCAGTGATCGAGCGCGACCGGATCGTCGCAGAACTCGATGCCGACCTCGGCGAGGATACGATCCGCCGTCTGCTCGATGCGGGCCAGGTTCTCCTCCGAGAGAATGTCATAGGTCGGAATGTTGCGCCGGATGAACGGCACCTTCAGCGATGGAGTACCGCCGCCTTCCCGCCGCGCCAGCCTGTTGCCACGCGTGCGGCGCTCCCTGCGATCCAGTTCCTGTGTATCACCCGTCATGACCGTTCTCCCTCTTGTTGGAGCGAAGGCTAGCGGCGATCAAAGCCATTGTGATGCTGGAAAAAACCGCGACTTGCGATAAGCTCAACTTATGAGTCAATTTCGCCGCCTGCTGCCGTCCGCCAACTCGCTCGTGGTCTTCGAGGCCGCGGGCCGGCATGAGAACTTCACCCGTGCCGCGGAGGAACTGGGCATGTCCCAGGCCGCCGTTTCCTATGCGGTGCGTACGCTCGAGGAACAGCTGGGCGTCGCCCTGTTCCAGCGCATGCATCGTTCCGCACGGCTGACGGAGGCCGGCGAGCGCTTTCATGCCGATGTCCTTGCCGGTCTTTCACGGATCGAACGTTCGGCCGAGGACATCCGCGCCAAGAGCCGCGAGGTGAACGTGACGCTCGCCGCCTCCACCGCCTTCGCCTCGATGTGGATGCTGCCGCGGCTGGCGCGACTTCGGGAAGACCTGCCCGATATCGACCTGCGCATCCAGACCAGCGTGCGCGACCTCGATCTGGAGGAGGAGGCCATTCCGCTTGGCGTGCGTGGCGGCGATCCGAAGGACTGGCCGCGCTACCATGCCGCCCTGCTTGCGCCGGAGATCGTCACGGCCGTCGCAAGCCCCGCCTTCATCGAGCAGAACGGCCCGGCGGAAAGCCCCGAAGACCTGACGCGCCACCGGCTGATCTGGCTCGAAGAGCCGGTGCGGCAAGCCTGCAACTGGCCGGAATGGTTTGCGAGCGCCGGCATCGACTATGCCCCGAAAGGGCGGCGGCTGGCGATCAACGATTATGTTCTGGTGATCCAGGCTGTGCTGGCCGGGGAAGGTATCGCGCTCGGCTGGAACCATCTGATCGAGGGACAGGTGCGCTCCGGCCAACTGGTGCAGGTCGGCCGGCATGCGCTGGTGACCGGAGAGGCTTTCTACGTGGTGTGGCCGCGCTCGCGGGAACTCAATGCCTCTGCAGCCAGAGTGCGGGACTGGTTGTTGGCCGAAGGTGAAGGCGTCGTTCGCGCCGGGTGAACGACAGCTTCAAGCGTCTCGTGGAATTCCGGTCTATTGCCGCTGAAACGTTTCAGGAGGAAGCCCGGTCAACCAGCGCGAATTCGTGATGATGTTCGCTGAGATAACGCAGGGTCGCAGCCGCATCGGCGGGTTTGCCGAAGAAATAGCCCTGCCCCATGCCACAGCCGAGTGCCCGCAGCCTGTCTGCTTCGGCCGCCGTCTCGATGCCCTCGGCGACCACTTCGAGATCGAGCCCCTCGCACATGGTAACGATGGCCTTGATGATGTGTTCCGAGGTGCGGTCCGTGGTGATGGCAGACACGAAGGCCCGGTCGATCTTGACCTTGTCGAAGGTGAAGTCACGCAGTCGGCCAAGGCTCGACTGGCCCGTGCCGAAATCGTCGAGCGAAATCTTGATGCCGAAATCGCGCAGTTCGCTGAAGATGCGATGCGCGGTATCGGCGCAACCCATGACGGCCGTTTCGGTGATTTCCAGTTCCAGCCGCCGAGGATCGAAACCGACGCTGTTCAGGATCGACAGAGTGTTCAGCGTGGTCCGCGGATCCATAAGCTGAGCCGAGGAGAGATTGAACGACAGGAAGAGTTCGCGCGGCCAGGCGAGCGTTGCTTCCGCCGCCTTGCGCAAAAGGGTTTCTGATAGCGTGTCGATAAAGCCGCGTTCTTCCGCAAGCGGCACGAAGACGGCGGGCGAGACGAAGCCGAGATCGGCATCGTTCCAGCGAGCCAAAGCTTCGAAGCCCACGACGCGATTATCTGTGAGGCGGACGATCGGCTGGAAATGCACGTCGACGGTATCGGCGATGATGGCATTGCGCAGCGCCTGTTCGAGCTGCGTGGCGCGCTTCATCTCCTGGGCGATTTCCCGCGAGTAGACGGTGATCTGGCCGCGGCCGCGGCGCTTGGAGCGATAAAGCGCCGTTTCGGCACTCTTCATCAGCTCCTCGAAATCGGCGCCGGCAAAGGGATAGACGGCAAAGCCGAGCGAGGCCGAAAGGCGGACGTTGCGATCACCGAGATCGTAGGGTGCAGAGAGAACGTCCTTGATCATCTGACCGGTTCGTTCGGCGCTGATACGCTCGAAAATCAGCGGCAGGATGATGGCGAATTCATCTCCATCATGACGCGTGACGGTCGCGCCATCGGGCACGCAGGCTTTCAACCGATGCGCCACCTGGCAAAGAATCTCGTCGCCGGCGACGGAACCGAACAAATCGTTGATAGGCTTGAACCCGTCCAGATTGACGATGCCGACCGTAAACGGCGCGGGATCGGCGGCACGCTCGGAGGCGAGAAGCCGCACCTTGTCACGCAGGCGATAGCGATTGCCGAGCCCGGTCAACTGGTCCGTATAGGCCACGGCCTGAAGCTCGTTCTGGCCTAGCTGCGGCGTCGTGGCGTTATCGGCTTGGCCCATCGGCTGTTCCTGAGAGGGTTCCTTTCACACTGCCGAAGATGAGCGCCAAACATTAAAAAAATTCTAGCTATTCCCGCAGGTTGACTACAGTTTGTCGTCCATTATTTAGGGGGTTGACAGCGTTTTCTCAGCCGGCGGCCGCGGCCTGTAGAGCCGGTACATGCCGCTTCAGAACCGCATCGACCGCATCGGGACTCAGCGGCTTGAGGATGACATCGTTCATGCCCGACGCCATGCATTCTTCCCGGTCACGATCGAAAGCCTGCACCAGCACACCGATGATCGGCGTCACGTCTGCGGGACCTTCCGCCAGTTCGCGGATGTTCCGGCAGGCTTCGAAGCCGTTCATCACTGGCAGGGTGATATCCATCAGGACGACGGCCGGCTTCAATTCCTGCCAGAGACGCACGGCCTCCGCACCATCGCGCGCGATGCGATAGGAATGACCGAGCCCTTCCAGAATCTGCGAGAAGACGATCTGGTTGATCTCGTTGTCCTCGGCGACGAGGACAAGCGAGCGCTCCGGCGGCGGGCCAGCCGACACCGTCGGTTCGGCTTCGGTGGTGGTGATTTCCCAGTCGTCGGTAGCAGAGATAGGTTCATCGCCCTTTGCCGCCAACTTGTTCAGAACGAGGAAGGCCAGTTCCGTGTCCAGCTGGAAACCATCCAGCGTGATCGCGGCGATCCCCTCCTCGAGCGCAAGTTCCAGGCACTTTACGTCCATCTGCGTGTCGACCACCATCAGATCGATCGTCACGCCGACCGAACGTGCCACAGTGAGAAAGGCGTCTTCCTCCGTGGCATTGCGCACACAGCAGGCGTCAATACCAAGACGCTCCAGCGTCTTCAGGCTCTTCGTCTCGAAATCGAGATCCATGGTGACGATGAGCGCCTTGCGCCCGGCAAGCTTCGCCACCTCCGCCTCGAAGCGAAGGCATTCGTTTTCGGGCAGCACGGTATAGGACGCGGATGAAGCCACGACTGTATTGTCGGAAGATGGCCCTCCCACCGTATCAGTGAAAAACTGGTTGGAGGCCGCCTCGAAGCTGGTGACGATGAAGTAGCGGCCCGGCTTGCCGACACGCTGGCTTCGCACCACGGTCCGCTCACCGGCAGGATCCGAAGGAAGCTCCGTCAGGATTGCGGCCGATGCTCCGGTTTCCAGAACGTGGCGTGTGGCGCGGCCGAGCTTTGCACCGAGGTCTCCGGTAAAGATCTCGTTAAGCGCCCCGCCGAGAACACTTTCCGCGCGGGCATCCATTCGGCTGCAGAACGACTTGTTGACAGCGACGACGCTGAGATTTCGGTCCTGCACGAAGACCGGATGCGGAAGGTTGTCGAGGATCTCCTCGGTCAACTGCACCCGTTCGACATCGGCGCGCCACTGTTCCTCGCGCTTCTTCTGCTCGGAGATATCACTGATGATGCAGATGCCGAAGCCGGAGGAGAGGCGGCGCTTGGAAAAGCGCGCCCAGCGTTTCCTGGCGTCGCGGCGCTGGATCTCGAAGCGCTCCCGCCAGTGAACGGAGATCTGTTCGGCGATCCATTCCTCGCGGGTCGCCGCGCCGCCCTCACCGGCAGTCATCAGGTCGCGTCCGCCGCCATCGTAGACGGCGCCTAGGAAATCCCGCAGACGGGTTCCGGGACAGGTGGCCTGTGGGGTCACGGGAAGATAATTGCCGACGGTGCGGCTGGTATAGACGAGCAGGTCGTTGCGATCATAAACGATCAGCGCGGCACCTATCGCATCGGATACGGCATCGAGCATGGCGGCCTGCAACGTCGCAGCCTGCTCACTCTTGCCCCCCATCCCTGCGTTTCTGCCCGACATCTCATTGTCCGGGCCCGGTGCAAACTCTTTCACACTACCGCCTCAAAGAACCGAACACCTGCCGGCGTTCGATCGCTATTGTCCAGACAGCACCTCTAG
>QFQX01000062.1 GCA_003248775.1 Shinella sp. | reverse complement strand
CAGGATGATGGCGTGCGGCCCGACAGCAGCACAGAGAAGCTCGCGACGCTGAAGCCCGTTTTCGAGCGCCCTTATGGAATGCTTCGCACCCGGCGGATATGCTTATCCACAGCATCTTGCCCCCGGCAGACCCTCGCGTAAACTGAAAGTTGCAGCATCATGTAGCCGTCCTTCTTGAGGAACTGGCGAAATTGGCTGGCTCGCCGTCTCTGCGGTTTTGTTTTCACCGGCAGGTCGAAGAATACCATCAACCACATGAAGCGTACCTCGTCGGCCTCCATGCTTAGTTTCGCCGGGCCAGCGGAAGCGCTGGTGTGTTCAGCGGTGTGGCGTTGCCGGCTTCGATCGATCTGACCAGGCTGGCGGCGACCGCCTCTGTGGCTGCAAGGATCGTCAAGCGCTCTTCGCCGATCGAGATGTTCTCGCTCAGGATGCCCGCCATATGGCGGCGATCTTCGACGTCCATCTCGTCTCGTTCTTCGGCGGTCACCCGAGCACGGGCCATTCGATCGACGACCGGTCGGAATGGTTCAATGAGATCATCGACAAGATTGAATGGGTTTGTTCTGGATCTGTGATGAATGCCGAAGGCAGGAAGCAAGCCGGATGCAGCGCAGGACCGTGCAAGAGCCGCGCGGACCACAGCATATCCGTAGTTCAGCAGGCCATTTCGCCGGTCTTCGCCATGTCGCCGAAACCCTTCGAAAAGGCGCTGCCAATAGGCGCGGGCCGCCTGGGCCTCCAGGTTGTCCGGATCGCCTGAGCCAACCCGCCCCGCCATGGCGGACAGAGCGGTAGCATGATCACTTCCAATTCCGCGCAGGACGGCGGCTTGGTTTTCAATCTTGGCGGAAACGAGCTTTTGCCATAGCCGCTTTTTCAGCGGCTGGCTCATCCCGATCTGAGCGTGGGCGATGGCGGCCTGCGCATGATGCTGGTGGAATGACATGAGCATTCCAGCCGGATGGTGTTTCGCGTCCGGCACCACCATCGCGACCCCGTTTTCCGCCAACGCGCTGAGCAAGGAGCCGCTTACTGAGACTTGCGGGGTATCGAGAATTATCCACGCGATGTCTTCGACCGGGAAGGTGAGCGCCTCATCGCCTTCTTCAGGATCGACGACGATCTGACGGCTGCGATGCGTCAGTCTGGCGGGATTGGAGATGTGCAGACCACGCCATGCCATGTGCGGACCTCGGATTTCACTTCGGAACGCACGCCGAAGCGATCCACATTATACTTCGAAAATCTTTTTAGGGTCTTTACACCCGAGCTCTTTTCAACTGGCTTGAGTGTATGGTGTTCATAGATCTTCAGAGCTGCCACAGATCGATCAAACGACACCACGTACCCAGCAACAACCCGACCGTCCCGCTTCTCGATCTCAACATAGCTTCGATTATAAATGCTCATCTTGAAGACATGATTGGCAGTAAGAGGTTTCTCTTGACCGTCCGTCGTCATGAAGGCTGCCGGAGGAGACTTGCTATGAACCTCATGTGGGTAAATCGGCACCAGGTAGAATTCGTCCTCTCCTTTCTTGTTTGGCAAGGTGAACACGTCGATTCGAACAAATTCCCCTCGGTCAGCGACGCCGCCGCGAACGTCCACGGCTGGCTTCTTCTCTGTAGCGAGGCGGACCTTTAGAATGGGGTGACGGGGTGCGTCGGAATCTTTCGAAACGGGTAGCCCAAGTGGAGGATTTTCCACGGGACGCCCGCTTTCGATCCAGTCTTCGATTGCCTTTGCGACCACGAGGTTGCGTTCACGATCCTTCAGCATTGAAAGTTGCTTCAAAGCCTTGGTCTTGGAAAACTTACCCTTTTCCATGCCAAGGTCGGTGATCGACTTACGTTCATAGACGACCAATGCACCATCGCGCTCCTTCACTTGGCGAATGGTCGCGGCATGTCCCTCGCCGCGCGCACGTCTCCGTTCCGGCCTCGCGACGAAGACATTGTCATATGCCTCCTTGACCTCCCGGCGGAAGCTGGCGGCATCGCCCCACGGCGGATCAACCTGCCGCAGCGGGCGGGCAAGGCCTTTCTGCTCCCATTCCTGATAGGACCGCGTGAGCCGCTGCACTTCCCATTCTCCGATCGCAGCAACCACGAGGGCATCGAGAGCGTGGTGACGGGCATCTTCAACCCGCTTACCGTCGACCTTCTTGAGCGATTCCACGCCCCATGCGTGACGCAGGGCTGAGGTCAGTCCGCCCGGTCGCGTTCTGACCGGGCGCTCGCCATCGCGTTCACCCCTACGACCCGCCGGATAGAAGAGTTTAACGGCGTCGGCGAGCAAGCGGCAGGCATAACGCGTATCATTGAGGTTGCGGCTTTTGAACCTTTCCGCTGCCTCGTCGGCATTCTTGAGCACAAGATTGCGCTTTTTCCGATTGGGAAGGTTGGGGTTGGTTTCCACGCGGGCCACGAACAATTCCCATTCCTCTGGCGCCTTCGTTGCCGAGAACCATTCGAAAGGAGTCCACCCCTTCTTTTCTCGATTGGGCGCGGTGAAGCTGAGAACCTTGTTCATATAACTGTTGTCGAAGAACCGAGATCGCGGAAGGATATGCTCAATCTCGACGAGATTGCTCGAATCTGCGATTGCATCACAGGGAATCTTCTTGCCCGAATACGGGCAAAACCCGCCCTGTTCCTTCCAGAGGCGATACCGTATCAGTGTATCGCCATTGATGTCCTCTGGTTCGACACCGAGCTGCGCGGCTGCCTCCTCTCTTTCAGCCTTCCGCTGCTTGTTGATTTTCTCATGGTCGCGTTCGAGTTCCCGCCGCTTTTCGAGGCTGTTGCCGACATCGCGCGCCATCTCAATGTGGATCGCATCCGGCAGACCCCAGCGGTTACGCATCGCCCAGAGTTGCTTCAGCCCTTCGGTTAGGGATTTGCGGGCGATGGGATTTGCAATGTCGTCGATCAACTCCTCGACGAGTTTGTTAAACCCCTTCTTGTCTAGGACCTGCTCGCGTTTCGACCAGCGTGTAGCGCTGTGGTCCCAGCCATTCATCGCGCAAGCCTGATCGTAACGCAGTCCCGCTTCGAGGTGCGGGAATAAGGAACGTGCGGCCTTGGCGGAGATATGACCAGCACCCTTGAAGCGCGAGAAAGCGGACAGGTCGTCCAGCAGTGCGTCCGCTGTGCCGGTGGGCAAGCCCAGCTTGCGAAGTTCAGCGCCGATCTTGTCGGCAGTTTCATGGAAACTGATGACATGGGCGATCCGGTCAAGCTGTTCAGGTTTGTCCTGCATTTCCGCCCAAAGCGCTTCGCCTATGGCATCGCGCAGCTTCTTGGTACCGTGCATGGCCTCGCCTGTGCGCGCGGCAATGTCCTGTGTTTCTTCCTCCGGTTTGATTGCGGTGAAACGCTGATCAGCTGGCAGCCCGATCCGCTTGCGCACTTCCTTGACGGAAAGTTTGGCTGTCTTGCCTAGATCGCCCGTCGCCAGCCTGATTTCCTCGGGCGTGAGCGGGCGCTCGCCATCCGGCGTGGTAATGCGCAGGTTCACCAGCTTGCCAAGCAGGCGGAACTTTTCGAACGATGGCGCAAATCTGGCGGCGCGCTTTTCTGTGGGCTCGAACTGGCACATGCCAACCAGCTTTTCGCTATCCTGCATTTCCAGCTGGCGAAAGGCGATTGCGGTGAATTCAGTTTCTAGGGCGGTTGACGCGGCGCCATTGCCCAAGCGGCGTTGCGCCTCGAACAGCTTTCCAACTTCGTGGATCAGATCATCACGGCTCTGGGTGCGGTCGAACAGACCATCGCGATTGCGCTTCCGGTCACGGAAATCGGCATCGCGGCCAAACATCTCGCCAACGGTTCGATATCGGCCGAGTCGCTCTTTGGTCGCTTCCAGCGCCTTGAGCATCTTCTGATCGTCGCCAGCGGTGTTCGCCTCCTTGCCCTTCCTCGCCGATTTGAACCCGCGTCGCTTGGCGATGTGGCCCAGGGCGACGGCAAATTCTGCGGGCGAGAGTGGTTTATCGAGGCCCCGTGCACGCAGCTCCCACGGATCTAGTCCGGCGCGCTTCAGCGCATCAGATTCGTTGCCTGCCAGCAGACCGTGTTCCGCAAACAGGCGCCGGATTTCCGACATGCGTTGTGCCCGGCGACGAATGACACGGCGCAGCAGACGATTGCCGCGCCGGATCTGGTTGGTTGGGGTACGCTCCTTGTCGGTTTCGGGAACGTCGAACATCCACGATCCCATGGCGACGATCTCGCCGGACGGATCGCCGGGGGTAGGGTGTCGCAGCACGGCCCAGCCGCAAGATGCAATGCCCAGATCGATACCAAAAACGAGGCCGTTCATTACTTTCCCCTTTCTTTCGAAAGAAGCGCCTTGACCCGGCAAGGTCAATCGGCAATCGTGATTGAGGCAAATCGGTAGGGAAGCCACGGTAACAGAGCTTCACTGTGAAGGATCATCCCGAAAGGGAAATTCCTTATTGAAGCACTGATACAGAGGCTTCTGTATTCACAAGACCCTCCCCGGGTGACCGGTGAGGGTCTTGTTGCATCTAAACCCGCGTAACGCGCTGCTCGGATCAGCCGAATACCTCGTTCAGCATTGCCGGAAGCAACTGGTCGAGGTGCGCGGTTGCCTCGGCCTGCGCAGCCTTGGCGGCGCGGGCCTTGGCCTGGAGGCTATCGAACCAGAGCTGGGCGTCGAGCGAGGGGACTGGCACCTTGATGGCTTCCAGCGCTTTGATGCCGAGCGTCCGGTTGCGGCCAGCTCCACCGGGAGAAGCCTGGCTCAAAGCAAGCATACCTTCCTCACTGAGGAACCAGAAGCGGAGGAAATCCGCAGTCGCCCGGTCCGGATCGGGAACACAGGTCAGGAAGCGATGTGAACCGACACGGCCAGCATCGCCGCTCGACGAGACTGCAACGGCACCTTCCCAAGCGAACACGATGTTGAACACGAGGTCGCCCGCCTCGACGGTGAAGAGCTTCTTCGTGCCAACTTCGATGCCGGGAAGCGCGGGTTTTTGAAATGTGCCCTTGCCGAAGGAGCGGACCCCGAGTTCGGGATAGGACCCATCCGGATCGATCGTCACCGGACGGCGCACCAATGGTGCAATCTCGCCCATCGTCACATGAGGCGCATCGGCGATGATCCGCGCGAACGCGGCGCGGAGGGTTGAGCCGATTTCAGAATCAATAATCTCTGCTCGTCCACGCCGTTCAGAGAGGCGCTGTGCTACGTAATCAAGTCGCGCAACCACAGCCAGTTGCTCGCTTCGCGAAGGGAGGCGAATGGTGTGAGAAAGAACGCTATCGGGATGTATCCGTTGGCGTCTATCGCCCATGCCTACGGTGCGTTTCCGTAGCGCAGCCCAAGTACCTTCCCACCGGAACAACCATCCTATGAATGCAGGGACGGCACGGTCTTCGTCGATGCTGAAGGTCGGAAATTCATTCGAAACATAGGCCCCATCATGCTCTGCCGGGACGGTGGAATAGGCACCCTCGAATGCAAACAGGCGACTGTAGATTACCTGTCCGGCAGAAACCCGATAAAGAGTTTGCGCACTCGTGGATGCAGCCTCAATCGGAGGCTTTGAGAATGTGCCGCGTCCGAAGCTGTAAATTCCGATGTTTGGATAGGTCCGGCCAGCCTCGACACGGCAAGGTGCGAGGTCGAGACGCATAACGTCATGCAAGCGCACTTCCTGCGATTGGCTCATGCCGCCTCATGCTCGCCGATAAGCGCCTGTAGATCGTGCAGGAGGCCCAAAACCTCTTCTTCCTTCTTCAATGCGACGCTCAATATCTCGCTGGCGGTCCGGTGATCTTCGGCAGCTTTGGATTTGGGGTTCTTGATATCAAGATTGACAGCCACGACCTGCCCACCGGCGTCACGCTCGATTAGCCCCTGACCATCGACCAGCCACGCGCGGGGATCGTCCCCGCGTGAGCCCCACCATGCGCTGAGGTCAGCCAGATCTGCAGACTGAAGCGGTGCGGTCTTTGAGTATTTCCGGCGACCTTCGGGCGCGGGCTGCTCCCAATAGGCAATCTGCCCGGTCGGGCCAGTTGTGTCGAAGAACAGGATATTGGCTGCGATGTCGGTGTAAGGCGCGAAGACGCCCTCGGGCAGGCGCACGATGGTGTGGAGATTGAACTTCTCCAGCAGGTCCGCCTTGATCCGGGCGGCGACGCCGGTGCCGAACAGCGTGCCGTGCGGCACGACCACGGCGGCGCGGCCTTGTCCCTTTCGCTTCAGCCGCCGCATGATCAGTTGCAGGAACAGCAGTGCCGTTTCCGCCGTACGGCGATCATCGGGGAAGTTGGACAGGATGCCGGCCTCTTCCTCGCCGCCAAAAGGCGGATTGGTGAGGACCACATTGACCCGTTCGCGCTCGCCGATCTCGGACAGGCGAAAACGCAGCGCATTGCCGGGATCGATCTCAGGCGATTCCAGCCCGTGCAAAAGCAGGTTCATCTGCACCAGCAGGAACGGCAGCGACTTCGGTTCCACGCCCATAAGAGTGCCGGACTGGAGCTGTTCCCGCTTCTCGACGGTATCGGCCTGCAGCGCCATGTGGGCGAAGGCTTCGGTCAGAAAACCGCCGGTGCCGCAGGCCGGATCGAGCACCGTTTCCCCGATCCGGGGATCGATCCGTTCGACCATGAAGCGCACCACGGCACGCGGGGTGTAGAACTCGCCGCTATCGCCCGCCGCATCGCGCATTTCGCGCAGCAGCGTTTCATACAACCGCCCGAGCGTGTGCATTTCCTCGGAGCTGTCGAAATGGATGCCGTTGATCAGGTTGATTACGTCGCGCAGCAGATAGCCGCTTTCCATGCGGTTGGTGACACCGCGGAACACGGTCGAGATAACATCCCGCCGGTCGCGCCCGCCGTTGGTGCCTCGCAAGGATCGCAGGTAGGCAAACAGGCCCGGCCCCTCTGCGCCGTTCGGCAGGATCGTCTTTTCAGCGGTGATGAAGGTGAGCAGGTCAGGCCCGGTAATGCCGTCCTTGTCCGCCGCCCAGTCCCGCCAGCGGTAAGGCGGTTCGATGGCGTGGTCGAAGTCGCTGCCCGCAAGTTCCGCCTCGTCGGCGTGCAACCGTTCAAGGTCATCAAGGAATTTGAGAAACATGATCCATGTCAGCACCGGCAAGCGATCGAGATCACCGTTCAGGCCCTTGTCCTTGCGCATGATCTTGCGCGCGGACTTGACGATGGAATCGAGACGCTGGGCGGTGGTCTGGGGGGCAGTTTTCTTAGGAGCGCGGGCCATGGTTGTCCTTATCGATTATCAGGCCGCATAGAGTGCTTCGGTCAGTTCTGCCACCGCCTCACGCATGGCCTGGGGGCCGCCGAACAGGCGTGCGATTTCGCTGGGGTTGCCGAAGTCAGAAATGGGCTGGACCTTGAGCGCCTGGGGCAATGACAATTGGTCAGGCCCGGTCGCAGCATACTTTTCGAGCAGGGCATCGATCACGGCACGGGCCTGATCGCCATAGCGCTGGAACAGATTAGGCGACTTGGTCCGTAGACGCTGCGCGCGTTCCGACCGCGTGGTGAGTGGCGCATTCCACGCCAGATGACACAGCAGGTCAAAAGGATCATCTTCGGGCCTACCTGCATCGACCTGAAGCGCTGCAAGATCGATCCCGCGTTCGGCCAAGGCATCGATGATCGCGCTGCGCTTGTCCTGTATGGCCCACTCGGCACGGAAAGCAGCGGGCGTGGGAAACAGCGTCCGCACCTTCTCCCCGGTCCAATCGGTCAGCTTGCGGCAGGTCAAGCGCTTTCCATCGGAATCCAGATCATACACGAGGTGCGCGACGACCTCGACTTCGCCCCCATCGACATACAGCTTGCGGGGAAGGGCATCGGGTTCGTCGGGTGGGAGGGTGGTTATAGCATCGCCATTGTCGACAGGTGCATCCGGTTCGGTTTGCTGCTCTTCATCTGCTGAAACGACCTCACCTTCGGCATCGATCTCGGTCGTAATCTCGTCTGCCGGTTCACCGTCAAATGACGGGTCTGCGAACTTTTCGGTCGCCGTACCGGTATAGTCGAGGATGCTGAACCAGAGCTTCCCATAGTCCTCGCGCAGCCGTGTTCCACGCCCGATGATCTGCTTGAACTCCGCCATTGAACCAACGACCCGGGCAAGTGCCACGTTCTTGCAGGTCGGGGCATCAACGCCAGTGGTCAGAAGCTGCGAGGTGGTGAGAATGACCGGCGTTTCGGATTCAAGATCCTGAAACGTGCTGAGCTTGCCCTTTCCGATGTCGCCCTCGTCCGAGGTGACGCGGGCAACGTAGTCGGGATACTTCGCCACCATATCCGAATTGAGGTTGATGAGCGCCTGCCGCATTTCGCTGGCGTGATCCTGGTCCACGCAGAACACGATCGTCTTGGCGAAGCGGTCGGTATTCTTGAGGAAATCGGTCAGGTGGCGGGCGATTGCCTCTGTCCGGGAACGGAGCGCTACGACACGCTCGAAGTCTTTGGTCTGATACTCCTCGTCGGGAATCTCCCGCCCGTAGCGGTCCAATTCTCCCGCCGAGGGACGCCATCCAACAGCGTCGAGATCGGTAACGATGCGGTGCACCCGGTAGGGCGCAAGGAAGCCGTCTTCGATCCCCTGCGCGAGCGAGTACGTGTAAAGCGGCTTCTGGAAATAGGCGTACGTGTCGCGGCTCTCTTCCCGCAAGGGCGTAGCCGTCATTCCCAGCTGATAGGCCGGTTCAAACCATTCCAAGATTTCGCGCCAAGAACTGTCAGAGCGCGCGCTGCCACGGTGGCATTCATCAATGATGATGAGGTCGAAGAAGTCCGGTGCGAACTCCTTGTACAGCCCTGGCCGGTTCTCGTCGCGAGCGATGGCCTGGTAGGTCGAGAAGTAGATGTCCCGGCCATGGCTAATGGCGTTCGACCCAAGCTTCCAACGCGCATCTCCAAACGGCGCAAAAGTCTTGTCCTTGGGGTCATCGACGAGGATGTTCCGATCAGCAAGGAAGAGGACTTTCGGCTTGCGATGGTCGCCGCGCTTGTTCCATCCGGCCGACCACAGGCGCCAGCAAAGCTGGAACGCAACAGCGGTCTTTCCGGCACCGGTGCAAAGGTTCAGAAGTGCGCGCTTCTGGCCGCCCAAGATCGCTTCCATCGAGCGGTTGACCGCGATCTCTTGGTAGTAGCGCAGCGGCCTTTCCGCATCCGGGAATCCAGGGGCCAGGAGCTTGTCCGCTACCTCGCCGGACATCTGAAGCTGCGCTTCCAGACGAGTCCATAGTTCACTTGGAGCCGGAAAATCCGGGCGCTGAATCTCTGTACCGAGGGCAAGGTCGATTTCGATGATGTCCCTGCCATTGCTGGCGTAGGCAAACCGAAGACCGAGTATCTCGGCATATTCCTTCGCCTGCTGGACTCCGTCCAGTGCCGATCGGTAGCCTGCCTTCGCTTCGATCACCGCAATGGGGTAATCAGGGCGATAGCGAAGGATGTAATCGGCCCTCTTTCGAGCCCCACGGCGGGGTATTCCGCCGACGAAAACAACACGGCCATCGGTGAAGGACCGCTGCTCTTGAATGGCACAAGGCGCGTCATCCCAACCCGCCGCTTGCAGTTTGGGAACAATAAACTTTCGGCAGGTGTCCGCTTCGGTATTCATCGTCTGCGGCACCTTCGCCGAACGCGGCGAGATTGGCAACCAGAACGGCTTGTGTGCCGCTCAACGATCACACAATTAAACTCAGCTGCGTTTGCCTGCTGGCCATTGCTCGTACAACGGCCTCGGTCCTGTGCGATGGCTATTTGCTTCCGTGAGAGGCAAGTGGAGTCCTAGAAGGACGAGAACCCTCCTTCCCTTCAAGCGCCAATCCGGCTAGGAAATCCTCCAGTTCTCGGGACCTTACCGCTCAAAAATGAGCCGGGGATGGCATCGAGGACTGACCCAAAATTGGGGACAAATCCGGGCACACCCTACGCGACTCGTCGCAAGAAGGGAGGCGGAAAAAGCCCCTAATCACAGGGGTATAGAACGAATTTTGTGAAATGGCAGCTTCTCCGTCAAAAGTGACGGAGGCGAGGGGAGTTACGTGGATTTGACCAAAGCGAGGCCGAGAATGGCGGAATTCTGCAGCCTTTGATGTTCTTGACATGTTCTTAAATCTGACTTAGCTTCGATCTTGCCTTTCGCAGTGTGAACCGGGCTCCTGACCACAAGGAGTCCGTGCATGACACGGCCAATCTGTCTCCAGGTTTACATCTCCAGCGAGCTCAGCTCGCTGATCCGCAAGGCTGCCAAGGCCAAAGGGATCAGCATGAGCGAGTGGGTTCGCGCCCTGCTCGCCAATGCCTGCACCGAGGACAAGCTTGCCTCGCGGCTCGACGCTTCCATTGAGCGAATTTCCCGCCGCTCGGTGTTCCTCATGGTCGGGGTTGATGCGCTGCTGGCAGGGCACCCCGACCACGCGCTGCGCGGTCGGGCTCACCAGGCTTACGTGCGCAAATGTAAGGAACTCGGTCTTTCCACAGCCGCTGGCGAGGGAGGCTCCGATGAAGCGTAATCTCGTCAACTTCACGCGTGGCAGCCAGCTGCTCGGACACTTCAGCTTCATGTTCGCGGCGGGTCTCAAGGGCCCATTGATTGTCGCCGCGCTCGTGATCTCATGGACCTCCTGGTGGACCATTTCGGCAGGCCTCACCGACCATGAAGTCTACCTCGTCTGGATGCGGATCTATGCTGCCATCTACGGCTTCATGGAGTTCGATCCCGCCAAGCGGATTACCCTGGAAACTGCCTTTGGCGCGACCATCCAGTTTCCGATTGCCCAGCTCGAGAGCTATCCGCCGGTGGTCCATGCGTGGGAGAAGCTGATGGCGCTTCTGACCAGTGCCTTGTGGCGTTCCGGGTTCCTGCTGGTCCCCGCTTTTGCCATCTTCTACTGGTTCGCCGAGCGGTTCGGTGGCCGCTCCAAGGAGCGCAAACATGAGCGCGGCGCGATGCTCGTTACGCTCCCCGAGCTTGTCGATGAATTGACCGCGCACAACCGGCGCGAGCGCACCCGTGAGCTCGATTCCGCGCTGGGCTGGAAATGGCGGCTCAGCATGCCGCGAGAGATCGCCCGGGTCTTTCCCTATCGGCCATCGCATATCGCCACGGTCTCCTATCCCTGGCGGCTCGAACAAAGCCATGCGATGCTCATTGGCACCACCGGTATGGGCAAGACCGTGGCGATCTCCGACATGATTGCGGAAGCCAGAGCCAGGGGCCAGCGTTGCGTGGTCTTCGATCTGACCGGCGCCTTTATCGAACATTTTCATGCGGCCCATTGCGACGTCATTCTGAACCCGCTCGATGCGCGTTGCCCCCAGTGGAGCCTGTTTGACGAATGCCGTTCTGAAGGTGAGTTCTGGGCCGCCGCAGACGCCCTCGTCCCCCATGACGGGGGCGGAGAAGCCCAGTTCTGGGTGATTGCTGCACGAGCCCTGTTCGTTGAATTCTGCCTCAAACTCGTGGCCGAGGGCAGGGCGACCAACGACGCCCTGGCCCGTGAGCTCATGACTGCGGACCTGTCGCGCGTGCATGCCATGATGCGCGGTACTATCGCCGATCCGCTGACCGCGCCGGAAGCTGCCCGCATGGCGGAATCGATCCGGGCCGTGTTCAACGTGAACGCCAAGGCGCTCAAGCTGCTGCCCACTGCCGGCCCTCGTTTCTCGGTGCGTCAGTGGATCGAGGACGGGGCCGATAGCGCCCGAAGTGAAGGCTCAATCCTGTTCATTTCGGCCCGCTATGTCGACATGAGCGTCTGCGCGCAGTTGCTCACGCTCTGGCTCGACACGGCAATGAACACGCTGATGACGATGCCCCGCACCCGCGATCTCAAGTGCTGGTTCTTCGTCGATGAGCTGGGTGCATTGCATCGCCTGCCGGCGCTCGAGAAAGGCTTGCAGACAGCGCGCAATTTCGGCGGCGCGATTGTCCTTGGCCTTCACGCCTATGCCAAGCTCAAGGAGGTCTACGGCGAGAACATGGCGATGACGCTGGCATCGCTCGCCCGGACCAAACTGATCCTTGGAACCGCCGACCGCGAGACGGCCACCTGGTGCTCCGACTTCATCGGCCATCGCCAGGTCAGGGACATGGAAGAGGGCTACACCTATGGCTACAACAATGCCCGCGATGCGGTCAGCCTCACCCCGCGCAAGCACATCGAGCCGCTCTTGCTGCCCGACCAGCTGATGAACCTGCCGCGCCTGTCGGGGTACATCAAGTTCCCTGATGGCTTTCCCGCCGCACCGGTCAAGCTGAAGCCCGTCGACCGACCCAAGCGGGCGGAGACCTTCATCGCCAGGGTCAAGGAAAGCCCGAAGGCAAGGGTCACGGTGCCCCATCCGGCGGCGGAGCAGCCAGAGCAGCCGATAGCGCCGACAGGCAGTGAGCATCCCTCGTCCAACGATGACGGAGCGGGCAAGCCGGTCGTCCCAAAGCAAGGAGAGCTTGCCCTGGATCAGGGACCGAAAGTCCCGCCGAGACAAGAGCCTGACGCGCCAGCCAAGGACCTTGAACGGGCAGTGGAACGCACAACTGGCAAGACGTCGAAGAAGCGGGAACCGGCAACTCGCTCCGGCCAGGAGAAGGCAGGCAAGGCCAGGAAGGAGCGGTCGAACACCAGAACCGATGCCCCGCCGCGAAAGGCTGGACCTTCCGCCCGCCCGCTTCTCCCGACGGGCGAAGCCTCAGCGACTCCGGATCAGTCAGCTTCTGCCAAGGGTGCTGCCCGGCCCGGCGCGCCCGACACTAAGGCGCTGCAAGAGAGCAAGCCGGATACCCCGAAGAGCCAAGGTTCCAGCGATGCTGCTGCGCGCAAGCTGATGCTTGAGGATGGATTGCGGGAGCATGAGCCTCCGCCGATCACTGGTCCCGATCTTGGCGACATGGAGATGTGAGCATGTCGCTGGGATCCTCGGCATGGGGGACCGCCCCATGCTGTCGGTAGCCAATGTCCGCACCGCCGGCGGCGCGGCCAACTACTTCGCTGCCGACAATTACTACACGCGGGCTGATGCCGATCGCTCGGGTGAATGGCTAGGGAAGGGCGCTGCGGCGCTCGGGCTCAAAGGGGCCGTAGACGCGCGGCAGTTCGAGGCAATCCTCAAGGGGATGTTGCCTGACGGAAGCCGCGTCGGCAGTGACAACCGGGCGCACCGGGCGGGGACCGATCTCACCTTTTCGATGCCGAAAAGCTGGTCGGTCCTCGCTCTGGTGGGCGGCGACAAACGGATCCTTGACGCCTACGCCGCGGCCGTCCGGGAAACCCTGCGCTGGGCCGAGAAGAACCTTGCCGAGACCCGCATGGAGGTGCGGGGCAAAGAACGTGCCGTCCAGACCGGCAACCTTGCGATCGCGCTGTTCCAGCACGACACCAATCGCAACCAGGAGCCCAACGCCCACTTCCATGCCGTCATTGCCAATGTGACGAGAGGGACCGACGGCAAATGGCGGGCGCTGCGCAACGACAAGCTCTGGCAGCACAATACCTTGCTCAATGCCATGACGATGGCGCGGTTTCGTTTGAGCGTCGAAAAGCTCGGCTACGAGGTCGGTGAGTTCGGCAAGCACGGCAATTTCGAGGCCGTCGGGGTGCCCAAGGCGGTCCGCGATGCGTTCAGTTCCCGGCGAGCGGAAATCCTGGAAGCGGCCGCCCAGATGAACTTCTCAGGGCCAGGCGTTCTCGATGCAGCAACCCTGATGACCCGGGCCGACAAGGGGCGGATCGAAGACCGCGATGCGCTGACGCAGCAGTGGCGGGATACGTCCACAAGGCTGGGCTTTGATCCCGCCATGGTCATTGCAAGGGCCAATGCCCGCAGCGCGCAGGACCTTGGCAATGTGACTGGCGTTGGGCCCACGATGCGCGCGATAGTCCGCAATGCTCAGGCCCTTGCAACCTCCTTGGCCGAGCGGCTTGGCCTACGGGAAGGTGACCCGCTGATACCCTCAAGGCTGACCAACCGCAGTGTCGAGCAGGTCGCTGCAATTCATGCAGTCTCCTCGGCTGTCCGGCATCTGGGCGAGCGGGAAGCTGCCTTCAATCGGGCCGAGATCTACCGCGCAGCGCTGGGTTTTGCGCTCCCGACTTCACTTGCAGACATCGAGCAGCGCGTCGACCAGCTGCTCCGCCAGGGACATCTGGAGAAGGGCAGGGGTGCTGACCGGGAACTGCTTACGACACGCGACGCTATCAGCCTCGAACAGCGCATCATCGCCGGGGTTGAAGACGGGCGCGGCGCCGCGCCGGCGATAGTCTCTCCCGACCTTGCGGGGGCCCGTCTGCAAGCCCTGTCCCAGATCAAATACGGGCTGACCTTGAATGCGGGACAGGAGGGGGCAGGGCGTCTGCTGCTTGGCTCGAACAACCGCATCGTCGCGATCCAGGGCGTCGCGGGGGCAGGCAAGAGCACGGTCCTCAAGCCCGTTGCAGATATCCTGCGCGAGGAAGGTAGGGGCGTGCTCGGGCTCGCGGTGCAGAACACGCTGGTCCAGATGCTCGAGCGCGATACGGGTATTCCCTCGATGACGGTCTCGCGGTTCCTCGCCCAGCACCGCGATCTCCTTGAAGGGGCCGACGCGGACCGTCTCGCCGGGGCGCGGGCCGACATGCGCGGCACCGTCGTGCTGCTCGACGAGGCATCGATGGTTGGCAATGCCGACAAGGAAAAGCTTGTGCGGCTGGCAAACCTTCTTGAACTCGGCCGCTTTGCGAGCATCGGCGACCGCAAGCAGTTGGGTGCAGTCGATGCTGGAAAGCCGTTCGATGTGATGCAGCAGGCCGGCATTGAGACCGCAGTCATGAGCACCAATCTCCGGGCACGGACAGAGGGCCTTCGAGCTGCACAGCAGGCAGCGCAAGAAGGGCGGATCCAGGACGCCATTCGTCATCTCGCACCCCAGGTGATCGAGGTGGGGAATGACGCGGCTGTCGAAGCCGCCGCAGCCTGGCTGTCCCTGTCGACTGCCGAGCGCGAAGCAACCGCGATCTATGCCTCAGGCAGAAACCTGCGCACCGCCGTGAATGAGGCTGTGCAGACCGGCCTCAAATCGAGTGGGGAGCTCGGTCCTGAAACCATGCGGCTCCAGACCCTGTCGCGCGTCAATGTAACCCGCGAGGAGCTGCGATATGCGAGCACCTATGCCCCCGGCATGGTGGTCGATGTCGCGCGGCGTCAGCGCAGCCAAGGCCTTGCAGCAGGCGAATACCGTGTGGTCGGAACCGATGTGGCGCGCGAACGGGTCACGCTGGAGAACGCGCGTGGCCGCCAGCTCGAGTTCCGTCCCGGTCAGATCAGGCCGCAAGGTGAGCAGGATCCGCTGCGTCTGTTCGAAGTCCGCGCCCTCGACATTTATACCGGCGACAGGATCCGGTGGGCCGAGACCGATCACCAGCGGGGCCTGCTCAATGCCGACCAGGCCCGGATTGTCGCAGTCGACAAAGACGCTGTCGTGGTGAAGACATCCTTGGGCGCAGAGCACAGGCTGGAGCAGGGCGACCCGATGCTGCGACGTCTTGATCTTGCCTATGCGCTCAATGCCCATATGGCGCAGGGGCTGACCTCCGATCGCGGCATTGCGGTCATGGACAGCCGCGAGCGCAATCTGGCCAACCAGCAGACGTTCCTGGTGACAGTCACGCGGCTGCGCGATGGCCTAACCCTCTATGTCGATAATGCTGGCAAGCTCGAGGCGGCGGTCGAGCGCAATGCCGGCATGAAACGTTCGGCGCTTGAAACGGTCGATCTCCTCCGCGATGCGGCAGCCAAAGGGCAGGCGAAAGATCGCGTGGCTCCTGCGCCGGAACGCAAGCCGCCAGAGCTTGACCGGTCGATCACGAAGCCGTTCGAGATCGGCATCTAGCGTCCCGCTGTCCCCATGAGTCCGCACATGGCCGGTTGACGCGAAGTTCTTTATTTGTTCTCATTATCTCATGCCCCGAATCTCCGACGATATCCTTCTTACCCATCTCGAAGTTGCGCTGGCTGTTGCGCCGGAGCACACGCTCGTCCGGCTCAATGCCGATGATCCGCGCGCTCAGCGCAGCGCTAGGGTCGATCTTGCTCGTCATCTGGTCGAACGCATGCGCGGCTTCACCATCGAAGGCGACAGCCAGGGCGGCCCGGCCGCGCAGTCGTGTTTGTTTCCGGGCGATCTCTCGCCGATCGGATGAACTTACAGGTCTTGTCGATGAGGTTTACTGGGGTGGTCGATCTTGGGCGTTGGAGCTCAGTTGGACAATCCGCTGGGCGATAGCCTGCCATGTCCGAATGCCTGCCTCATCGCCAGCAAGTGCGAGAGCCCCAATCTGTTCGGCGACGTGCAAGGCTGCCTTGTCTGCATGGGTTTGCAGGACATGGTTGGCGCAGGCCCAGAGCTCCCAGTCGCTCAGCATCAGCCAAGCACGCTGACGACCCCGCCAACCGTCGCGTAGAGACCGTAGGCGACGAAGGCTGCGGCAAGAAGGAATTCGAGCCGGAGTTTGAATGCAGTCGGTCGAGGCTTTCCGGCAGGCCATATTTGGTCGCAGGCAAATCCGTTGAACCCTGAACGCTCCCCGACCACTTCGACGCGGGCGCCGATGAATTTCCGTACCTGGCGGGTGTTGTCGAGTTCCCAAGTCCCGCCACCGTCAGTTCGCAGCACTGGTCCGTTGGCCGCCCATTCGACGATGCCGGTCAGATGCGTGGTGCTGCTCACCGGCAAGCGGGGCCTTTCCAGTAGCGATCCCAGCGCAGGACCTTGCCGGTCTTGATCATGGCGCATGACAGATCGGCACCTGACGGCAGACGGCACCAGGCAGCGGTCCTGTTTCCGCCTGCGGACCCCTCAGAGCGGCATGTCAGCCGCGGACCTCTGACCACCACATGACCGGACGAAATTGTTCCCTTCGCGCCACCCATCAGCTGTACAAGGGCGTCGCGCGCTTCAATCGCCGTGGCATTTGGGCAGGGCTGATTGGTGCGGCAGGTGCCGTCCATTTCCCGGGCCGCGATGCCGGCGATCCGCAGGTGAGGGCCTTCCGCACACCAGACCGGACCGTCTCCATCCCAGACATGAGTCGGTGTGCAGGTAAAGGTCTGTCCGGAAGCGACGATCGAAGCGGCAAGGAGGGCAAGCATCAGAGAACCACCTTAGAGCGCCCGTCCGAACCAGAGAACCCGTCCGACGATATTGAGTGTGCGTTTCTCGAGGCCGCGCCAGCTTGGATAGGCCGGGTTGTCGCTCAGAACCGACGCCCGCTTGCCCTGCGGTTCGAGGGCAATGCGCTTTACGCTCAACATGTCGTCCATCCGCAGGACATAGATCCCGTCTCTCAGCCGCGACTGGCCATCCCCGAGATCGACCATAACCTCGTCGCCATCGTGGAGGGTGGGCTCCATGGAGTCCCCATGGACCGCGATAATCGAGAGGCTCGATGCCTTGCTCGCGGTCAGTCGGCGAAGCCACTTCTCGTCGAAGCCGAACTGCGCGGATTTGGCTTCCATTTCGGCCAGAGCGCCATGGCCGGCCGATGCCTCGACATTGAGCAAAGGCACATGGACCAGTTCGACGACCGGGCCTGAGCGGCGGGCAGGGGCTCCAAGAACCTTCTCATCGACCCCGAAAAATCGCGCCAGAACCGAGCGGTCCTGCTCGTCCAGCTGCCTCGGGCTGCCGCGCCGAATATACTGCTGGATGTAAGCGGCATTGCGCCCCAACAGGCGCGAAACCGAGGAGTAATTCACCCCTCGTTGCTGGATCAACTCGTCCAGGGCTCTCCGTGCGTCGTCCATGACTGCCAGTCCTATCGCGGGCACCTAGGAAAATCGATCCTAGACTCTAGGAAGCCTTCCTAGTAAGAACATAATAGGAACGCAAGCTTAAAGCGAGTCTATGGCGATGGAGCTATTGGAGCAAATCGAGGCATATCTGGCGCAAACACGGACGTCGCCGAGCACCTTCGGTCGGCACGTCGTGGCAGATCCTCGCTTCGTTCAGGACCTTCGCGACGGGCGCAGGCCGCGCCGCAAGACCTGCCAGAAAGTGTCGGACTTTCTTGCTAGCTCAGAGGCGGTTAGCCGCAGGTAGATTAGCGAAACCGGGGCCAGCAGCTTTCCGAATCTCGTTGCCTCGCCATCAAGCATCCACTACGCTTACCCATACAGAAACTGGTTTAGCCCAGTTTCTTGGGGGATCTGAGGATGGACAGCGATTCGGGATTGAGGCGCGGGGTTGAGAGCCGCCTCGAGTTCATCGAATTCAGGCTTTTCTGGGAAGGGCATGTCAATCGGAGTGACCTGATCGAAGTTTTCGGCGTTTCGATCAACCAGGCTTCCACGGATCTGAACAGATATCTCGGCCTGGCTGAAGCCAACATGGTCTACGACAAGAGCGCCAGGACTTACGTTCGCAGCTCGTCGTTCACCCCTGTATTCCACCAGCCCGACGCAGCCCAATATCTCTCCCAGCTTAGATCGCTCTCGGATGGAATCATTGCCGCCGACGACAGCTGGATCGGAGGCTTGCCGAGTTTCGCATGTGCCCCGACTCCCGCCCGGGGTGTCTCACCCAAAACTCTGAGGGCCATCGTAACGGCGATCAAGCGGCACGAGGCGATCGAGGTCTTCTACCAATCGATGTCATCCCCTGAGCCTGCCTGGCGGTGGATCGAACCTCATGCCTTGGTGTTTGACGGCTTCAGATGGCATGCTCGGGCGCATTGCCCACGCAGCAGCGCCTTCAAAGATTTTGTTCTCTCGCGCATCACCGATACGCGTTCATCGAAGCCGGCAGATGCTAGGTCTTCCGGCGATAGCGAATGGGAGGAGCAGGTTGAGCTGCAGATCGCGCCTCATCCCGAACTGAGCGCTGGTCAGCGCAAGGCGATCGAGCTCGATTACGGAATGGAAAGGGGCGTGACGACCATCCCGGTCCGAAGGGCTCTCCTCTACTACGCACTGAAGCGTCTGGGCCTCGACACCGACCCAGCTGCCAGGTCACCACAGGATCAGCAAATCGTCCTGCTAAACCGGGAGGCGATCCATGCAGATCATTGATAACAGTTCCCATCTGTGGGGTGACGACCTCAAACGGGCCTTGACCAAGGGCTCGCGGGTGAAAATCGCCGCCTCCTGTTTCTCGATCTATGCCTTCGAGGCGCTCAAGTCCGAGCTCTCCAGGATTGACAGTCTACAGTTCATTTTTACCGCGCCCACTTTCACCCCGAACGGGTCGACCGATCGCCTGACCAAGGAACGCCGGGAGTTCTTCATTCCCAAGGCGCGGAGAGAGAGCGGCCTTTACGGGACTGAGTTCGAGATTCAGCTCCGCAACAAGCTGACCCAACGTGCCGTGGCCCGTGAATGCGCCGACTGGATCCGCAAGAAGGCCAAATTCCGTTCCAACGCGACAAAGGCGCCGATGCAGCAGTTCGTGCATGTTGGCACCGCCGATGACGCGGTCGCCTACATGCCGATTAGCGGATTCACAGCGGTTGATCTGGGTTACCAGAAGGGCGATGCCGTCTCGAATTTCGTCACGCGGTTCGACGACCCCAGCCACGCGCAAATGTACCTGCAGCTGTTCGATCAGATCTGGTCGGACCCGGAGAAATTGCAGGACGTCACGGCCGCCATCTGCGACCATATCGAGTCCGTGTATCAGGAGAATGCACCCGAGCGCATCTACTTCATGATGCTTTACAATATCTTCAGGGACTTCCTCGAGGAGGTCGATGAAGATGTCCTGCCGAACGACCTGACCGGCTACCGGGATAGCGTAGTCTGGAACAAGCTGTTCAATTATCAAAAGGATGCGGCGACCGGCATCATCAACAAGCTCGAGACCTACAACGGCTGCATTCTGGCGGACTCTGTGGGGCTCGGCAAAACCTTCACTGCGCTGGCAGTGATCAAATATTATGAGCTGCGGAACCGGTCAGTCCTGGTGCTTTGTCCCAAGAAGCTCGCGGACAACTGGCGCAACTACAACACCAACCTGACCACCAACATCTTCGCCAGGGACCGGTTCAACTACGATGTCCTGTGCCACACCGATCTGACCCGCACCTCCGGGGAATCCTTCGGCATCCCGTTGAACCGTGTGAACTGGGGCAATTACGACCTAGTCGTCATCGACGAATCCCACAACTTCCGGAACAATGACGTCTTCAAGGATCGGGAGACGCGCTACCAGAAGCTGATGAACAAGGTCATCCGCGCGGGCGTGAAGACCAAGGTCCTGATGCTCTCGGCAACGCCGGTGAACAACCGCTTCACCGATCTGCGCAACCAGCTCGCACTGGCCTACGAGGGGCAGTCCGAGGCGCTCAGCAAGAACCTGAAGACCGACACCAGCATTGAAGAGATCTTCCGCCGGGCTCAGAAGGCATTCAACGAATGGACATCGCTGCCTCCCGAGGAGCGGACGGCGGCCTCAATCCTCAAGACGCTGGACTTCGACTTCTTCGAACTGCTCGATTCCGTGACCATTGCCCGGTCCCGCAAGCACATCGAGACCTTCTACGACACGAAAGATATCGGCAAATTCCCGCAGCGCCGGAAGCCGCTCTCGTTCCATTGCCCGATTACCCAGCGGCCCGACGTGATGGGGCTGAACGACATCTTCACGCAGCTGTCGGTGTTGAAGCTCGCGGTCTATGCGCCCATCAGCTACATCCTACCTAGCCGCCTACGGAAGTACGAAGAAATCTACGACACGCAGGTCGAGGGCGGCCGCGGCAAACTACGTCAGGCAGACCGGGAGCGCAGTCTCCAGGCGCTCATGACCACCAATCTTCTGAAACGCCTCGAGAGTTCGGTCGCGGCATTCCGGCTCACGCTGCGGTCCCTCGGCAGCAATATTTCCCGCACGCTGAGCGCTATCGAAGAGTTTGAGCGAACTGGACGCGCAGGCAGCGTCAGCGACCATCTCGCGGAGATGAGCGCCTTTGATCCAGAGGACGACGATCTGGCCGGCCTCGATGAGTTCACCGTCGGCAAGAAGGTCCAGATCAGCCTTGGCGATATGGATTTGCCGTCGTGGAAGCACGACCTGGCTGCCGACCTTGTCCTGATCGACGACCTGATTGCGTCGATGGACAAGGTGACACCCGGGGACGACACGAAGCTCCAGCACCTGCTTTCGCTCATCGGTCAGAAGGTCGAAGCGCCGCTGAATGCTGGCAACCACAAGGTCCTAATCTTCACGGCCTTCGCCGATACCGCCAATTATCTCTACGACAATCTCGCGCCCTTCGCGCAGCAGCTGGGGCTGCACGTCGGCAAGGTCACAGGGTCTGATTCACCGAAGACCACCCTGAAGAAATCCTACGACTTTCAGGGTGTGCTGACCCTGTTTTCCCCTCGTTCAAAGGACAAGGCCATTGTTCTGCCCAATGAACCGGGCGAGCTGGACATCCTGATCGGCACCGACTGCATTTCGGAAGGCCAGAACCTCCAGGACTGCGATTTTCTGGTGAATTACGACATCCACTGGAACCCGGTACGCATCATCCAGCGCTTCGGCCGGATCGACCGCATCGGGTCACCCAACAGCCAGATCCAGCTGGTCAACTATTGGCCTGACATCACGCTCGACGAGTACATCAACCTCAAGGAGCGCGTCGAAAACCGGATGGTGATCGCGGACGTCACGGCGACCGGCGATGACAATGTTCTGACTGCCAAGTCGAGCGACATTGCCTACCGCAAGGAACAGCTGAAACGGATGCAGGAAGAAGTCATCGAGCTTGAGGACGTGAAGGCCGGCATTTCCATCACCGACCTCGGCCTGAATGACTTCCGCATGGACCTGCTCAACTACGTCAAAGAGCACGGTGACCTCGACAACGTGCCCTTCGGCATGCATGCCATCGTCCCGGCACAGCCAGAGCTTGGATTGCATCCAGGCGTTATCTTCGCCCTGAAGAACATCCATGACAGTGTGAATGTGAACCAGCAGAATCGGCTCCACCCGTTCTACCTGGTCTATATCGGTGACGATGGCGAGATCGTCGCCGACCATACCGAGGTCAAACGGCTGCTCGATCTGATCCGCACCAGTTGTAAGGGGCAGGTAGAGCCGATCCGGGAGGTTTGCCGGGTTTTCAACGAGCGGACCGATGATGGGCGCCAGATGGGCCTCTATTCTGACCTGCTCTCCAGCGCGATCCGCTCCATGATCGAGGTGAAGGAAGAAAAGGACATCGACAGCCTCTTCAGCGGCGGGCGTACCACCGCCCTGACCCACACCATCAAGGGGCTGGACGATTTCGAGCTGATCGCGTTCCTGGTCATCGAGGGGGGATCATGATCCTCTACGAATGGCCTCGCGCTGCCGCTTTCGGACGCGTGATCCCCAAGAACAAGATCTACGAACATGCCGGCGCCAACACGGCGCTGAAGGACCTCTTTGTGCGCGAGGTTGATCAGATCGTCTGGTCGCACAAGCTGGCGCCAGAGACAGTCAACCTAGCGGTGTCAAACGGCGTTCAAAAGGGACCCCCGATCGGCGTCGAAGAGGGACCCCCTTTTCAGATAATATGATGCTGGTTT
>QFQX01000109.1 GCA_003248775.1 Shinella sp. | reverse complement strand
ATATCGAACGCCTGATCGGCACGATGATGGGCGCGGTACATCTGCTTCCCGGCACGCATTTCTCCAATGTGCTGGAGCGGGGCGATTACGATCCCGAGGCGCGGGCGGTGATGACGATGCGGGAGCTTGAGGCCTGGCTGGCGTTGGAGATCATCGCCTACCATTCCGACCTGCATCGCGGCCTTGGCCGACCGCCAGTCGCGGCCTGGAATGAAGCCATATCCGACTATCCTCGGCGGCAAGTCCTTGACCCGCTCGCTTTCCTGATCGACTTCCTGCCGTTCGAAGCACGTGTGCTGCGGCGAACCGGTATCCACCTCAACAACATCTGCTACTGGTCTGACGGCTTTGCACCTTGGATCGGCCGGTGCGAGGACAAGGTTCTGGTCAAATATGACCCGCGGGATCTCCATCGGGTCTTCGTCAAGCTGGGCGACAACTATCTGATGGTGCCAACGCGTAATCCTGGACGCCCCGCCATCACGCTGTGGGAGCAGAAGGCAGCGATCCGCGTGCAGCGAGCCCGCGGCCGCCACGAGATCGATGAAGAGACGATTTTCCAGACTATCGCTGCGCAACGTGCACTTGTCGATCAGGCGACCCGGGAAACCACCCAAACACGCAGATGGCGTGCGCGGCGTGCTCATCTGCAGGAAAGGCCCGCAATCTCGCCAAGCATGCCAATGGACGAACCGGTGATTGCCTTACCGCATTTTCCGGTGGAGGTGTGGGAATGACGGCCTGTTCGCACCTTGATCCCGCTGTACAGGTCCATGCCGGCATGCCGGCTCGAGAGCGCATCGAGCATATGAGGGTAGACCGGTGGATTGATTATCCGCGTGCCCGACAGGCGCTCGACAAACTTGAGGAACTTCTTTTGTTTCCCAAGCGTGCCCGCATGCCGAACCTGCTGATCTTCGGGGCGTCGGGCATGGGCAAGACAATGATCATTGAGAAGTTCGTCCGGGCGCATCCTGCGAGCTTCGATGAAAGCAGTGGCATCCACCATCGGCCCATCATTGCCGTGCAGATGGTGGCCTCGCCGGACGAGGGCCGCTTCTATCATCGCCTGCTTTCGGTGATCGGCGCCCCGCCGCCGACACGAGCCACGATCGGACAGCTTGAAACGCAGGCGCTTCGACTGCTGCAGGAAACTGCGCCCCGCATGCTGGTCATCGACGAGGTCCAGAACCTGATTGCCGGTACCTACCGCGAGCAACGCCGGATGCTCAATCTGCTGCGCTTCCTCGGCAACGAGTTGCGCATTCCGCTTATCTGCCTCGGCTCTCACGAAGCACGGGATGCGATCCGGGGAGACGCCCATCTCAACAGCCGCTTCGAGCCTTATGGCCTGCCACCTTGGCGGCACGACGCCGACTTTCATGGATTGGTAGGAGGCCTTCTGCGATCGTTGCCACTGCGCTTGCCGTCCGAGCTTACGGACAGCGCGCTCAAACGCCTGGTCGAGGTCAATAGCGGCGTCACGGCATCGATATTCCGAATGGTGATTGACCTTGCCGTGCAGGCCGTCCACACCGGAACCGAGCGGATCACGCCAGCCGCGATCCTCGATCACCGCGTTGCCGTGCCGCCGCCCTTCGTTACGGCCTGAGCCATGAGAGGGGAGGGGAGAACGCCGCTTCCGATCGTACCACCGCCCTTGCCGGAGGAGCGGTTGAGTTCCTGGCTGGAGCGGGGCGCCGACGTCTATCTTGTTTCGTTGGATGAGCTGCAAGCGCATGTCGGCTGGGCACGACCTGCGCTGGAGCTGGAGAGGGAACCCGCGCTTAGTGATGTGGAGTGCATCGCCGCAGCAACAAGCAGTTCGGTAGAACGACTACTCGCGATGACCTTCCATGGTTTGCCATCGCGCTATCGCAATCTCCTCAGGTGGAAAGCAGGGGAGATTTGCCCCGCGTGCTCGCGGGGCATGCAACGACCGCCACGGCTCAAAGCCTGGTCGTTTGCATTTTCCTTCTGGTGCGAGCGACATCGTCAACCCCTGTTCAGCCGCGACACCCGCGGGGTCAGTGCCCTCGGCGATTATTGGGCAGCGCGCAGGGGAGGGGCAATACTCAATCGATGGGGAATGGGAAAGGGTGCCGACGGAGTGCCAGTTGAACCGGCTTTGTCGCTGCTGCTATCACCGATCCGCAAAGCGGCGCCTCCGGCTCCGTGGGAATTGGCCAGATTGTCGTTGCCGCAACAGCATGAGCCCTCCCTCCGATCGAAACGCTTCCGACGCCCTGCGCTGACAATTGTGGTGCCGGAATTCGTTGTCGCAGTGCCGATCTATGATCAGCAACTGCCTCCGGACATCGCTCAGCTCTCGTCTGCACCATTTGCGGAACGGTATGCGCTTGCCATCGGTGTCGCCCGCTTGCTGAACGATCCGGCGGATATGATCGCCCGCATCGACAAGGCCGCCGATGAGCATTGCCGAAAGAAGATAAAGCGGAACTGCGCGACTGTCGGTTCCCTGGCCATCGGCCAACGCAAGGAACGGCCGGACCGCTCAAAAAATAAGAGGGTGAAATTTTTCGACCCCCGCAGTTGGCCGTACAGCGGCTTTTAAGGGTGAGGATGACCATAGAGATGGGAAAATGCCGAAACGCGCCCTGAGTCATTTATGGCCGAAAGCGAGCCGGCCGCATTTTCCCACCGTCGAGGCATGGCGAGAGGGCGCCAAAAAGGAAGAGGGGCCGCTCTGTTTGGCTGTTTTGATCTGCCCCGGCACGGAATTGCTGAGACTACCACACCTGAGACGGAAATCGTGAGACTACGTGGCAAATCCTTCCCGGCGCCAGTGCATCGAAGAAGGGAACAAGGTCAACGGCCTAATGAAGGAGAGGGCG
>QFQX01000013.1 GCA_003248775.1 Shinella sp. | reverse complement strand
GCCGGTTGAATACGTTCGCGTTTGCGACGCTTTCGGCACTGGCTACTTCTACATCCCCGGCACCGAAACCTGCCTCAAGGTCAGCGGTTACGTTCGTACGGAACTGCAGTGGTCCAGCCGTGACCGTGGTCCGGGCGTAGACGACTTCGACTGGAACGCCCGTACTCGCGCCAAGGTCAACTTCGAAGCCAAGAACGACTCCGAGCTCGGCACGATCGGTTCGTACATCGCAGTCCGCACCTGGGCTGAAGGTGACTACGACGGTGGCTCGCTTGAAATCGACGAAGCCTACATCACTGTTGGCGGCTTCAAGGTCGGCTACATGTACAACTACTGGGATAACGATCTGTCCGGCGAAACCGACGACCTCGGTTCTAACCGCATCAACTCGATCGGTTACGAATACGCAACCGACGCCTTCAAGGTCGGTGCATTCGTTGACGAGCTGACCAAGACGTACTCGGATACCTACGATTTCTACGGCGACAACGACAACGTTGGTGTTGAAGCCCAGATCGCAGCAACCTTCGGCGTTGTTACCGGCGAACTGCTCGGTTCCTACGACTTCGCCGCTGAAAACGGTGCAGTTCGCGCCAAGCTGCTTGCTGACATCGGCCCGGGTACCCTCGGCCTCGCAGCGATCTACTCCACCGGCGCAAACGCCTACTACGACGTTTCCGAGTGGACCGTTGCCGCTCAGTACGAAGCCAAGCTCACCGACAAGCTGAGCCTGACCCCCGGCTTCCAGTACTGGTGGAACTACGGCCTCGTTTCGGCTGACGACTTCGACGACAACAACGATGCCTGGAAGGCTGGCGTAACCCTCGACTACAAGCTGGCCGAAGGTCTCACCACCAAGGTTTCGGTTCAGTACTTCGACGAAGACAAGGCCGACAACGACGGCGCATGGGAAGGCTTCGTTCGCCTGCAGCGTTCGTTCTAATCCGATTATCGGACCAGAGATCCGGCCTCACGGCCGGATCTCACCTTAAAAGCCGTGAAAAATCAGCGGTTTTGTATGTGAAAATTGAAAATGCTCCGAGCTGGCCAGTTGTGACGACTGTTGCCGGCCCGCAACGTTACATGAGTAAAGCTCAATCTTCCGCGGTGTTGCGCTACTTGTAAACTATACTTTTTATGAATCATAACCATATTCAATCCCGCAAGGCCCATCAGGGGGCCGGGATCGTAGTGAGGCAGGCGTGAACAGCATAGCATCGGAAGACAGAGGGACATTCGACACGGGCGTCGAAGTGCCTTTCTATTCCGTTCATTACCAGTACGGCTCGACGAGCAAGCTAAACGAAGTTCGTGACACTTCTCTCCGTACGCTGTTTGCGAAATATGGTGACATCCTCTGGCTCAATGGCAGCCACAAATACAACGTCACCAATTTCATCGCCGAACTTCACGATATGCTGGATTGCCCGAGCTTCTCGACGTTTTCGGACGACATGCTCGATGAACTCATTGGAAAGTTGCGCAAACGCGGTAACAGCAACGCTACCATCAACCGTAAGATGGCGGCTTTAAGCAAACTGCTGCGAAAGGCGTTCAAGATGGGAGACATATACAGCCTACCCGAATTCAAACGTCAGAAAGAGAAGGCGGGGCGAATCCGTTTTCTCGACAAGGACGAGGAAAACGCGCTCTTCAATGAAATGAAGGCACATTCCGATCTCTACTACCGGTTCTGCATCTTCCTCGTCGATACAGGCGCCCGCCTGAGCGAGGGCCTGAACTTGCGCTGGGGTGACATGAACTCCACGCGCGTCACCTTCTGGGTCACGAAATCGGGCCGCAGCCGCTCGGTTCCCCTCACCCACCGCGCCTTCGAGGCCATCGGCCGTTCGAGCAAGCGCCAGCCCGGCCCATTCTGCGAAATCGATCAGCAACGTTTCCGCATTGCCTGGCACCAGGCAAAGGAAGCGGTTGGCCTCGGCGACGATAAGGATGTGGTTCCGCACGTACTGCGTCACACCTGTGCATCGCGTCTGGTTCAGGGGGGAATCGATATCCGTCGCGTCCAGATGTGGCTCGGTCACCAGACATTGTCGATGACCATGCGCTACGCGCATCTTGCCTCACATGACCTCGATATGTGCGTACCCGTTCTGGAGCGCGCCGCGGCTTGCTGAATACCCTTTTTTTTTGAGAGGTAAATGTTAGCGCTAACATTTATGTGATCTGATCGTGACCACGAGGTCAAGAAACTGTCACATCGGAAAAAGCAAAGCGCCCTGCGTCCATTTGGATGCAGGGCGCTCTTATATGTTGAAGCCATGCATCAGCTTTTTCGAAGTCGATTCCGATTTTCAAGCCGAGACGCAAGAGGCCAGACCCTTTCGGATCCGGCCTCTTGCTGATGCCTGCCTGTATATAAAGTAAGCTGCGACTGCCTTTCGGAACGACATCTGGAGCGGGTTCGAGACCGCCCGGGCTTGTCGATCAGGCCAGAAGAAGCTTCAAATCCGCGGAGGGATCGGCAATCACGGCCTTGTCCACGCTTCGCCCGAGCTCCAGCAGTTTCTTGCCAGAGACATAGGCCTTCGCATCGTTGATCGCATCGACGGCAATGAACTCTCCGCCAGCGAAGTACCAGATGGAAAGGCTGCCCTCGCGGGCGCCGGGCCTGACGACGGTGTCGTCGTAACCGAGATTGAAGCCGGCGATCTGCAGCTTGACGTCATACTGGTCTGACCAGAACCACGGCTTCGGCTGGTAGGGTTCGACGCCACCCGCCATTACGGCCGCGGCGGCTTCCGCCTGATCGACGGCATTCTGCACCGATTCCAGCCGGACCTTCTGACCCTTCCAGTCAAAGACGGCGCAATCTCCCATGGCGAAAACCGAGTGATCGGAGGTCCGGGCGAAGGCATCGACGAGGATGCCATTAGAGGTCTCGATACCGGCATCGGTCGCAAGCCGGTCGTTCGGCGTAACACCGATCCCTGTAATGACGATATCGGCATCGATGACAGAACCATCCGAAAGCTCAGCACCGGTTACTCGGCCATCTCGACCGATCAGGCGAACAAGGCCGGTCTTTTCCCGGATGACGACATCATGGGCTTGATGGATCGTGCGGATGGCATCGGCCGTCGCGGCGGCGGCAACGCGCGCAAGAATACGATCGGCCACCTCGATCAGGGTTACCTCCAAGCCGAGATGACGCGCGACGGCGGCAGCCTCGAGGCCGATGTAGCCACCACCGACGATCAGCAGGCGTCGGCCCGGTTTCATTTCTTCCGCCAGCCTGTCGGCATCCGCCTTGTCGCGGACCGTATAGACACCGCCCAGATCGCCGCCGATCGAAGCTGGCAGGCGGCGCGGTGTCGAACCGGTGGCGATCGCAAGCGTCTCGTAACCCAGAATGGAACCGTCGAACAGACGAACCGTCTTGTTCACGCGGTCGATTTCCTCCACGGGCATCGACAGGCGAATCTCAACGTCGTTTTCGCCGTACCATGCTTCAGGACGGTAGAGCAGCCGCTCGAAACTCATCTCGCCCAACAGGTATTTTTTTGAGAGCGGCGGACGCTGGTAAGGCAGCGTGTCTTCTGCGCCGAGGATGGTGATCGGTCTGGTGTCCTTCAGAGCCCGAAGCTTTGCCGCAAGGGCAAAACCAGCCTGCCCTGCCCCGATGATGACCAGTCTGCCCGTCACGTCAGTCTCCCGATGCCATGTTTTCTTCGCATGCCGTAACCACAAAACCGTTGCCCGGCTCCGCGTGACATACGTGTCTGGAAGATCGCGCCAATGGCCGTCGGAGCCTGCGCGGAAGGATGGCGAAAGGGGTAGCGCGGCGGCATTGACCCGTCAAGCATTCTGGCTTGCGGTAAAGAGACCCCGATACCCGCAAACAGTGGGGATCGGGGCCTCTCTTTATTATCGCAGATCGAGCACCAGATGAGGACGCCCGTTCGACGTGTGGCGCGGGGAAACGCCCTTGCCGTCGATAGTGGCGTTCACCCGGCTGCGAAATGCCGAAAAGCTGTCAAATGTGACGACATCAACCGGCTCGTCGAAATGCAGCGTGATCGCATAGTAACTGCTCTGCGAGAGCCGCGACAAGGCGAGGACGCGACCGGTGAAACGCTGGCCGAGATATTCGCCGCTCACCTGCGCCCCAACGGCAACCGGTGCGACTTCGACATTGTCGCTGCGAGCGGCCATGGCCGAAAGCGTGTTCCAGTCGCGCACGCCGTGGCTTTTGGCAACGAGTTCCAGTGCAGCGCTATGGCTGACGGGCGCGCCATTACCCGCCATGGCGCCGCGCAAGCGCCTGGCCTGGGATTTCAATTCATCAATCGTCAATTGGGCCATGGGCATGGCAACCTCTTTCTTTTCACCGCATGCAAAAATCGAAGGGGACCCGCATTGCCCCTCCCATGCATGCGCAGACGAGGGTTCTTCCATGTGTCGGGAGGACTTCACCAAGGGCTGTTGCCCGCGGGCGGCCGGCGCCTCCAACCAAGCGCAGATATGGAAAGACGGGCCTCTGCTGTCAAGATCTTCGACGGCAGGAGAACGCTGAAACCGGCTCCGCGGCGGAACGGCGCACAATCCTAGGATTTTATCCTTAGCGTTGAGAAAGCATAAGGGAAGTTGCGTTATATTGAGACCAAAAGATAATCGAGGGAGGGTAATCATGCCCTTGCAGGCCACACCCGACGCAAAGCAGAACATACCGCCGGACCGTGTCTACGAGAAGTTCACGGTCGATCGGCCGGGCAAGATCATCTTCGTCGGCCGCCACCTTAGCACGAAGACCAAGCTGCGTTGCCTGATCCGCAACATTTCCCTCTATGGCGCGGAGGTCGAGGTGAGCCCGCATGTGGCGCTGCCCGATCATTTCTTTCTTGAAATCCTCGGTATCCACGACGAGATCGGCTGCACACTGATCCGCCGCGAGGCAGAGAAGGTGACCGTTGGCTTCAACATGCTGATCAACGCGGAATTCCTGCACCACGTCGTCCGCCTGTCCTTCGAACTCGGGCAGTAAAAACCGTTCCCCCGGCCGCGAATGCGGCCGGCGTCTTGAACTGGCACCTCCAAAGCGCCTATGCGGCGAGATGCTTCTCGATATCGGGAACGGGCATCTTTACAAAGTCTTTGGCCACCTCGCCACGGATCACTCCGGCAGCCTCTTCGCTCAGTTGTTGCCGAAGAATACCCAGCGCCTTCGGAGGAGCTACCAGCACGGCGTTCTCGACTTCACCGCTTCGGGCCATGCGGCCAAGCTTTTCCGCAACCTCCATCAGGAAACCGATTTCCGCCTGCTCATGCCAGTCGGTTTCCTCCATGGAGCTTCGGGCTTCGCCCACCGACTGGTAGACACGACCCGGACGGGCCGTCCCCTGCTCCCGGCTGGGCGGGTCGGGTTGCGTCAGCGTTTCCATGACTTTGAGGTTCAGCGCCTGGGAATCCCCGGCGTTCTGCAGAAACAGCGCTTTCGCGCCATCACAGACAACAACCCAGGACTTCGACGCGATAACGATGCGTTCCATGACTTCCTCCGTCTCTTCGGCACACCGCTCCTCCGCCTGCGCGGCGGGGCACCTTTCAAAGTATAGCATCGACGCGACTAAATTCATGACCTCGGTCAAAAAATGACACGCGGAAAGGAGATTTGCGCAAAAAATCAGGGCAAAACCGCCGAATCGGTAAAACTGTAGTCATCGTTTTGACATGCCCACAATTGTTTTCGCGGACACTCCTTTTCACAGCAGTTATCGAGGAGGCAGGAGCAGATGGAGAATGCACAGGGGCAGATGCTGGGTGCTACGCATCTGGCGTCGGTCAGGTCGGAAATGTACGAGCGCAAATTTGAGCGCTTTTATGTGCGCCGCCCGGCGCGCATCATGGCCGTCAGTCCGGGCCTCAGCGGCATCACGATGCGCAGCTGTGAGGTCGTCGATATCTCGCAAGGCGGCGCAGCCCTTGAGATCACCACCACGATCGGCCTTTCGGCCCATTATTACCTGCAGGTCCTCGGGCTTGCCGACCGCATCGGCTGTGCGGAAGTCTATCGCAGCGGTAGCCGTGTCGGCGTGAAGTTCATCGCGATCATTCCCGAACCCCTGCTGCACACCATCGTTCGCGCCGACTTCATGATGGGCGAAAAGATCGAAAAGCCGAAGCGCCGCTGACCATCAGCGACACCATTTTCCTCCGCCTCATCACCAGATAGCGACGCGCTCGCCCTTGCGCCCTCACCGCAAGGGCCTATGTTGGGCCGACTTTCAAGACTGCCCAGGATATACATTCAGAATGCCAGGTTTTTCGCGCTTCACGCCGCTCGTCGACGCCCTTCCCGCAACCGTTCCCTTCGTCGGCCCCGAGGCCATCGAACGAGGCCGCGGGCTCTCGGTCAAGGCCCGTATCGGCGCCAATGAGAGCGGCTTCGGTCCGGCTCCTTCCGTCCTTGCCGCCATTCGTGAAAAAGCCGGAGACATCTGGCAGTACAACGATCCTGAAAACTTCGCTCTCAAGGCGGCTCTTGCCGCCCATCACGACCTTTCGCCTGCCAATATCGCGGTCGGCGAAGGCGTGGACGATTTGCTCGGCCTGATCGTTCGCCTCGTGATCGAGCCCGGCATGCCGGTCGTCACCTCGTTCGGCGGCTATCCGACCTTCAACTTCCATGTCAGCGGCTTCGGCGGCAGGCTGGTCACGGTGCCCTACACCGGAGACCGGGAGGATATGAACGGGTTGCTCGCGGCAGCGAAGCGGGAAAACGCGCCGCTCGTCTATTTCGCCAATCCCGACAATCCGATGGGAAGCTGGTGGGATGCCGAAGCTGTCGTTGCCTTTGCCCGCGCCCTGCCGGAGACGACGCTTCTCGTTCTCGACGAAGCCTATAGCGAATGCGGCCCGGCCGGCTCCACGCCGGCTTCCGATGCGCTGATCGACCTGCCCAACGTGATCCGCACGCGCACCTTCTCCAAGGCTTATGGTCTTGCGGGCGCTCGCGTCGGTTACGCTTTCGGCGCGCCGGAAACGATCGTCGCCTTCGACAAGATCCGCAACCATTTCGGTATGCCCCGGCTTTCCACCGAGGCGGCATTGGCAGCACTCGCGGATCAAGCCTATCTGAAGGAAGTCGTCGGCAAGATCAGCACCGCGCGGGAGCGGATCGCAGCGATCGCAGTCGCAAACGGCCTTCAGCCCCTGCCCTCAGGCACCAACTTCGTCGCCATCGATTGCGGACGCGACGGAACCTATGCGCGCTCGATCGTCGATGGATTGATGCAGCACGGCGTTTTCATCCGCATGCCGGGCGTGGCGCCGCTCAATCGCTGCATCCGCGTCTCCACCGGCCTGCCGGAGGCGCTTGATCTTTTCGAGGAGGCCTTGCCTAAGGTGCTCGCGTCCCTCTGAAATTCTGCCGTCAGCACAATAAAAAGAACCGCGCCGGCCTTGTTCCCTGCCGGTCGCGGTTCTCATGTGTTGGCATCGGCCCCGTCCAAAAGACCCCCGCCACTTTCCCCTCTCCCAGGGTTTTTCTTGTTGCCCCCGGCCGGCATTGCGCCGGCTCTGGTATTTGAATCTATCAGTGCATCGTCATCCATTCGCGGGCGGCGCGAAGGGCTTCCGCCAGCTGGGGCTTGCTCATCGTCTGGGCCAGATCGGCGCGCAATTCGGCGGCGCGTTCGCAGCCCTTGATAGCGGCGATGTTCAGCCACTTGTGCGCCGAGACGAGATCGATGGAGCAACCGCGGCCGGTTGCATACATCAGACCCATGTCGCAGAAGACATCGGCGCGAGTTTCGCCACCCATCGTGGCCATTCCGGAATTATGCATTTCAAAGCGTGCCATCGTTTTTGTCCCTGTCTAGCCTAACGGTTTGTACTGTCCCTGTTTTGCCCCTTTAGGAGCCCCTTCCGGATCCCTGCCGTCTCATTCGCGGCTTTGTTAAGATCCTTCCGGCCGGCGGGTTATTCCCTGCTCGTTTGATGACCCCAATATGCCAAAAGCCTTTCAACATGCGCTTAAAATGCATGCTTAATTTGCTGAAAACAAAGTACAAACGCTTGGTAAACTTGGCTTTTTGTTAAACATCACTTCGCCTGCATTTTAAGGACTTTCGCGTAAAATTTACGAAGGATTCACGCTTGGCTTTAAACCGAAAGCTAACCATGAAAATCGTCTGCCTATTCTCGGCCCCGCTAAAAGAGGCGTGCGCCACTGGCCTTCGCGGCTCAGAAGCACTATTTACCTTTACGTCCGCGTAAGATAATTTCCCCTCATTGATCGAGCCCGCCTGGGGGACAAGATTGTCCGGCCGGAGAGGAAGGCAAAGGGTTCCGTCAATATTCACGCTTGTTTCGGGAGGAAGACATCAACATGCGTTCCATCATCATCGCAGCAGCATTGGCCCTTGCGGCCGTCACGGCTCAGGCGGCAGAGCCTATCGAGGGCAACTGGAAAACCGCCAGCGGAGCAACCGCGGAAATTGCTCCCTGCGGCGGTAGCTTCTGCGTCACGTT
Organism: Shinella sp.; assembly: GCA_003248775.1. Lineage (GTDB taxonomy): Bacteria > Pseudomonadota > Alphaproteobacteria > Rhizobiales > Rhizobiaceae > Allorhizobium. The sequence continues at coordinate 103,772 of QFQX01000013.1, read as the reverse complement.
GAAATCGGGCAAGCATGCCGGCAAGCAGATCGGCAAGATGGCCGGCACCGGCGGTTCCTACAAGGGTGAGATCACCGATCCGGAAGCGGACAAGACCTATTCCGGCTCCGGCACTGTTTCCGGCGACGCGCTGAAGATGAAGGGCTGCGTACTGGCCGTCCTCTGCAAGTCGCAGACCTGGACACGGCTTTGAACCCAGGGGTGGGGCGGAGCGGCTGAGCCTCTGGCTCGCCGCTCCGAAATAAGGAGCCTTGAACAGGACACTGCGCGCCCGCTGGCCTAGACCAGCGGGCGGTCACCCCTTGATCCTCTACTTTACTGTATGTCGTTGCCGCAAAATCGCAGCACAGTTTTGCGCGAGATGCTTCAGTCCTTCGCCCGGTAGGCTTCCGGGATCACGAAGACTTCGTCTGCGCGAGCATAGCCGCCATCGGGAATTTCCTCGATCAGCACCATGGTATGAGGCCCCGTGCAGCCTCGCTGAAATATTCCACCAGAATATCGGTAACGCTGTGGACGATTTCTGCTTTCTCGACAGAGCGCCCTCGGGCATCTTGATGTTCACGAACGGCATGGCGTTCTCCTTTCACATTAAGATGGGATAGACAGCGAACCGGGATTACCGTTGTCCTTGCCTCACACCACGCCACCATTGGCGCGGATGATCTGGCCGTTGATCCAGCCGCCATCCGGTCCGGCGAGGAAAGAGACGACACCGGCGATATCCTCCGGCTGGCCGAGACGTTTCAGCGGGTTCATGCCGACGATGGTCTTCACAAGATCTTCCGACTTGCCTTTCATGAAGAGATCCGTCTCGACCGGTCCCGGCGCCACGGCATTGACCGTGATGCTTCTCGGTCCCAACTCCTTGGCAAGGATATGGGTCATTGCCTCCACAGCCGCCTTGGTCGCGGCATAAACCCCATATGCCGGCTGGTAGAGGCCAACGACGCTCGATGAGAAATTGACGATGCGGCCACCTTCGCGCAGCCGTCCGGCCGCCTCGCGAACACCACGGAAGACACCGCCAAGATTGATGGCGACCTGCCGCTCGAAAGCCTCGTCCGTTGTGTCGGCAATCGGCGACAGCTGCATGATTCCGGCATTGTTGACCAGCACGTCCACCCCGCCGAAAGCCTGTTCGGCGGCATCGAACAGCGTCTTCATGCCGTCGGTGGTGGCAATGTCGGCCTGAACGGCCATGGCCTGCCCGCCTGCGTCCTCGATTTCCTTGACGACGGTGGCCGCCGCTTCCGCACCGCTTGAATAATTGACGATGACGGCGAAGCCATCCGCGGCGAGACGACGGGCGATGGCCGCGCCGATGCCCTTGGATGAACCGGTTACGATGGCTGTCCTGTTGATGTTTCCTGTCATGGTGACACTCCTTGTTTTCGCCTGAAGGAAAAATCGCGATTTCGAACTGAGAAAACAATCATCGGATAATTGACATTTGAATTCGCCTATGGCGAACAATCCATATGGATCGTCTGGACCGCATGCAGCTCTTCATCCGCGTCGTGGAACGCCGTAGCTTTTCGGCGGCGGCGGCCGATCTCGGCCTTTCACGATCCACGGCGACCGAGGCGATCAAGCAACTGGAAACGGATCTCGGCGTGCGGCTTCTGGAGCGCACGACGCGCCATGTGACGACAACACTGGACGGCAGCGCCTATTACGAACGCTGTGTGGGCATTCTTGCCGAGGTGGAGGAAGCCGACAACGCCTTTCGCGACGCCCGACCGCGCGGCCTGTTGCGGATCGATGCTCATCCGCTGTTGACCCGCACTTTCCTGCTGCCGCACCTGCCGGATTTTCTGGCCCGCTACCCTGAACTCGATCTGCATATCGGTCAGGGAGACCGGCTGGTCGACCTCGTGCGCGAAGGTGTGGATTGCGCGATCCGGGCCGGCGCGCTTCCCGACAGCGGCATGATCGCCCGAAGGCTCACCTTCATTTCGGAAATCACCTGCGCCAGCCCTGATTACATCGCCCGGCATGGAATGCCGTCATCCCCTAAGGATCTGGAGGGACATGTCAGCGTGGGTTTCGTCTCGTCGCGCACCGGAGAAGCGATGCCGCTCGAATTCATGGTCGATGGAGCGCCGCAACTGGTGCCCCTGCCAAGCAGGGTCACCGTCAATGATTCCGACACCATGGCCGATCTCGCTCGCCTCGGCTTCGGCCTGATACAGGTTCCGCGCTATCGTCTGGAACCGGATCTGGAAAAGGGTACGCTCGTTGAAGTGTTGCCGGACTTTCCTCCGTCACCTACCCCGCTTTCGGCGCTCTATCCGCAGAACCGCCATACCTCGGCCAGAGTTCGGGCATTCCTTGACTGGGCATCGGAAATTTTCACACGGGCGCAACTCTGAGGTCCAACGGTCCCGCCGGAACGGACATGACGCAATATCCTATGGGGACAAACGCCACCCGTCCTATGCAGCCAGAAACTGCAATCGCTCGTCGACCCGGCCTGGTTCTATCTCGATGATTTCCAGGGACACGATCCCTTCCGCAACGAACGGATCGTCTTCGAGCCGCCGACGCAGGTCATCCAGCGATATCCCGTGGGCGAGGATGGCGCCGCCCAGCCTCGGCTGCAGACTGCCGGCAAGCAGGAACAGACCGTCGTCGAAGCCGCGTTTCAGCCAGGCGTTGTGCGCTTCCATGAATTGCGGCGCACGGGCGCGGCCTTCGGTAAATTTCAATTGTACGACAAACACCGGAGATCCTCCTTCGGTAGGTTGAGAGAAATTATAGATCCGTTTCAAACAGCGGATGTGACAATGGCCGTTCCAGCCTGCCCCTGCCCACTCGACAATTCGTGGTCGAGCCAGTCACAGGCCATCCTCACCTCCCGGCGCACAAAGACGCCGTCCCGGAAAGTATTGGCGAGAACCGCAACGCCCTGGCTCCGGACAAGCAGATGCATGGCAAGGTCGTCAGCATCCGCAACGCGCCCGAGGGCCACGAACTGACGGGAAAGCCAGCTCCGGAACAACGTGAACAACCGGTTGGCCATCGGCAGAGAAGGATGATCGAGTTTGGCCAACTCCCCGCAAAGGGTGCCGACCGGGCAGCCATGCTGCATGATCTTCGACTGGTTGACGATCAGGATTTCGACGAAGCGCACGATCCGTTCCCGCGGCGTCTCGGCCTCCTCGTCCCACTGCGCAAGCATGGCCTCGGTCCGCTCCAGCCGGCGCTCGATCACGGCCTCGAGGATCTCGTCCTTGGTCCGGAAATGGTAGTAGAAATTGCCTCGCGAGATCTGAACCGCCTCGCCGATATCCGCAAACGAGGTGTGCTCATAACCGTGCTCGTAAAACAGTCTGTCCGCCGTTTCGACAATCGTTTCCCGCGTATTCTTCCGGCCCATACGATTACTCCGACAGCAGATTTAGGACATTCGCCCTAAAAAAAACAATTAGGACGATCGCCCTATTTTGTCAACGCGAAAAACCGGCGATGATGCTGCATTTCAAAGTAGGAAGAGCCACCACAGTTGCGGACTGGTATGAAGGTCGGTGAAGGTCCGTCCCGGCTCTCGCGCGGCACGACCCAGCGGGCGCCGGCAATGCCAGCGATCTACCAAACACGCTAAAAACGGAATCCCCGTCGAAAACCACGCCTCGGGAAAGCGAAGTGACGAAACGATATTCCAGCGCTGACGGAGCTTAAGCTACGGCGATCAGCCTACCAGGTGATTGGCTTAGAGATACGGAACTGCAGCGTTTCCATGCCAGGGTTCTTCTTGCCGAGATTGGCATTCGATCGATGGTCATAGAGAACGGAGAACTGCCAGTCGTTGGGCGCTTTCCAGCCAAGTTCGACGCCGGAACGAAACTCGATAGGGTAGCCAAGATCCACCTCGTCGCCGCGCATATAGAGGCCGGGGGCGAAGGAGAAGCCTGCGAAGAGGTCGATATCGTTGATGGAAAAGTCGATTTGCTGGTAGAAACCGGCGCCGATCCACGTACCGCCCGAGCTTGTCACCGACAGATCGATCATCGGATGCAGGCGGTCGAACAGTTTTTCGCCATAGATATAGGAAAGACGGGTTTCGAAGCTCTTGGCTTCATCCTGATAGAGCGTCGTGCCCATCGACACCGCAAGACGGTCAGTCAGCTCCGGACGATCAATGGAGAACTTATCGCCCTGCACCTCAGCGGATGGCAGGCTCATAAGCCAAAACAAAACAGCAAGCCGTCCGTCCATTTGCCCCCCGTTCGCGGCTCTTCATGCACCGCTTGCTAACACACGCCTCAAAAATGCAAACATAGATCCAGACTCGCCTTACGAAGGCAGTAAAGTTCACGGCAGCGTGAATGTCCAGTGTCCGGAGGGACACACATGCTGACTATCGTTAACTCAAATGAACGATGGATGAACCCGCATCTCAGGCGCCATTCAGGGCGTTGCCGTCATAAAGGCGACAACGCAGCAGGAAAGGGCGACGGAAATGGCAAAGCTTTCGAGACGCATCACCATCATGACGCTGGTCATGGCGATCTTCGCCATCCTGCTTGCCCAACTCGTGATCTCGACCAGCGAGAGCCCCCGCCGCATGCAGGTCGGCATCGCCTCCGGCTGCGGCACCGCTGCAAGCGCGCTCTGCATGGCGACACTCTAAACCGATAAGGGAGGACGATCCGATGGCTGCATCCATGAACATCCTGACATCGTCCTTCATGCGCATGGCGCTGGCCGCCACCCTTATACTCGGGCCGGTTCTGGCCATCGGCGTCGCGCATTCGCAGGAGTTTCGCATGGAAAAGCGCGGCGCCGGCCTCGTGCTCTTTGTCAGCCTCCAGCGCCAGTCGTTAAGCTGAAAGCGCATTTCTCGTCCATAGCGACCCGAGAGCTGCATTGGGCATGGCGGAATGCCGGCACTTTTTTCGCGTCCGACGCGTGTTCACGTCGTTTGCTTGTCAAGCAAGCTCCATTATAATGAAGCATGAACAAGCGAATCCATATTCAGTCACCCGTCAATTTCATCCTGCCCGAGTCGTATGAACCCAGGGTCTTCACCGAGGCGGAGCCTGCGGTGGATGCACTGATCGAGCTTTACGAGCGGAACACAACCTTCCTGATCGATGCCTTTTCCGGGCTCGCCAAGGGGGCTCCGATCACGGGGCGCTACAGGGCTTTCTATCCGCAGGTGGGTATCGAGACCACGAGCTTCGGTCATATCGACTCGCGTCTCTCCTATGGTCACGTCACTTCCCCCGGTCTCTACACGACAACAGTCACCAAGCCGCAGCTCTTCCGGCACTATCTGGTGGAACAGCTCAACCTGCTGATGCGCAACCATCAGGTCCCGGTCGTGGTGTCGGAGTCGGAAACGCCGATCCCGCTGCATTTCGCCTTTGGCGAAGGCGCGCACGTCGAAGCCGCCGCAAGCGGGCTCGTCGATATGCCGCTGCGCGATCTCTTTGATACGCCCGATATCACCACCACAGACGACGAAATCGCCAATGGTGAATACGAGCCGCGCCCCGGTGAGCCGCATCCGCTGGCAGCCTTCACGGCCCAGCGCATCGATTATTCGCTGGCCCGCCTCTCGCACTACACGGCGACAAGTGCCGCACACTTCCAGAACTTCGTGCTGTTCACGAACTACCAGTTCTACATAGACGAGTTTTGCGCCTATGCGCGCAACATGATGGCAGAGGGTGGCGGCGGTTATTCCGCCTTCGTCGAGCCCGGCAATGTCGTCACGCTTCCCGGACACAGCGAGCCCGAGGGCGGCGCGTCGGTCGGGCGCCTGCCGCAGATGCCGGCCTATCACCTGAAGATGAAGGGGCATGCCGGCATCACCATGGTGAATATCGGCGTCGGCCCCTCCAACGCCAAGACGATCACCGACCATATCGCGGTTCTCAGGCCTCACGCATGGCTGATGCTCGGCCATTGCGCCGGCCTGCGCAACAGCCAGCGCCTCGGCGATTACGTGCTTGCACATGCCTATATGCGCGAAGATCACGTACTCGATGACGATCTTCCGGTCTGGGTGCCGATCCCCGCACTTGCAGAAGTGCAGCTGGCGCTTGAGGATGCCGTCGAAGAAATCACCGGTTACGAAGGCTTCGAGCTGAAGCGGATCATGCGCACCGGCACCGTCGCCACGATCGACAACCGCAACTGGGAGCTTCGCGACCAGCGTGGACCGGTCAAGCGGCTCTCGCAGGCTCGCGCCATCGCACTCGACATGGAATCAGCAACCATTGCGGCAAACGGTTTCCGCTTCCGCGTTCCCTATGGCACGCTGCTGTGCGTTTCCGACAAACCGCTGCATGGCGAACTGAAATTGCCGGGAATGGCGACGGCGTTCTACAAGACGCAGGTTCGCCAGCATCTGCAGATCGGTATCCGCGCCCTGCAGAAGCTCGGCGCCATGCCGAAGGAAACGCTGCATTCGCGCAAGCTGCGCAGCTTCTTCGAGACCGCTTTCCAATAAGGCATATCAGGCAAACGCCGGCTGCGATCAGCGGCCGGCGACCATCTTGCGAAAGCCGTTCAAAGCCAGCGAGACGGCAGCCCCGATCAGGGCGGCCAGCATGATGATAAGATGCATGTTGACTGCAGCCTTGCCGAGCAGATCAACCGCGGCCTTGCCAGCCGGAGCCCCGAGCGCAATCGCGCCGGCAACGATGCCTGCCGGATAGGTGCCAACACCCGCCGGAGCGTGGAAGGGCAAAACCGACGAAAGCTCTCCGCCAAGTGCGCCGCCGAAGCTCGCGGCAATCGGCGCGACGCCCATCAGGCCAAGCGCCCATGCGAACACCGCTACCTTGACACCCCAGTTGATCACCGTGACGACCCAGGCGCGCAGAAGCCCGCCAAGCGTTGCCGGCAAACCGTCTTCGATACCATCGAGAATACGGCCGAGCTTACCCTTGAGCTTCGGCCTGAGGAGCCGGAGCACCGGTCCCTTGACGAGATAGGCCGGAATGGGGGCAAGCAGGAAGGCAAGCCACGTGAGCGCCGGCAACAGCTTGTTCTCGGATTCCAGAACCAGCCCGAGACCGCCCGCCGCCAGAAGGGCATGCAGGTCCAGAAGCCGCATCACCAGCAGCGCCGAGGTTCCGTGCAGCAGCGGCACCCCGAATTCGGTGCGCATCAGCAGCGGAAAGCTGGTCTCGCCGCTGCGGAAGGGCAGCATGATGTTCAGGAGGTTATGCACCTGGGCAAGATGAAAGAGCTCGATGAACCGTCCGCCCGTCTGCCTCGGAAAGTAATCGTAAAGCCGCCAGGCGCGGACGAAATAGGTCGAGACGAGGAGCCCGATGGCTAGTGCCACAGTGCCATACCCGATCGTACGCCATTCGGCGAAAATCGTAGACCAGCCCCAGATGTAATGCACGAAAACGGCATAGGCGAGAATGGCGGCCAGCGCGATCAGCGTCAGCCGATGACGGGCGAATGCCGAAGGGCGGCGTGTGGCCGCATCGCTGTGCATGGCGGTATTGAAAGTTCCGAATTGCGCTCAATGCGTTGTTCCTATAACAAACGCCCCAACAAAAGCCAGAGTTTTCCGGAGTCCTTTCCCAGTGTCGTTCGAACGCCTCTCCCAGCCTATTGAAGACGGTGCCACCTACGAGGTCGAGCTTTCGCTCGTCGTGCCCGTCATGAACGAAGAGGAGAGCCTTGGCCCGCTGATCGACCGCATCTGCGACGCGATGAAGGGCTTCGACAAGAGCTGGGAACTCATCCTGATCGATGACGGCTCGACGGACCGCACGCTTGCCTATGCGCGCTCCTACCTCGACCGCGAGGGCCTCGACCTGCGCATCGTCGAATTCCAGCGCAATTTCGGCAAGGCCTCCGGCCTGCAGGCCGGTTTCGACGCTGCGCGCGGCCGGCTGATCGCAACGCTCGACGGCGACCTGCAGAACGACCCCTACGACATTCCGTCCATGGTGGCCGAACTGAACGCTCGCGACCTCGATCTTCTCTGCGGCTGGCGCAAGGCACGACAGGACGCGCTGGTTCTGCGCAAGATCCCGTCCTGGTGTGCCAACTATCTCATCGGCTCTGCTACTGGTGTGAAGATCCACGACAATGGCTGCGGGCTGAAGCTCTATCGCTCGGCGGTCATCAAGCAGGTCCGCATCCTCGGCGGCATGCACCGGTTCATTCCGGCCTGGGTCGCCTCCGTGGTTCCCAGCTCGCGGATCGGTGAAGTGGTTGTCACCCACCATGCCCGCCAGTTCGGTGAATCGAAGTACGGCATCTCGCGGACCATCCGCGTGTTCCTCGACCTTCTGTCGGTGCTGTTCTTCATGCGCTTCAAGCAGAGGCCGGGCCATTTCTTCGGCACCATCGGCCTCATCATCGGCGCCGTCAGCTCACTGATCCTGCTCTATCTCTTCTGGGTGAAGTTCGGTCTCGGCGAGAACATCGGCACGCGTCCGCTGTTGCTGATCGGCGTCATGCTGTTCCTGACCTCGATCCAGATGATAACAACCGGCATTCTCGCCGAAATGCTGACACGCTCCTCGGATACGCAGAAGAACTACGTGGTACGCAAGACCTATCAGAAGGACGCGTGAACGTGGTCGCCGCGCTTCGGCAGCGGCCGCAGCTTCTCTTTCTGCTGCTGGCGGTCTACTTCATCGCGAACGTCGCCGTGCGGCTCGTCCTTCCGCATGAGCTGGAACTCGACGAGGGGCAGCAGCTCTTCCTCGCCCAGTGGCTTGCCGTGGGATATGACAGCCAGCCGCCACTCTACAACTGGCTGCAATATGGCGCAGAACAGATTCTGGGGCCGACGCTTGCGTCCCTCTCCGTTCTGAAGAACCTCATCCTGTTTGCCTCCTATTCGCTGTTTGCCCTGACGGCAGCAATGGTCCTGCGCTCACGCGATCTGGTCATCGTGGCAACGCTTGGCCTGCTCACCATGCCGCAGGTCAGCTTCGAGGCCCAGCGTGACCTCACCCACACCGTCGCGGTGATCTTTGCGGCCTGCCTGTTCTTCTTCGCGCTGATCCGGGCCATCAAGTCGCCGAGTATCCTCGCCTATACGCTGACCGGCGTTGCCATCGGGCTCGGCTTCATCGCCAAGTACAATTTCGTACTGCTACCGGCAGCGGCGGCGCTGGCAATGCTGATGGATCCGGAGTTCCGTCGCCGCGTGCTGGATTGGCGCGTCCTCGTCATGGTCGCGGTCGCCGCCCTTGTCGCCCTGCCGCATGGGCTCTGGTTCCTCGACAATCTCGATGTGGCAACCGGGCGGACGATCGGAAAGCTGACGTCGACGGGCGCGACCAGCAAGATTGAACAAATCAATACGGGCCTGTTTTCGCTGGTGGCGGCTGCGATCGGCTTCTCGATCATCACCCTGGTGGTGTTCACCATCGCCTTCGGACGCGACTTCACCCGCGCATTGTCGGCTTCCAGCTCCTGGAGCCGACTGATCGGGCGCATCATGCTGATCACGGTGGTGGCCGTCGTGCTGCTCGTCGTCTTCGGCGGCGCGACCCAGATCAAGGATCGCTGGCTGACGCCGTTCTTCGTCGTGCTGCCGCTTTATCTCTCTCTGAAGCTGGAAGCGGCCGGCCTTGCAAGCGAGAGGCTGCTGCCCCGCTTCCTGCCGATCGGTATCGGCGCGATGGTGATTATCCCGCTCATCCTGCTGGTCCGTATTCCGATCCATGGCATGACGGGTCGCTATGAGAAGAACAACGTGCCTTATGGACAGGCCGTACAGGCAATCATCGCGAGCGAAGCGAACAAGCCTTCACTGATCCTTACTGCGGACCAGCAGATGGCCGGTAACATCCGCCTGCAGGAACCGGACGTTCAGGTGATGGTGCCGGGATACGAAGCCTTCCTCACGCCTTTCGCCTTCGACAGCACGCACCCGATCCTTGTCATCTGGCGCAATCGTGGCAAGGCCGACCTGCCTGTGCCGGACGGTCTTGCCGCCTGGCTCTCCGAGCATGGCGGGCTTGCCGTTTCCGATATTCGGACGGTCGCCCTGCCCTATCATTTCAGCCGGAGCGACGATCGCTACAATTTCGCCTACAGCTACATCTATCCCAAGGCGGAGTGAGGGCTTCCCTCACTCCTCGATAATGACCGGTTCGCACCGCACCGGGAAATTGACGGAATTGGCGATGAAACACTTCTCATGGGCATCCCCATGCAGTTCGGCTGCGATCTGCGGATAGGTACCGGCCTTGATCGTTACCCGTGGCCTCAGCACAACTTCAGTGAAGCGCCCTGCGCCATCCTCGTCCATCACCATCGTGCCTTCGGCGTGATCCTCGTATGCGGTCACGATAACGCCCGATACCGCGCAGAAATGCAGGTACCAGAGCTTGTGACAGGCTGACAACGAGGCAACCAGCAGGTCCTCGGGGTTCCAGCGAGCAACATCGCCGCGGAATGCGGGATCGGACGATCCGGAAATGTCCGGCTTGCCGTCTGCCGAGATCACATGGTCCCGGCCGTAATCGCGATAACCAGACGTGCCGGTTCCCATATTTCCCTGCCAGGTCACCGTCACGCGGTATTCGTGCTGCTTTCCAGCCATGTCTTCAATGCCTTCCTGATGCCTCGATGCGGCGGACGATACGCCAACGCGTTCACGCCTCCAAGGGCCGCATTACTCCCGCTCAGAATCCACGCACCGGAAAAAATTCGGCGCCCCTCTTGCTAAGATAGATATACGATATATCTTAGATGTAATGAAACACAGTCAAAAGGAAATGATGATCATGAGACACTCTCATTTTGGACGACACGGACATGAACATGATCACGGCTGGCATGCCATGCGGCACGGCTTTTTCGGCGGCGGCCCGGAAGGCCCACGCGGACGCGGCCGGGGCGGTGAACGCCGCCGCATGTTCGAAGGCGGCGAGCTGCGGCTCGTGCTCCTGAAGCTCATCGAGGAACAGCCCCGCCATGGCTACGACCTGATCCGCGAGATCGAAAACCGCTCCGGCGGCGCCTATGCGCCGAGCCCGGGCGTGGTCTACCCCACCATGACGCTGCTCCTCGACATGGGGCTCGCCGAGGAAGAAACCAGCGAAGGCCCGCGCAAACTGCTCGCCATCACTGAAGCCGGGCGTCAGCATCTGGTGGAGCGGGCGGAAGAGGTCAAGGTCGCCATGGCCCGCCTCGAGGCGCTTGCCAAGGTCAGCGAACGCACGGACGCAGCTCCGGTGCGCCGCGCCATGCAGAACCTCAAGGCCGCTCTGCAGGACCGCCTCTCGCAGGATGGTGTCAACCGCGAGACGCAGCTCGAAGTCGCCCGCATTCTCGACGAAGCGGCGAGCCGGATCGAAAGGATCTGACCATGACCAAGGCAATCGCTATCGTGCCGACCGAAAGCGGCTGGAAATACCTGCAGCAGCTCTGCAAGCACTGGGCGCATAAACTGGAGGTCGAACTCGGTGAGAAGAGCGGCATCGTCCACTTTCCCGAAGCGGTCGCCACGATGACCGCCGATGACACTGCGCTGACGGTCGAACTCGAAGCGGTCTCCCCGGAAGTTCTGGAGCGGATGAAGGGCGTCGTATCGAGCCATCTCGACCGCTTCGCCTTCCGCGAGGCGCCGCTTCCCTTCAACTGGAAGGCCGCCTGAGCGATCAGTGGCCAGCAAGATGAAAAAGGCCGGCGAAACGCCGGCCTTTTTGCTATCAGTTTATTCCTTGTGGTTGTCCTTCAACCAGTCGAGACCCTTGCGCAGCGTATCGACCGCCTGGTCGATCTCCGAACGGGAGATGACGAGCGGCGGCGAGAACAGCATACGGTCGCCGGTGGCGCGCAGGATGACGCCGTCGGCGACGCATTGGTTGCGCACCAGCGTGCCGACATCGTCAGGCTTGGAGTAGCGACGGCGGGTCGACTTGTCGGCTGCGATCTGGACCGCGCCCATCAGGCCGACGCTGACGGCTTCGCCGACAAGGTCGTGATCTGCGAGCGAGGCAAGCGCCTGGGCGAGATAGGGACCGACGTCATCGCGCACACGCTCGACCAACCGCTCTTCCTCGATGATGCGCAAGTTCTCGATGGCTGCGGCTGCGGCAACCGGATGACCGGAATAGGTGTATCCGTGGTAGAAGTCGCCCAACTCCTCGACCATGACCTTGGCAACGCGATCCGAAACGAGCACGCCGCCGATCGGCAGGTAACCGGAAGACAGGCCCTTGGCGATCGGCGCAAGATCCGGCTCGAAATCGTAATACTGGTGGCCGAACCAGGTGCCGAGACGGCCGAAGCCGCAGATGACTTCGTCGGCGACCAGCAGGATGTTGTACTTCTTGGCGATACGCTTGATTTCCGGCCAGTAGGTGGACGGCGGAACGATGACGCCGCCAGCGCCCTGGATCGGTTCGGCAACGAAGGCCGCGACGTTTTCCTCGCCGAGTTCGAGGATCTTGTCCTCGAGTTCCTTGGCAACCTTGAGGCCGAATTCCTCAGGCGAAAGATCGCCGCCCTCGGCATACCAGTAGGGCTGGTTGATATGGGCGATGCCGGGGATCGGCAGGTTGCCCTGCTCATGCATCCACTTCATGCCACCGAGCGAAGCGCCGGCAACGGTCGAGCCGTGATAGGCGTTCTTGCGGGCGATCACCATCGTCTTGGTTTCATGGCCCAGCGCCTTCCAGTAGACGCGCGCCATGCGGAACCAGGTATCGGAGGCCTCGGAACCGGAATTGGTGAAGAAGACATGCTTCAGCGTCGGACCGGTGACGCTTGCGATCTTCTGGGCGAGCAGCGTGGCCGGCGGCGTCGTGGTGCCGAAGAAGGTGTTGTAATAGGGCAGTTCCTGCATCTGTGCATAGACTGCCTCGGCGATGGAGTTGCGGCCATAGCCGACGTTGACGCACCACAGGCCGGCAAAGGCGTCGAGATACTGCTTGCCGTTCGAATCCCAGATGTGCACGCCCTCGGCCCGGTTGATGATCTTGGTACCGACTGCATTCAGCTTCTTCATATCCGAGAAGGGATGCAGGTGATGGGCGGCGTCGATGGCGGCGAGATTGGAAAGGGCAGCAGCAGTTATCGTCATTTCGTTATTCCCCGGAGCAAGCGCGAACAACCGAGCCGGATGAGCCCGTAAAGGCTGGTCCGCAGGGTCGTCTACCTTGCCTGATTGAAAGGCGGAAGTTTATCGGCTACGAACATGACCTTCCAAAATGCGTTTGGCAAGGGCGTCGATTTCCCACTTCCTGCGGCCAAATCGTCCCTCAAATTCGCCAGCGAGAAGCATTTTTCATGACAGATTTATCCAAGGCCGCCTCAAATTCCGCAGCCGACCCGTCTGCGCGCATCGAAGTCCTGCTCGTCGGCATGAACGGCGACCTGCGCGGCAAGATGGTCCCAATAAAGGCCGAGGACAAAGTCTGGAAAAATGCGGTGCGCCTGCCGGCCTCCACCCAGTCTCTCGACATCTGGGGCGACGATAATGACGACATCACCCGCATCTCGCTGACCCTTGGCGATCCCGATGGCATCTGCGTTGCCGACACGCGCTCGCTGACCACGCTTCCCTGGGGGCCGGCCGGTTCGAAGCAGGTGCTGGCCACCATGCATACGCTGGACGGCAACCCGCATTACATCTGCCCGCGCGCAATCCTCGCCAACGTGCTGAAGCGCTACGAGGAACGTGGTCTTACCCCGGTCGTGGCGACCGAACTTGAATTCTACGTCGTGCAGCCGGACTTCCGCGAAACCGGCAAGCCGATGCCGCCGAAGGAACTGGTGATGCAGGGGGAAGCCGAAGGCTTCCAGCTCTACGACATGCGCGCAACCGCCGCGATGGAAGCCTATCTCGATACGGTGCGCCGCTACTGCGACGAGATGGAACTGCCGGCCGATGCCACCACCGCCGAATTCGGCCCCGGCCAATTCGAAGTCAACCTCCTGCACCGGCCCGATGCACTGGCGGCGGCCGACGACTGCATCTACCTGAAGCGGGTTGTCGATTTCGCCGCCCGCCGTCATGGCCTGAAAGCCACCTGCATGGCCAAGCCGTACGGCGATCAGGCGGGCTCCGGCCTGCACGTGCATGCGTCGATCATCGATAAGGATGGCAAGAACATCCTCGACGCCAAGGGCGGCGATCCGGTGAAGCTGAAGTCGATTACCGCCGGCATGCTGAAGACCATGCAGGAAGCCCAGCTCGTCTTTGCGCCCTTCGCCAATTCCTTCCGCCGCTTCCAGCCGGGTTCGTTTGCGCCCGACAAGATCGACTGGGGCTTCGGCAATCGCGGTACGGCGATCCGCATCCCCGACAAGGACGGTCCCGCCGCCCGCATCGAGCACCGCGTCGCCGGTGCTGATGCCAACCCTTACCTGCTGCTTGCGGCGATCCTTGGCGGCATGCTGCTCGGTCTCGACGAAACACTCGATCCGGGTCCGGTCACCAGCCCCGACGCCGCGCCGGAGAACCCCGAGATCCTGACCCACGACTTCCTGACGGCGGTCGATCGTTTCAGGACCTCGCCGTTCATTGCCGATATCTTCGGCTCCGAATACCAGCGGATTTTCGGCGACACCAAGCGCAAGGAGGCCATGACCTACCTGCGCACTGTCTCGAGCTTCGACTACCAGACTTACCTGACACGTATCTGAGAATACGGATGGGCAACTGCGTCAGACAGCCGGCACGAGCACTTTCAGCTCGCCGGCATGCTGGCGCAGTTCCACATCGCGCGGCATGTGCAGCAATTCGCCGTCCATGACGCAGAGCGCGCCATGGCGGCGCTTGGGAAAGTGCAGCCTGACGACTTCGGCTGTCGCAGCGGTGACGGCCTCGTTGTCCTTCATCCGCCCGCGCAGGATATCGACCGCCAGTTTCACGACACCCAACGGCCCCACGGGATCGGTAAGGTAGACGCCGAGTTTGCCGCTCGTCAGGTCGTCGGCAAAGAACAGCGGGTTGTTACCGAAAGGATTGTTGGAGACCGAGATCGCCGACACCTCGCGATGATCGCGGCGGCCATCGTGGTCGATGTCGAAGATCACCTCGAAACGCGAAGGTCGCAACATGACGCCCAGAGCCGCGCGCATGCTCGCCCGCATCTTTCCGAAGCGGGAAGCGTAGCTCATCGAGTTGCGCATGCGCACCATACGGGCGTGCATGCCGGCGGAAAACTGATGGACGAAGGGCTTCCCATTGGCTGTCGAGATATCGACCGACTGAACCGTTCCCGCCGCCAGCGCGGGAAGTGCCGCACGGATATCGAGCGGAACCTTCAGCGAGCGGGCAAACAGGTTCATCGTGCCGGCGGGAATGACACCAAGTGGCAGACCGGCCTTCCAGGCAGTCGCCGCGGCGGCTGAAATCGTGCCATCGCCGCCGCCTGCGACCAGAGCTTCCACGCCCGGTTCGCTGGCGGCGCGTTGCAAGGCGTCGAGCACATCACGCCCCGCGACGACACTGCATTCGATTTCGTGGCCGGCAGCATGAAACACCTCGTTCGCGCGGGCGCAATACTCTTTCATGTCGGTGGTCCTGAACGTACCGCCATCCCGATTGAAGACTGCCCTGACCTTCATTTTCCCTCGATTGCTGTCTGCCCGGCGTGCGGCCCACCATCGGGTTCCAACGCGCATGCGAGCCAATGGTTTCTTGTCAAACGAGAAATCGGGAGACGGCGAGCAAAATTCAAGCCACAGCGCGAAAGGCCTTTGCGGCAACGCACAAATGCATGATAAGTATCAAATCACATTTGCAGAGAAGTGTCGCATTTCCCGGCCGTCTCTCACCCTCCAATTTCATCTCCGTTGACAGGACCGCGACCCGTTGTCCGTTGAAGGTGGCTCCATGACCGACTGTACCGCCCTGCCCTCCTCGTCATCCAGCCGCGAACAGGCTTTGCCTGCCTTGACGCCGATGATGATATTGCTGATCGAGATTGCACTTGCCGCCGGTGGCTTCGGTATCGGCACCGGCGAATTCGTCATCATGGGCCTGCTGCCGGATGTGGCAACGACCTACGGCGTCAGCGTTCCCGATGCAGGCAGGGTGATTACGGCCTATGCGCTCGGTGTCGTCGTCGGCGCGCCGATCATCGCTGTGCTGGCGGCGAAGCTGCCCCGCAAGACACTGCTGCTCGCCCTCATGGGCGTGTTTGCCCTCGGCAATATCCTGTCGGCGCTGGCTCCCGGTTTCTGGAGCTTCACGACACTGCGCTTCATCACCGGCCTGCCGCACGGCGCCTATTTCGGCGTGGCGGCCCTTGTCGCGGCTTCCATGGTGCCGCCGCATCGGCGCGCGCGCGCCGTCGGACGCGTCATGCTCGGCCTCACCATCGCCACCCTCATCGGCACGCCGATCGCGACCTTTATCGGCCAACAGATGAGCTGGCGCTCGGCCTTCTTCATGGTCGGCGCCATCGGCGCACTGACCGTGTTGCTGATCGCGCTCTACCTGCCGAAGGACAAGGTTGCGGAGGGTGCGAGCATCCGGCGTGAACTCGGCGCATTCGGCCGCCTGCAGGTCTGGCTGACGCTCGCGGTTGCCGCTGTCGGCTTCGGCGGCATGTTCTCGATCTTCAGCTATATTGCCAAGACCACCACCGATACCGCCGGCATGCCGACCAGCATGGTGGCGGTCGTTCTGGCGCTGTTCGGCATCGGCATGAATGTCGGCAACATCGCGGGATCCCGCATGGCCGATTATTCGCTGAAGGGCACGATCGGCTGCATGCTGGCATTCAACGTGGTGCTGATGGCGATCTTCTCGCTGACGGCGGCCAATCCGGTGATGCTGTGCATCTGCGTCTTCCTCACCGGCTGCGGCTTTGCCGCCTGCCCGGCGGTCCAGACCCGCCTGATGGATGTCGCGGCCGATGCCCAGACGCTTGCCGCCGCTTCCAATCACTCCGCCTTCAACATCGCCAACGCGCTTGGAGCATGGCTCGGCGGCCTCGTGATCGCCAATGGCTATGGTTACGGCGCCACCGGCTATGTCGGCTCGGCGCTTTCGCTGCTGGGCCTCGTGGTCTTCCTGATCTCGATTGCGCTGGAGCGGAAGGCGCCAGCGACTGCGCAGGCGAACGCCTGATCGCAGCGCGATCAGGCGGCGGTCAGTTCCTCCGGCCGCTTCAATTCCACTTCCTTTGACGGATCGTCCGGCGCGACCGCGTATTTCGCGCCGTTGCGGCAGACGACGTGGCGCTGCCCCCATTGCTCGAGCGCCAGGATGACCGGTTCCAGACTGAGACCGAGCGGCGTCAGGCTGTAATCGACCCGCGGCGGCACGACCGGGAAAACCGTGCGCGTGACGATGCCGCTCTCTTCCAGTTCCCTCAACTGCTTGGTCAGCATGCGCTGGGTGATGCTCTGCAGCTTGCGCTGCAGTTCCGAGAAGCGCAGCGTACCGCTGGTGATCAGATGATAGAGGATAACGCCCTTCCATTTTCCATCCAGAAAACTGAGCGTGGATTCCACCGGGCAGCCGGGAAAATTGTTGGTGAGCTTGGCGCGGGGTCGGGACATCTACAGTATCCTTTTTGATACTACCTACATTTTATGTCTCTACGGACAGAAAATGTGCATTCTTGCGAAGTCAGAACATATGTATCAATTGAATGGCGTGCTCACAATCCCAAGGAGATTTCCATGCGCGCAGTCGGTTATCTGAAGTCTGGCCCCATCTCGGCCGACGCTTCCCTTCTCGACATCACCCTGCCCGAACCCGTCGCAGCCGGTCACGACCTGCTGGTCGAGGTCAAGGCCGTATCCGTCAACCCGGTCGACACCAAGGTCCGCGCGGGCGCCACGCCTCCGGAAGGCGAATACCGCATCCTCGGCTTTGACGCGGCAGGCGTCGTAAAGGCGGTCGGAGAAAAGGTCACGCTGTTCAAGCCCGGCGACAAGGTGTTCTATGCCGGCGCGATCAACCGGCCCGGCACCGACAGCGAGTTTCATCTGGTCGACGAACGGATCGTCGGGCGGATGCCCTCCTCGCTCGACTTTGCCGAAGCGGCTGCCCTGCCGCTCACCGCAATCACGGCCTATGAATCGATCTTTCACCGGCTAAAGGTTGCCGACAAGGTGCCCGGCGCCAACAATGCCATCCTGATCACCGGCGGTGCCGGCGGGGTCGGCTCCATCGCCATCCAGCTTGCCCGCAGCCTGACGGACCTCACCGTGATCGCCACCGCATCGCGACCGGAATCCGCCGAATGGGCCAAGGCGCTCGGCGCCCATCATGTGATCGACCATTCGAAGCCGCTCGCCGCCGAATATGCGGCGCTTGGCATCGGCGCCCCGGCCTTCGTGTTCTCCGTCACCGGCAGCGCCCAGCACCGCCTGCAGATCGCCGAACTGATCGCGCCGCAGGGCCGCGTGGTGCTGATCGACGACATGAAGGACGGCTATGACATCATGCCCTTCAAGGGCAAGGCCGTCTCCGTTCACTGGGAGATGATGTTCGCCCGCCCCGTACACCAGACCGCCGACATGATCGAGCAGCATAGGCTCCTCAACCACGTCGCCGATCTCGTCGATGCGGGCAAGATCCGCACGACCCTTTCGCAGACGCTCGGGGCCATCAACGCCGAAAACCTCAAGAAGGCCCACGCGCTCATCGAGAGCGGCCGCACAACCGGCAAGGTCGTGCTGGAGGGCTTTTGAGGCAAAGTAGATAAGGCGGCGGGGCTAGTTCTTCGCCGCCGGCAGTTTCAGCGGTCCGCTCGTCTTGACGCCGCGGATCGCGAAATTCGACTGGATGTCGGTCACATGCGGCAGGACAAGCAACTTGTCGGTCAGCAGCGCCTCGTAGGCCGCGAGGTTTTCGACCACCACTTCAGCCAGAAAATCGGAATTCCCCGAGATCATGTAGCAGCCGACGACCTCAGGCAGCGCCTGGAGCGCCTGCTGGAAGGCATGAGCATGTTCCCGTGTGTGATGGGCGACCTTGAAGGTCACGAAGACTGTAAGATCCAGCCCGACCGTTCCCCGATCGATATCGGCGCGATAGCCGCGAATGACACCGCTCTCCTCCAGTAACCGTATCCGGCGAAGGCAGGGCGAAGGCGAGAGGTTCACTCGCTCGGCAATCTCGACATTGGTTGCTCGGGCGTCCTGCTGCAGGGCCTCAAGGATCGCCAGATCAAATTTATCGAGTTTTGGCATATTTACCACCACTATAGCTTCATATCGCAATTTTCTGCCAATATAGTGGACTCGACAAGCACAAATGGCAAGGATCCACCCGTCCATATGGCGCTATCCTCATGCATCGCATCAGGAGAGTCCCCCATGACCACCGTCAGCACCGCCACCCGACCTCCGCTTTCAGCAGGCCTCGGAGCCATATCCGCGCTTTCGGTGGTTCTGATCTGGGCCGCGTGGCTGATCTCGACGCGCCACAGTGTCGGCACTTCGCTTTCCTCCGTCGATCTCAGCCTGCTGCGATACGGCATACCGGCTCTGGTGCTTGCCCCTGTCTGGTTGAAGACGGGGCTCTGGCCGAAAAAGACGCCAAAGCTGCCGCTGATCCTGATGGTTCTGGGCTCCGGCGCACCGTTCTTTCAGGTGGTCGCCTTCGGCATGAAGGCGACGCCGGCATCGGCTGCGGGTGTCCTGCTGCCTGGCGTCATGCCTCTCGCGGTCGCGTTGATCGGCGTCGTGCTGCTTGGAGAAAGGCCGGACCGCATGCGCCGGCTCGGAATGGCCGCAATCTTCTGCGGCGGCGTGCTTCTGCTGCTCGGCAGTCTTTCGACCGGCGCGTTGAGCTGGAAGAGCTATGTCATCCTGCCAATCGGTGCGGCGCTCTGGGCCGTCTACACCCACGCCTTCCGCCATTCGGGGCTTTCGGCCTATGAGGGCGGCGCGCTGATCTGCGTCTGGTCGACGATCATCAACCTTGCACTCATCCCCTTTTTAGGCACGCATCTGCTGGAGGCTCCAATCAGCGAGACCGGCCTGCAGATGGTGACACAGGGCCTGTTGTCAGGCCTGCTGGCGACCATCCTCTATGGCAATGCCGTCAGGGCGCTCGGCGGCACACAGGCCGCCGCCTACACCGCCGTCACGCCGATTGCCGCCGCGCTCGGTGGCGCAATTCTGCTCGCAGAACCTCTCGGCGCACTGACGATTGCCGCAACACTGGTCACTGGAGCCGGCGTACTTCTTTCCACCGGCATCCTCTCGCGTCGTTCCTGATGGTTTCAGCCCTCAGGCCTGCATGACGACGACCCGACCGCCGACCTTGACGCGCTCATAGAGATCGATGACGTCGTGGTTCATCATGCGCACGCAACCGGACGACATCGCCTCGCCGATCGACCATGGCTGGTTGGTGCCATGGAGGCGGAACATGGTGTCGTTACCGCCGCGGTAGAGATAGATGGCGCGAGCGCCAAGCGGATTATTGATGCCGCCCGGCAGGCCGCCGGCATATTTCATGTTCTTTTCCGGATCGCGGCGAAGCATATTGGCGGTCGGGGTCCATGTCGGCCATTCGGCCTTGCGGCCGATATAGGCGGTTCCGGCCAGCGCATAGCCATTACGGCCGACGCCGACACCGTAACGCATGGCGCGCCCCTCGCCCAGAACGTAATAAAGGCGGCGGGCCGGCGTATCGACCACCACGGTGCCAGCGGCTTCCGTGGTTGCGTAGGCTACTTCCTGCCGGCGCAGTTCGGGCTTGATCTTGTCGATCGGGATCTGCTTCAGTGGATGAGGCTCTTCCGGACGATCTCCATACATCGCCTGCTGGTTCGGAACCGACTGGCAACCAGCCACGAAGAGCGGCAATCCAATCAGCAGACCTCGGCGTGAAATCGTCATTTTAATGTCCTCAATGTGTTCGTCGAATGACGGCAAATTAAGGAAATCATGGTTAATGCGGGGTTAAGCGAAAGATATAACGGGGCACTGTGAGCATCCGCACCACGCATTTTCATGCGATGCCGTGCGAATAGCCCGAAAACCCCTGTGACCACCTCCATTATGACTATTGTCAGCCGTCAAAACTTGGTCACACTCGGACGCTGTTCATATGGGGGATTCAAGATGAACAGTATCATTACATCGCTGACCGCGAGCACATGGTTCGGCTATGTCGCGCGCATCCTGTTGACCTACATATTCTGGGCGAGCGGTATCTCGAAGCTTGCGGATTTCCCGGCTGCCGTTGCGGAGATGCAGCATTTCGGCCTCAACCCTCCGGCCAGCTTCGCCGTCGCCACCATCTTCGTACAGCTTGCCGGTTCCCTTCTGGTCATACTCAATCGCTGGACATGGCTGGGTGCCGGCGCGCTCGGCGTCTTCACCGCGCTCACCATTCCGATCGCCCATACATTCTGGAACATGGAAGAGCCGCTGAAGACCGTCGAGTTCTATGTCGTGATGGAGCACATCACCGTGATCGGCGGCCTGATGGTTGCTGCGTGGAAAGCAAGCAGGTGAGGCTGGCGACGGGGAACGGGGGACGTCCCTCGCCGGTCAATACTACGTGCCGGTTGCAAGCCGTCCTGCGGGCTGGCGAAGTCCAATCAGCACGCCGGCAAGGGCAAGGCCTCCACCGATGTAGTGGAAGCTTTCCAGCCGCTCTCCGAGCAGGATCATCGCCAGAACAGCGACGAGCACGGGAAAGAGATTGAAAAACAGCGACGACCGGGCCGCACCGAGTTCGCGCACGGCGATCATCCACATGAACGGCCCGAGCAGTGATGTCGGCAGCGCCGCATAAAGAACCAGCGGCAAGTTCTCCGTCGTCAGCGGGCTTTTTTCGCTCAACAGCCAGAACGGCAGAAGGATCACCACAGCCGCTCCGATCTGCCACCAGAGCTGCAGCCAGGTGGAAATGGGAATGCGCCAGCGCTTGAGCAGCACGCCGTAGAGAGCGCTGGAGAAGACCGCGACAAGCATCAGGGCGTCGCCGACATGCACGCCACCGCTCGTGAGGGTCGCCAGATTGCCGCGCGCCGTCAGATAAAGAAGACCTGTGAAAGATATGACGCCACCGAGAATACGGGCCGCAGTCAGCCTCTCGTTCGCGATAAGCGCGGCCAGAAAGGTCGACACAAGGGGAATGAGGCCGATGAGCACGCCCATGTTGACGGCAGTCGTGGTCTTTGCCGCCTCATAGGCGAGGCTCTGATAGGCAACCATGCCCATCAATCCGAGGAATGCCAGTTTCGGAGCGTAGCGCAGGGTGATTTCGCGTTCGTTCCAGGCGGAGCGCAGCACGAAGGGCATCAGCACCAGAAAGGCGATCACCCAGCGATACAGAGAGATCGAGGCCGGATGAATGACATCGATGGCCGCCTTGCTGACGATGGTGTTGCCGGACCAGATGACGACTGTGGCAAGCGCCAGCATGACAGGCACCGCCGGCAATCCACTGCGTGCTTCACTTACCTGTCGCTGAAACTTCGCCATGACTGCCTCGCATTCTTCCGCTCGGCCTTCTCTAGCAAATGTCAAAATCTCGCAATATAACGAATATCAGTCAATCAATTGCGAGGAGACGCCATGCCCGTCCAGTATGGCCATATCGACGGAGAGCCGCCGCGGCCGGTCTTCCTGCGTACGGAATATTATCGCGCGGGAACCGTCTTCCCTCCGCGCCGTCAGCCCTGGGGCGAACTGAACTACGCACTGGAGGGCGTCTCTGAAATCACCATCGAAGGCGTCCCGTTTCTCTCGCCACCCCATTATGCCATCTGGATTCCGCCGGGCTTCCGCCATGAAGCCCTCAACCGTCACGATATCCGCTATGCCACGGCCTATATCGAGGCCGCGCTCTGCGCGGATCTGCCGGACGAGCCCTGCACCCTGGCTCTCAGCCCGCTGCTGAAGGCCATCTTCGCTGACTTCGATGCGCGTGGCGTTCGACATCCGCAAAGCGATGCCGACCTGCGGCTTGCCATGGTGATCGTCGATCAGGTCCGATCCGCACCGCGGGTCCTGCACTATCTGCCCTCCACCGACGACCCGCTTCTCGCTCCGGTGTTGCAGGCCCTGCAGGACGATCCCGGCAACAAGCGGTCGGCAGCGGAATGGGCTCGCTTCGCCGGCACGACGGAGCGCACGCTCGCCCGCCGTGCACAGGATCTTCTTGGCATGCCCTTCAACGACTGGCGGCAGCGACTGAAACTCGTCACCGCGCTTTCGCTGCTCGAAGAGGGGCATAGCGTGCAATCGGTGTCGCACCGGCTGGGCTACGGCAACGCCTCGGCCTTCATCGCCATGTTCCGGCGACTGACCGGGACGAGCCCCTCGCAGATGCGTAGCGGCCAGAAAAAAGGCCCGTCGGAATGACGGGCCTTTTTTCAGCGGTCTAATCCAGTTTGCGGAACGTCGATCTCAGATGCCGTCGATCGCATGGAGCCAACCGTGCCGGTCGTTGCTCTGGCCGCGCTGGATGCCGACAAGCGCATCGCGAAGCTTGGTCGTGACCGGGCCGTTCTGGCCGCCGCCGATCTGGAATTCGCCTTCCGGAAACTTGACGGTGCCGATAGCCGCGACCACGGCGGCGGTGCCGCAGGCAAAGGCTTCCTTGAGCTTGCCGCTGGCGACGTCTGCCTTCCATTCCTCGAAGGAATAGGGCTTCTCATGAACGGTAACGCCTTCCTCGCGGGCAAGCGAGATCAGCGACTTGCGGGTGATGCCCGGAAGGATCGTGCCGCCGAGCGGCGGGGTGACGATGGAACCATCCTCGAAGACGAAGAAGACGTTCATGCCGCCGAGTTCCTCGACCCACTTGTGCTCGGCTGCATCGAGGAAGACGACCTGATCGCAGCCCTTGGCATAGGCTTCGGCCTGTGCGACGAGGCTCGCCGCATAGTTGCCGCCGCACTTTGCTGCACCGGTACCGCCGGGAGCCGCACGCGTGTAATGCTCGGAAACCCAGATGCTGACCGGCTTGGCACCGCCCTTGAAGTAAGGACCGACCGGCGAGGCGATGACGCAGAAGATGTATTCCTTCGATGGGCGCACGCCGAGGAAGTTCTCGCTCGCGAACATGAATGGGCGCAGATAAAGGCTAGCGCCCTCGCCCTGCGGGATCCACTTGGCATCGAGACGAACAAGCTTTTCGACGGCCTCGAGGAAGGCCTCTTCCGGCAGTTCTGGCATGGCCATGCGGCGGGCGGACTCGTTGAAACGGTGGGCATTCTCTTCGGGGCGGAACAGGACCGCGCGACCGTCGGAAGTGCGGTAGGCCTTCATGCCCTCGAAGATTTCCTGGGCGTAGTGCAGAACGCTCGACGCCGGATCGATCGGGAACGGTGCGCGCGCCGTCACCTCCGCGGAATGCCAGCCCTTGCCTTCGCTCCAGCGGATCACCGCCATGTGGTCGGAGAAGAGCGTGCCGAAGCCGAGATTTTCGAACGCCTTCAGGCGATCGGCTTCCGGCATCGGATTGGTGTTCGGCTTGATATCGAAGGTAAGACGAGGCGTTTCGGCTTGCATGAGTGGTGATCTTTCAACTGATCTCTAAGGTGGCGCAAACTGCCCCTTTGGCCGGCATTTTTCAAGGCGTTTCGTGCGGCCCATGCAAAGTCCCTCCGACAGCGCCGAACGACTGCGCTGGAGGGGCTGAACGGGGTTGGGGATCGGTCACGGATCGTTGCTGTCGTCCGGATCGTCGGCACATGGCCAGCCAGCGGGAGCGACCAGTCCGGGTGGCAGGCGGGTGGAGGCATCCCCGCAGGCCAGATTGAGTTGCTCCTGCTCCAGACCGGTGGCCGCGGACAGATCGAGACCCTCGATACGCGTCAACAGCAGGAAGGTGTTGCTGAAATCGAGCGGACCGGTGAAGACGGCACCGTTCAGCCGCGCCCGCGCCAGATTGGCCATGGTGAAGCGGCTGCCGGTAATCGTCGCCCCGCGAAAATCGGCGCGACCAAGTTCGGCCTTGGTGAAATCGCTACCCGACAGTTGCGCCTCGCGGAAATCGGCACGCTGGACCTCGGCATTGACGAATGTGGCGCGGTCGGCGGTGCTGCGGGCAAAGTTGCTTCTATAGGCCTCGACCTTGTTGAAGTTGGCGCCTTCCAGCTTGGCGGCGACGAAGGACGCGCGGACCATCTTGCCCTTCTCGAGATTGGCCCCTTTCATGGAGGAACCGCGCAGGTCAGTGAAAGAGAAATCGGTCTTTGCAAGATTGGCGCCGTCGAGTTCGCTATCGGTAATGATGAGCATGGACTTCTTGCAGCCGCTCCAGTCGATACCCTGCTGGGCGTAACTGCGGCAATCGCCGGCCATCGCGCTGCCGGTTACGGCCCCAAGCGAAAGAAACAGCGTCGCCGCCGCCAAAGCCGCAGCCTGTCCCGTCGACAATCGCCCGCCAAAAAGGATCGTCATCATTTCGCTCCGCAACCAGCACCGAAGCGCGACATCGCGCCGTCATGCCTATTTATCTAGGAAAACTGTAGCGGCATTAAAACAGGGAAATCGAGGCAGGCGATCAAATTTGACAAGGCAGCCGGATCGCCCCCCCCCCCCGGACCTGACAGGAAAAATGCAAAAGGCGGCCCGATGGACCGCCTTTCAAGCATTACATGTTGGGGTAGACGGGACCTTCGCCGCCTTGTGGCGGCACCCAGTTGATGTTCTGGTTTGGGTCCTTGATGTCGCAGGTCTTGCAGTGGACGCAGTTCTGGGCGTTGATGACGTAGTTCATCTCGCCGTCCTTCTCCACCCATTCATAGACGCCCGCCGGACAGTAGCGTGTCGACGGACCGGCAAAGATGCCGAGTTCGGACGACTTCTGCAGGGCGATGTCCTTCACCTGAAGATGGACCGGCTGGTCTTCCTCATGGTTGGTGTTGGACAGGAAGACCGAGGACAGGCGGTCGAAGGTCAGAACGCCATCCGGCTTCGGATATTCGATCTTTTTGTGCTTCGATGCCGGCTCCAGCGACTGGGCGTCGGTCTTGCCGTGCTTGAGCGTGCCGAAGATAGACTTGCCGAACAGCTGGTTGGTCCACATGTCGAGACCGCCGAGAGACACGCCGATGACCGTGCCGAACTTCGACCACAGCGGCTTGACGTTGCGCACGCGCTTCAGGTCCTTGCCGATATCGGTCGAACGCCATTCGTTCTCGATCTCGACCGGCTCGTCATTGGCGCGGCCGGCAGCGATCGCATCGGCGATCTTCTCCGCAGCCAGCATGCCGGAGAGCACTGCGTTGTGCGAACCCTTGATGCGCGGAACGTTGACGAAGCCGGCAGAGCAGCCGATCAACGCGCCGCCCGGGAAGGAAAGCTTCGGTACCGACTGGTAGCCACCCTCGGTGATCGCGCGGGCACCATAGGAAAGGCGCTTTGCGCCTTCGAAGGTCGGAGCAATGGTCGGGTGGGTCTTGAACCGCTGGAACTCCTCGAACGGGAAGAGATAAGGGTTCTTGTAGTTCAGGTGGACGACGAAACCGACCGCTACCATGTTGTCTTCGAGATGATAGAGGAAGGAGCCACCGCCGGTCTTCATGCCGAGCGGCCAGCCGAACGAGTGCTGCACGAGGCCGGGCTTGTGGTTTTCCGGCTTGACCTGCCAGAGTTCCTTGAGGCCGATGCCGAACTTCTGCGGCTCGCGGTCCTTCTGCAGATCGAACCTGGCAATGAGCTGCTTGGCGAGCGAACCGCGCACGCCCTCGCCGATCAGCACGTACTTGCCGAGCAGCGCCATGCCGCGGGTGTAGTTCGGGCCGGGCTCGCCGTTCTTCTCGATGCCCATGTCGCCGGTCGCGACGCCAATCACCGCGCCCTCGTCGTTGTAGAGCACTTCGGTGGCGGCAAAGCCCGGATAGATCTCGACGCCCAGCGCTTCCGCATGGGTTGCGAGCCACCGACAGACATTGCCGAGCGAGACGATGTAGTTGCCGTGATTGTTCATCAAGGGCGGCATGGCGAAGTTCGGAAGACGGATGGAGCCGGCCGGACCGAGGACAAGGAAATGGTCGTCGGTCACAGGCGTCTTGAACGGATGATCCGCCTCGTCACGCCAGCTCGGCAGCAGCCTGTCGATGCCGATCGGATCAACGACCGCGCCCGAGAGAATGTGGGCTCCGACCTCGGCGCCCTTTTCCAGCACGACGACGGAAAGGTCCGGATTGACCTGCTTCAGCCGGATCGCCGCCGAAAGACCAGCAGGCCCTCCCCCGACAATCACAACGTCGAATTCCATGCTTTCGCGTTCGGGCAGTTCAATTGCTTCGCTCATCATCCTCTCCGCTTAACCGATCCCCTTTTTATTCGGCTTCTTCCTTGTCAAAACACAAGCGGCTTGTCGAGCCGGGATGCGACACGCTATGGCTCGAAATTATGGTATGGGATCATTCCCAACCAGAATATCTACCGTTTACGTTCACGTCAATTATTCGCGCCGCGCCATCCTGACGCGCCATGCCATTAGCCGTGCAACCCAAAGCTCCATCCGAAGTGGCCAAAAAAGAGAACGGGAGACATGAATTGAAGGAGGTCGCGCATTCCACGCGACCTCCTCCCCAACAGCTGACAGCGCCGAGACTTACAGCCAGCCGCGACGCTTGAAATAGAGGAACGGCAGGGCAGCCGACGCCACCATCAGCATGATTGCCCAAGGGTAGCCGATGTCCCAACGCAGCTCCGGCATGGATTCGAAGTTCATGCCATAGACCGAGGCGACCAGCGTCGGCGGTAGGAAGACCACCGAGGCCACTGTGAAGATCTTGATGATCTGGTTCTGCTCGAGATTGATGAGCCCAAGCGTCGCATCCAGCAGGAAGTTCACCTTGCCGGACAGGAAGGCTGCGTGATCGCCGAGCGACGATGCATCGCGCTGGAGCATCTTCACCCGCTGGCGGACTTCCTTGCTCGGCTTGCGCTGCGGCGTCTCCAGCGCAGCGTGATAGGCAACCAGCCGGGAGATGCTGACGAGGCTTTCACGGACGCCACTCAGGAAATCGCCCTTCTGCCCGAGCTGCTCGATCAGCGACTGCAGATCCTGGGTCTTCTTGGTGGAGGACGCCGATTTGCTGCGGAACACCTCGCGCGAGATGCCGTCGATCTCGTTGCCGATCCGCTCCAGCACGTCCGCCATGCGATCGACGATGGACTCGATCACGCCGATCATGACCTCCTCCCCGCAACTGTAACCTTGAGCGTTGACGCGCAGGGCCCGATGCACGAAAGCCAGAAAGGGCTTCGGATCGGCATAGCGAACCGTGACCAGCGTCGTACCCTTGAGAATGAAGGTGACGGGTGTCTTCATCGGTTCGCCGCTGTCGAGATTGGTCAGCGCCGTCAGCGTCATGAACTCGGCGCCATCCTCCTGATAAAGGCGGGCGGAAAGCTCGATTTCCTCCATCTCGTCGCGGGTCGGGATGGAAAGCTGGAGAGCCTGTTCGACATGCCGGCTTTCAGCCGAGGTCGGGCTTACGAGGTCATACCAGAGAACCGGAGCGGCAACCTCGGGAACGGCGTTTTCAGCGGAGACGATTTCGGAATCATTGCGCAGAACAAGGCGTTCTGCTTCGCGAAGATAGATGCGCAGCATGGACATGCTCCTTCAGGGCTTTATTGCCATCCGGAGCAGGCGCGAAGAACGGACCTGTTACCGGACGGTACGGCGGACTTGGTTCGAACTTCGACTGGAAGGATCCATTACGGTAACCTTGGATTGAGACGCGATCCTGTCGCGACGCAGATCAGATGATCCTAAATCGCGCCGGGATCAAGCCGAAAATGTCGCATTGCGAAAGTTTAAGGAATTGAAGCAAGTCAGGGTGACCGAGCGCGCCCATGCTTGCCAAAAAAGCTCCCGGGGTGCATGGCAATCGGGATAGCTCCGCCTCTCTCCACCGGGAGGCCATTCATCCGGATTTCGCCATCATGCCAGCCGCTCCCCGTCTCTCACCAGCCGACCTCGCCGAACGACTGTCGGGGCTTCATCCCGAACTCGTCGTTCTCGGCCCCTCGGAGCTCGCCGGGCGGCATCCGGGCGAGCATCCCGACAATTTCGCCGGCGGCGTCATGGCCCAGCCGGGGTCGAGCGAAGCGGCTGCCGCGCTTGTCCGCTGGTGCTCAGAGAACAACGTGGCGATCGTGCCGCAGGGGGGTCTCACCGGCCTCGTCGGAGGCAATGTCAGTCATGCCGGCGAGGTGATCCTCTCTTCCTCGCGGCTGAATCGCATCCTCGCGGTTCATGCCGACGAAATGACTGTGGAGGTCGAGGCGGGCGTGGCGCTCGAGGCGCTGCAGCAGGCGGTGGCTTCCCACGGGCTGACGACCGGGATCGACCTCGGCTCGCGCGGCACCGCCACCATCGGCGGCATGGTTTCCACCAATGCCGGCGGTATCCTTGCCTTTCGCAACGGCGTCATGCGCCATCAGGTTCTCGGGCTGGAGGCAATCCTGCCTTCGGGCGAAATCTATTCAGACATGACACGGGTGGTGAAGGTTTCGGCCGGCCCCGATCTCAAGCACCTGTTCATCGGAGGCGAAGGCGCCTTCGGCTTCGTTACCAGGGTCGTGCTGAAGCTGGAGCCCATCCGCCCTCACCGGGCCACGGCCTTCATCGGGGTCTCCGATGCGACAGCGGCGCTCTCCGTCATCCGGCATTTCCGCTCTCTGCCGGCGGTTACGCTGGAGGGAGCGGAAATGATGTGGCCACGCTATATCCGCGACCATGCCACACTGAAGAGCTTCGACCTGTCGTGGCTGGAAGACGATGCCGGTGCCTTGCTGATCGAGGTTTCTGGCGAGACGGTCGAGCAGGCGACCGGAGTGCTGGAGGAAGGCCTCGAAACTCTCTGGGAGGTCGTCGGCCTCAAGGGCGGGGTCATCGCCCAGTCGCTCGATCAGGCGCGGAAATTCTGGGATATCCGCGAGGATTC
This sequence comes from Shinella sp., assembly GCA_003248775.1. Taxonomy (GTDB): domain Bacteria; phylum Pseudomonadota; class Alphaproteobacteria; order Rhizobiales; family Rhizobiaceae; genus Allorhizobium. The sequence goes on along the minus strand of QFQX01000013.1, from coordinate 73,971 downwards.
CGGCTTCTATTACGCCGATATCCCTGACGCGCCCTCCTTCGACATCTCAGTGCCCCCAACCGGTCTGGACACCTATGTCACCGGCCTTCACGCACGGCTGAGAGCCATCGATCCGACCTATGACGCCTATGTCTACGGCCATATCGCCGACGGCAACCTGCATCTCACGCTGATCAAGCGGGGGCCGCTACCGAAGGCGGAACTGCTGGCCGTGGAGGATGCGATCTATGCCGGCGTGCAGGAAGCAGGCGGCAGCTTCTCCGCCGAGCATGGTGTCGGCTTCGAGAAGCGTCACGGCTACGAGAGCAATGTCTCGCAGGAAAAACAGGCGCTGGCCCGCACGATCAAGCAGGCCGTAGACCCGAAGCGGATCTTCAACCCGGGTAAGGTGCCCTTCGCCTGAGCCTTGCGGGCGCCCTCCCCGGCATCACCTTGCGCCCTGCGGCCCGTTCGCGACCAGCAGGCGCACGCCTGCGTCGTTGAGCTTTTGCAAGAGATCGGCATCGGGGAGCGCATCGCTGACCAGTTCGTGGATGTCTGCCAGAGCTGCGAGCTTCACCAGCGCACGGCGGCCGAACTTGCTGCTGTCGACGGCAAGGATGATGGTTTCCGCCTGTTTCATGGCCGCCTGCACGGCCGCCACTTCGGCATGGTCGTCATCACCGATGTCGCCCGCGGAATCGATGCCGCTCACCGAGATGATGGCCGTATCGAACTTGAACCTGCTGATAAATTCAGGCGTGTCCTGACGGAACACGCCGCCATCCACCCGGCGAACGAAACCGCCCGGCACGGCAACAGTGAAATCCGCACCTTCACTGAGGACGGTAGCAACGCGAAGGCTGTAGGTTACGACCCTCAGCCCCTTGTGGCCGAGAAGAGCGCGGGCGACGGCCTCGCAAGTTGTCCCGGTATCGATGAAGATTGCCGAACCGTCCTTGATCCGCTCGACGACGGCTGCGCCGATCCTTTCCTTGGCCTCGGCGTTCTCGACGCGCCGGGCCAGAAGGACGCCGGGATCGATGGGGTGCGAGATCGTTGCACCACCATGCAGCCGGCGTACTCTACCGGCCATTTCGAGCTCCTGGATATCACGCCGAGCCGTCTGCGTGGTCACGGAAAACCGCGTGGCTATCTCTTCAAGCGAGATGTAGCGGTACTGCTCGAGATGCTGCATCAGGCTTTCCTGACGGCGTGTCTTTTTGTCCATTATCTTTTTCTTATCCTCCGGCTGTGTCCGCCCCTACCCGGATTTCGATTTACCGCGAGGGAAACACATCGCCGGCAAAATGCAAGCAACTGCCGTGCTTCACCAACAGAAACAACGAAGGCGAGCAGTGATCCGCCTTCGCTTTTCAAGATGGCTGTTTCAAATCAGAACTTCAGCATGAAACCGGCATTGACGCAGTAATGCCTGCCCATTGAGGCGAGCTACGGTGCCACCGACGCTGGGCACAGGCCGATATTGGTGGAGGTCACGTTACAGGTGGCATCGTCGAGGGAGATTGCGGCGGGACACGATGGCGAACCGTCAACGCTTGCAGGGGCCTTTCCTTTCGCACCACGCGCTTGCTAACGTAGCGGCAATGCAATCAATTCCAGAGAAGGACTGACATCATGGATCTCGGCATCAAGGGAAAGCGCGCGCTGGTGCTGGCGTCTTCGCGCGGGCTTGGCCTGGGCATAGCCAAGGCGCTCGCGGCAGAGGGCGCACATGTGCTGCTGTGCGGTCGTAGCGGCGAAAAGCTGAAGGCCAATTGCGAGGCAATCAATGCTGCCGGAGCCGGCAAGGCCGAATACGTGGTGGCCGACATTTCGGATGCCGACTTCGTCGATACGATGCTCGCTGCCGTTCACGAAAAACTCGGCGGCATCGATATTCTCGTCAACAATACCGGGGGCCCGACACCCGGAACGGTCGCGGACATGACCCCGGAAAAGCTTTACAACTTCTTCCAGAGCATGGTGGTGCGCGTCATCACGCTCACCAACGCCCTCCTGCCGCTAATGAAGACTCAAGGCTTCGGACGCATCGTGACCGTCGCCTCCTCCGGCGTCTTCGAGCCAATCCCCAACCTCGCGCTCTCCAATACCCTGCGGTCAGCCCTCGTCGGCTGGAACAAGACCCTTTCGACGGAAATCGCCTCCTATGGCGTGACCGCCAACATGGTCCTTCCGGGCCGCATCCACACCGACCGCATCGACGAGCTCGATGGCGCGAATGCCCAGCGAACCGGGCGCAGCATCGAGGCGGTACGCGCGGCCTCGATCAAGACCATCCCGGCCGGGCGACTGGGCGCAGTCGAGGAATTTGCCGCCGCCGCCGCTTTCCTTTGTTCGCAGCAGGCCAGCTACATCACCGGCACGATGCTCAGGGTCGATGGCGGCGCAGCCAGCTCGATCTGATACTTGGCCGAGAGATTGACGATCCCGCGCATCACATGGTGCGCGGGATTTTTTGCGCCTCCAGCCAAGTTTTCAAACCTCTGAAAACACTGGATTCCGGCCGCATATCGACTATAGTAGATGCGACAATTTGTTCCATGGGAGGAGAAATATGGAGCATATTCGGCAGCTACTGACGATTGTCGGGAGCCTGATTATTGTCGTCGGCGCGGTCTGGGTCGCGCACGGGACACACATGGTGAGCCTGCCCGGCACGGATTTCATGCCCAAGGATAGCGTCTGGACCGTCAACGGTTCACTTGTCGCCATATTCGGGCTGATCGTGCTGGTCGGCGCACGTTTCCTGCTTCCACGCGATCACGAGCCGTCTGCCTGACCGCTCCACACCCAACGTGAAGAATAGCGCAATCGGACTGGGAGCCCGATTGCGCTGAACAGAGCAAGAAGCACCTCTCTGGCACAGATGCCAAGCCTCTGATCCAGAAGAGGAAACCGGGAGGAAAGCAATGTTTGCGACTGCGCGTCTGCTATTTACCGCAATAGGGCTCATCCTGGGCCTGACCGGCCTCGTGTGGGTCGGACAGGGAACGGGGCTGTTTCCCTATCCGGCCACGAGTTTCATGATCAACCAGAACGAATGGATCGCCTATGGCATGCTGGCCATGATTGCCGGTCTGGGCGTCATCTGGGCGGCGCAGAGTTATATGCGCGAGAACTGATGGGGAGCTTCCCCGTCTGGCAAATCAGAAACGGGCCGCGATCCCCGGAAACTCCGCGATCAGACTATCGCGCGTGCGGATGCTGAGCGGCTGATCGGCCGGGCGATTAGCTATATTCAGTCGGGCAAAGATCACCCGGCGGTCACCCTTGGTGGCCCATCCCACGAACCAGCCGAGCGGACGTGAGCGGTCGGCCTTGCCCGCCTTGTCGCGCATGAAACCGCTACCGGTCTTGCCCTGAATGTCCCAGCCGTCGCCCGCTGCAAAGTGCGGGATGATCGCAAGCGTCATGTCGGAGGCACGTTCGGAGACTGGAAGCCTACCCGTCAGGAAACGCCGCAGGAAGACCACCTGCTCGTCCGGGGAAATTTTCAGCGAAGACATCAGCCAGGACTGCGTGAGGCCATCCTTCTTGCCGGAATTGCCGGCCACATCGCGATTGCCATAGCCGAAACGCTGGACATAATCGGCAAACCGGCGCTCACCCAAACGACGGGTGATTTCCTGCGAATACCAGACGATCGAATCCTTTTCCCATATGGTCGGATCGGTCGCCTTCTGCTCGCGCTTCGGACGGTCGAGTTCCGCGCGATAGTCCCAGCGCGGATTGCTTTCATCCTGAAGGATGCCCGCGTCATAACCCATCATGGCCAAAGGCAGCTTGAATGTCGACATCGGCGAAAAGGCTTCCCCGCATTGCCCCTTCCGGTAAAGCGTATCTCCGCTCGCCTCATCGATGATGACTGTGCAATGGACCGGCTCCGCCGAAAACGCCGGAAATCCGGCAGAAACGAAGGCGGAAAAACCGAATGAGAAGCCAAGAAACATACGTCTGCAAAATGCCATGGAAATACTCCCGCGATTGAACGCGGCATTTCTAGGTCGGCTTGTGAGCGATAGACAAACGATGATATCTGCGGTGAGCCATTAGAAAAATAAGGCCTCAAAATGGTTCGTCCGCATCTGCCACTCAATGCGCTCCGCGCCTTCGAGGCCGCCGCCCGCCACCTGAGCTTCACCCGTGCCGCCATAGAACTCTGTGTCACGCAGGCCGCCGTCAGCCATCAGGTGAAACTGCTCGAACAGCGGCTCGGCGTAACGCTTTTTCGCCGCCTGCCGCGCGGACTGCTGATTACCGAGGAAGGACAGGCACTTCTGCCTTCGCTAGAGGAGAGCTTCGACCGCATGGCCGACATGCTGGAGCGGTTTCAGGGCGGACATGTGCAGGAGGTGCTCGCCATCGGCGCCGTCGGGACGTTTGCCGTAGGATGGCTTCTCCCGCGCCTTGCCGACTTCAGACGGCTGCACCCATATATCGACGTCCGGCTTTCGACCAACAACAACCGGGTCGACATCGCAGCCGAAGGGCTGGACTACACCATCCGTTTCGGCAACGGCGCATGGCACGACATCGAGGCAGAAGCGCTGTTCGAAGCGCCGCTTTCTGTACTTTGCATTCCACAGATCGCCCACCAGCTTGAAAAGCCCGAAGACGTCGCACGCCAGAGCCTGCTGCGCTCCTACCGCCATGAAGAATGGCCGGAATGGTTCGAGGCGGCCGGGGTCAGCCCGCCACAGATTCGCGGCCCTGTCTTCGATTCCTCGATCATCATGGTGGAGGCTGCCCTGCAGGGCGCGGGCGTAGCTCTGGCACCGCCGCTGATGTTTTCCCGTCATCTCGCCAGCGGTGCTATCGAGCAGCCATTTCCGATCCATGTCTCCAAGGGTTGTTACTGGTTGACCCGGCTGAAATCCCGCAGCATGACGCCCGCCATGCAGGCTTTCAGTACCTGGATGATGACAATGGCGCAGGAAACGAAAGAGGCGATTGCCTGATCCGAGGGGCCTTGCCTTCGTCCCGTCATCCATGTCATTAGGCGCGCTCTTCATGGCGGCGCGCATCGACTGCGCCCCTTTTCACGTTCGGGCAACGCCCGATTCCAGAGACAGACAGATCAAAAGGGAGCGGCGGCGATGGCTCACGCGCTGGGGCTTGATTTCGGCACGACCAATACGGTCATGGCTCTTGCGGATGCGGATGGCACGACGCAATCGGTGTCCTTCACCTCGGCGGCCGGCGAGACCGACAGCATGCGCACGGCGCTGTCCTTCATGAAGGACGCGCAGCTCGGCGCGCGCGCCTTGAAGGTCGAGGCGGGACAGGCCGCCATCCGCCAGTTCATCGACAATCCCGGCGAGTGCCGCTTCCTTCAGTCGATCAAGACGTTTGCTGCTTCGGCGCTGTTTCAGGGCACCCTCGTCCATGCACGCCGCTTCCAGTTCGAGGATCTGATGGAGGTCTTCCTGCGGCGTCTGGAAGTCTATGCCGGCGATGGCTGGCCTTCTGATGCGAAGCGCATCGTCACCGGGCGCCCGGTGCATTTCGCAGGCTCCAATCCCGATCCGCAGCTCGCGATGACGCGCTATAACGAGGCACTTTCCCGCTTCGGCTTTCCGGAAGTGCATTACGTCTACGAACCGGTGGCAGCGGCCTTCTACTTCGCCCGCAACCTCAAGAAGGACGCGACCGTTCTGGTCGCCGACTTCGGCGGCGGCACCACCGACTATTCGCTGATCCGCTTCGAGACGAATGCAGGGCGCGTCAGCGCCACCCCGGTCGGCCATTCCGGTGTGGGCCTTGCGGGCGACCAGTTCGACGCGCGCATCATCGAGCATCTGGTGGCGCCGGAGATCGGCAAGGGCAGCCAGTTCAAGAGCTTCGGCAAGTTGCTCGATGTGCCGAGCAACTATTACCTCAGCTTCTCGCGCTGGAACCAGCTTTCGGTCTTCAAGACCTCGCGCGAATTCGCCGACCTGCAATCGCTGGTGCGCCAGGCCACCGAACCTGACAAGCTGGAACTCTTCATCGAGCTCATCGAGCATGACGAGGGCTATCCGCTCTATCAGGCCGTGTCGGCCACCAAGATGGCGCTTTCGAGCGCGGAGGAGGCCGAATTCCACTTCGCCCCACTCGGCGCGGCCGGCCGCAAGAACGTGAAGCGCAGCGATTTCGAAAACTGGATCGCCGACGACCTCGCCCGCATCGAAGGCGCGCTCGACGACGTGCTGGCAAGCACCGGTACGGCGCCCGAAAGCATCGACAAGGTGTTCCTGACGGGCGGCACCTCCTTCGTTCCGGCCGTCCGCCGCATCTTCACCAACCGCTTCGCGACCGACCGGATCGAGACCGGCGGCGAAATGGTGTCCATCGCCCACGGCCTCTCGCTCATCGGCGAGCGCGACGATATCGAGCAATGGACGGCCTGAGGCCAGCAATCAGAAACGCGAGGGCGCGAGCCACTGGAATTATCCCTATCTCTCGCGCCGTCAGGCCGCCTCAGGCGCCTGTTCAGCCTGAAGTTTTCGCCAGACCGCGACCGCTATCGGCGCCTCGACCTGTAGCCCGAAGAGATCGACAAGAACGCTCTGCAACTCTGTCAGGCTGGCGATTTCCCAACCGTGAACCTCCCCGGCGCGAACGAGCTTGACCGAGCGATTGAACAGGCTCGCCCGACCTTCGGCGGTCGCGACCGTCATCATCAAATGTTGAGGAAAGGGGGATTTTTCCCAGCGTGAACAGACGACATTCGCCGCAATGAAATCCGCTTCCGTCACCGGTACGCGATCAAAGCCATAAAGGGAAAACCAATCCTTGCCATTGAGCCGCTGCAGCACCAGCTCGCCGGCTGCGTGATCGCGCATGATGCGGAAGGTGTCGCCACCGATCAGCTGAGGTTCCTCGGTTGAGAGACTGACTGGCCCCACTGGCCCCGGACCTCCGAAGCCGGTATCCGCCAACCATTCCCCACCATCAATACTGACCACAAAGGCGTGATGGGCCCGTGGCCCACCAACCGGGGCCCCCATCCGTACCCGGCCGAGCACCGGGAGCGTCTCAAACCCGAAAGCGTCGAGTACACCAGCGAAAAGCCGGTTCAACTCCAGGCAATAGCCACCTCGACGGCCGATAACCATGCGTTTCCATATGGCCGAACTGTCCAGATCCGGCACTCCACCGAGAAACACGTCTATGTTCTCGAAGGCAATGGCCCTCATCTGGGCCGATTGCAGCGCCTGCAAAGTGGCGAGCGAAGGCGTAAGACGGTCCCGGTCGTTCACCAGCGACCTGGCGCCTCCAATGCGCTCAAGATAAGCCCGCACGTCAAATGCCATCGTCAGTCTCCCCATAATGCGTCTGTTCGCGGCGACTTTGAGACGATATTGTCCGACAGGTTTCAATCAGCGTTTTCGCATGGGGCCATGCGCAGGGTGTGAGGGATGATTTCCGACTGGAACGATTTGCAGACGGTGCTTGCCATCTGGGAAGAAGGCAGCCTTTCGGGAGCCGCAAGGGCGCTCGGCGTCAACCAGTCCACGGTCTCGCGCCGTCTGCGGAGCATCGAAACCAGCCTCGACAGGCCGCTATTTCATCGCTTGGACGATGGCAAGCTGGATGCGGGCGAAGAAGCCCGGCAATTGATCGGAGCCGCACGACGTATCCGCGACATCGTGCAGGAGGCCAACGACGTTATGGGCGGCCGACCTGTTCCCTTGCGCATGGCAAGCTGCGAGGTGCTCTCTCGGACTCATGCCGCACCGCTGCTCGCCCGATGGTCGGAAAAGACGGGACAACCAGGAGAACTTTCCGTCTACGACACACTTTTCGAACTGCCGAAGGACAGTTTCGACGTGATGGTCACGCCCTTGGAGTCTGCGCCGAATGACATGATCGGACGAAGGATCGACGTTCTGCAATGGAACCTTTACGCGAGTGACGCCTACCTGAAGCTGTATCCTTTTAATCCAGGCGGCAACTCCCTGGAATCACATCTTGTGATCCATCCTGCCGGCTCGCTTGCAGAGGTCGCAGCCTATTGCTGGCTGCGAGAACTCGGCGGTCGCGTCGTCTTCAGCGCTTCAAGCCCCCTCCTCCAACGCGACGCGGCCGAAGCCGGCAGTGGTATAGCACTGTTGCCCGACGCCATCGTCCCGCAACAGACCGCGCTCCGCAGGCTTTCGACAGAGAGCTTGCCCCCGAAAACGGAGATCTGGATGATCGCGCGGAAAGACGCAAGAATTCGCCGGTCGGTATCGACCTTCCTCGAATGGGTGCATGGCGAAGATCGCTGAGGCTGGGGAGCGGCCCGATAATCGCAAGCCTGCCCTTCCTGTCCGCCACGCTTTGCGTTAAGACCCGATTATGATCCCTGCCCGCGACATGATGCCTGCCGAACTGGCCGCGCTTCTGCATTTTTATGCGGAAGCGGGCGTCGATTGGCTCGTCGAGGACGAAGCGGTAGATCGTGTTGCGGAATTTGCGGAACAACGCGCCCGAGGCCCGCGCGCATTGGCACCGACCACTTCTGCCGGCCAGGGCGCTCCGGCGCAGGCCAACACATCCGAGCGCACACGCCCCGGAGCCGAGCGAGCAGCTCCTCGACCCGCCGCCTCTGCCCCAGCCCCCGCGGTTCCAGACGAACACGCCATCACGGAGGCTCGTTTTGCCGCCGAGAGCGCGCGTTCACTTGTCGAACTCAAGACTGCGCTCGAAGCCTTCGGCGGGTGCAATCTGAAGACCTCAGCTCGTTCGACAATCTTTGCCAGCGGCGATCCGGCCGGCGGCATCATGGTCATCGGCCCTATGCCATCCGGCGACGACGACCGCGAGGGGGCGGCTTTTTCCGGCCGCGCCGGGCTTCTTCTCGACCGCATGCTCGCAGCCATCGGGCTTTCTCGCGATAGCGTGATGATTACAACCGTCATGCCTTGGCGTCCGCCGGGCGACCGGACCCCGTCGCAACCGGAAGCCTCCATCTGCCGTCCTTTCATCGAAAGGCAGATCGAGCTTGCCGAGCCGAAGGCCGTGCTTCTTCTCGGCAATTTCACCGCACGCTTCTTCTTCGGCGAGACCGGGACCATCCACGCCCTGCGCGGCCAGTGGAGAGATATCGCCTGCGGCGGTCACGCCGTTCCGGCCATTGCCACCCTGCATCCGCAGGAACTGCTGACCGCTCCGGCCAGCAAGGCCTTGGCATGGCAGGACCTTCAGGCCTTCAAAGCCCGGATAGATCGACCCTAGAGCGTCGTACGGTTAATATGACGCTCTAAACGGTCACAAAACATCATTTATTTAAGGAATATGAAGGAAGCCATGCGCCAGACACAATGCAGGGCCGCAAACGCCTGCCTTGCAGAATTCATGCTGCTCTGCAATATAAACTCAAGTCGTGGGAGGATTCGGCATACAAGGATTTTGACAGAAATGTCCATGCGCGCCCGTCCCATTCACTGTAAGTTCGAGACTCTGCGTCTCGCCAGAGAGCCTATGCGCTCCGGGCAGCCCTATCACAACTTCGGATCCGCAACGAACGAACAGCTTACGGCGCGCGTCTTCAGCCGCCTCGGCTACGCGTCGCGCCCGGCTGCTGTCTTCACCGATCTCCGCCATAGCTGAATCCTGCGGGCTCCGTCCAAAAGACGATTTGCGTCGATCGCATTGCAGGCGAGAGATATTGTGCATTGCACAATTATGACATTTCCCTAAACTCACTCGAAAAATCTAAGCGAATACAAGGATCAAATGCCGTGTCCCTGATGCTTCACCCGCTCCGCGGCCTGAAGGCCGCATTTTCCCAGATCGGCCACGCCATCAGCGCCTCCGAAGCCTATTCGTACGAGGTTCGCGACATGACCCGCCGCGCAGCGCGTGTAGACAGCGCCCTGATCCGTCAGATTCCATTCTGAAGCAACAGCCAGAATTCAGTCCATATAAACGCCGGGGCGATTAAGGCTCGCCTACGGCAGCATTGCGATGAGAGGCGACGCACTCTCCCTCCGCCGTGTGCTTTCCGGTAACCTCCTCGAAAACCTGATCAACGATCGAGAACTTCACCGCCTGCCACCGGCAATATTCAGCAAGGAAGTCAGCGGTGAACCAGAGGCTGTTTTTCTTCGTTTCATCCTGCCACTGAAGGCAGTTTTCATCGATCGCCTTGCGAAACAATCGCTGCAAATGAGTCCGCGACATCATGAACTGCTCGGCCATCGCACGAGCATCAATCCGACCGATATCGAAACGGCCATCGATCTCTTCGGAAAGCTTCACCCGACGAATCAACTCGTCCATGACCAGTCCGCCGGCTTCCGTCCAGAGGAACATGGCGACCCTCCTAGGAGGCTCGCGCCACTGGACATTATCAAAAGACCTGCGAGCTACCTGCGGCTGGATCAGCTTGAAAAGTTCCGGCTTGTCCTGCAGCGTCTTCGCCCTGTTACCACCATCCAGTCCATCAAGTGCTGCCAGATTGGCCAACATCCAGCCAAACATTGCCTGCGTCGTAATATCCGCCGCCTCGAAGCGACGCGGGCGGCGCGCAGGATCACCCGCTATCTTGACGAAACGATAGCTGACCAGTTGGTCGAGAAAATTCAGAACAGTATTACGGCTGGCCGCATTGCCGGTCGTGACAATTTCCCGCAAACGGGTTGTGGTGAGGCCGGAATTCGGCTCTTCCGGATCGTATTCGAGATGCAGCGCAAAGGCTGCCTGGCTCAGAAGCCAGCGCTGATGGGAAGCGAGAAACCTCGAAAGCCTCGGCTGTTCGTCATAGCGACCGCGCAGCTGTATCGCGAAAGCCTTCAGAACCTCGACGAAAAGCGGATTGGCAGCCAGTTGCTCAGTGGAAAAAGCCAAGGACGCCCTCCCCCTCGGATCGCCGATCAGGTGCGTAACAACCCACCCCCGGCCCACCTACCGAACCACCGGAGCATTGACCGCGATAGCGGCGTCGCAAGCAGAATAAGCCAGTTACGCAATTCATAATATCAACATTTGCAACGGACGCTTGGCGTATCCCGCGTACACGTTGCATCAGAGTGTAGTTCTAATTCTTTTAAACTAAATGAAAATGTCGATCGGCGACAGTCTTATTAGCGCCCACCAACGAAAAATTGAGCATGCATCGCATAACTCGGTTTTGCGCCGAAACCTGTCGCAATCGACAGTTCGCCAACATTCGAATAAAGGCACAATTCACTTTCGTCATTTCAGGGTTATCCGATGCTGGCCAGCCTCGCCTCGATCGCCTCGCTCATGCTCTCGACCCTGCTGATGATGGCGGGTTTTGGCCTGATGAATTTCCTCCTGCCGATCCGTGCGATCGACGAGGGCTGGGCGACATTCACAATCTCGATCATCGCGACGGCATACACGTTCGGCTTCACCCTCTCCTGTATTGTCACGCCGATCTTCGTTCGCCGCGTCGGCCATGTCCGCGTCTTCACCGCGCTCCTGACGCTGCTGACGGTCTCGGTGCTGCTTTGCTCGCTGGTCGTCGATTGGCGCGCGTGGATGCTCTTTCGTTGCCTTGCCGGCTTTGCCATCGCCGGTGCCTATCTGCTGATCGAGAGTTGGCTGAACGAACGCGTGAATAATGAAAACCGCGGGGCTCTTTTTTCAGTATATATGATTACCGCCCTCTCCGGATCGATCGGCGGGCAATATCTCGTGCCCCTCGGCGATCCGAAAGGCACGGAACTCTTTATCGTCTGCGCCCTGCTCTTCTGCCTGGCTCTCTTTCCAACCGCGCTTTCGACGGCCCAATTGCCCGCTCCCATCGCGGAAGCCAAGTTCGACCTGAAGCGCCTGCTCAAACGTTCGCCGGTCGCCTTCTTCGGCTCGCTCCTGTCGGGCGCGCTTTCCGGCACCTGGGGCAGCCTTGGCGGCGTCTATTCCCAGAATATCGGCATGACCACCGCGCAAGGTGCAACGCTGCTTGCTGCGTTTCTCGCCGGCGGCGCGATCGCGCAAATGCCGCTCGGACGCCTTTCGGACTTCATCGATCGGCGTCTCGTGATGATCGGTTCAGGTATTTTCGGTCTAACGGCCTGCTTCGCCATGCTGATCTTTGGCGGTAGCCCCGTGGCGCTCTACATTGCCGGCTTTTTCGTCGGCACAGTACTTTATCCCGTCTACGCGCTGAACGTGGCTCACGCCAACGACATGGCGGAACCCGACGAATACGTGAAGATCTCCAGCGCGATCATGATCCTCTACGGCCTTGGAACCGTTACCGGACCACTGATGGGCGGTACGCTGATGGAATACTTCGGCCCGAACGGTCTCATCTGGTTCCTTGCGGCAGCCTTCGCGCTCTATGCGGGCTATGCCGGCTATCGCATGACGCGCCGCCCCTCCAGCGAGGGGCCGTCGGAGAAGACGGACTTCCAGTCCAAACCGTTGCCGATGCAGGGGCCGGACTCGTCCGGCGGCATTGGAGATCGACTGTCCTGAGGGGCTGACACGGTGCGCTTCGCGGCTATTGCAGCGTCGAGGCCTTGCGGGCGGCCCGACGCTCCAGCCCGAGCTGGTGCTCACGGAAGATGATGAAGATACCCGCGCCGATGACGAAGAATGCACCAATCAGCGTTGTCAAAGTCGGGATCTCGTCGAACAGCAGAAAAGCGATGATCGATCCCAGGATGATCGAACAGTATTCGAACGGCGCAATGGTCGACACGTCCGCGAAACGATAGCTTTCGGTGAGCAGGATCTGACCCAGCCCCCCGAAGAAACCGGCCATGACCATAAATCCGAGCGTCTCCCAGGTTAGTGCCTGCCAGCCGAAGAACCAGCTCATCGCCGACAATACCGAAGCCGTCAGCGAAAAGAACAGAACGATAGTCGCCGTCCGCTCCTCCTGCACCAGCTGGCGCAACTGAAGCATGGCTGTCGCGCCCAGCGCTGCAGCCAGAAGCACGGCACAGGCACCCACGGCCGCCTGCGATTCCAGGCCCTGCTCGCTGAAAAGCGTCAGTTTCGGCCAGGAGATGATTGAAACGCCGATCATTCCGACAAATACGGCGCTCCAGCGGTAGATCCTGACATTCTCACGCAGGAAGATCGCAGCGAAAACTACAGCGAGCAAAGGCATGGCGTAACCGATCGCAATCGCATCCGGCATCGGCAGGAGAATGAGCCCGTAAAAGCCCACAATCATAGACGCCACCCCGAGCAGTCCCCGCTTCAGGTGACCGAACGGATTGCGGGTCTGGAAGGCGGTGCGCAGCTCGCCCTTGAAAGCCAGATAAAGCAGGATCGGCAGGATGGCGAAGGCAGATCGGTAGAAGCTGACCTGGCCGGTCGGCAGTTCGCCCCCGGTCAGCTTGATGCAGCTCTGCATTCCGACGAAGGCCGTGACTGAGAAAACCTTGAGAAGAATGCCCCGGATGGGATCATATACGGCGGGGGCCATCGGCAGGGCTCTGGATACAAGAACACGGAATTACAGCAACCGGACGAGACTGCTGTTCGACGGCGAAGCTTCGGTCCGAAGATAGTCGCTTATCGCGGCAAGAGGCAAGAACCTATCGGCGACAGAGGCGATATCGAGCTGTAGAACGGCTCGGCTGCAGTAAACTTGACGAAATACACTTTATTCTCAGTTAACCAATTTCACGGATAGTTGACCTGTTCAATTGCATTCATTTTTCCACGCCCGCTGCCAATTCCTCCCATTGTCGGCGGGATTTTGACAACCGAAATCCTTTTGCGGATAGTTGCCTATGAGCGAAGCCGTTCCGAAATTGAAAAGCAATGCCCCCGCTGTCGCCACTCCCCGCTCGATGCGGCTGGTCACGGAGGGGATCGGTGTCGATCTCGAGCGCTTCAGCGCCGAAAACACCCATGTCGTGAAACAGATCAGGCTTCTGGCCATCAATGCCCTGATCGAAGCCGCACGTGCCGGAGAAACCGGCAAGGGCTTCGCGGTCGTGGCAAACGAAGTGCAGCGCCTCGCCCAGGCCGCAGCCGACATTGCCGACCGTTTTCAGGAAAATGTCCTCGGCCGCATTGGTGTCGGCCGCAGCATGGCCGATGATCTCGTCAAGCAGATGGAAGGCGTTCGCCTGACGGACCTCGCCCAGACTCTTGTGCAGTTCATCGTCCGCAACCTGTTCGAACGAACCGCCGACGTGAGATGGTGGGCCACTGACCCGGCTCTCTGGCAGGCACTGGAAGATCCGACAAGCGGCCGCTTCGCCTATGCCGCCGAACGTCTAGGCGTCATCAACCGTTTCTATACAGTCTACCTTGATCTCGTGATGACCGATACGAACGGCAGCGTCGTCGCCTCGGCCAATCCCAAGTATCAGCGAGCCCTCAAGGATCGTAACTTATCAGCCGAACCTTGGTTCATCGCGGCACGCCAATGCGCGAGCGGCGACGACTATGTGGTCGATGAAGTAAAGACCAGCCTTGCTCACGACAATCGCGACGTCCTTGTCTATGCCACTGGCATCCGCGCAGGCGGCCGTTCCGACGGCGACCTCGTCGGAACGCTGGGCGTCTATTTCGACTGGCAGATGCAGGGACAGGCGATCGTCGAGAAGGAAGCCAACCTGCCGCCGCAGGTGGCGGAAAAGACCGAGGTCATGCTGCTCGACGGCGCACTTCGGGTGATCGCCTCCAGCAGTCCGGAACGTCGCTATACGCACTTCGCCCTTCACAATCCCGAGGGACAGATGCGCGGTAGCTATTATGACGGCAAGGGCTCCATCGTCGCCTTCGCCAAGACGCTTGGCTATGAAGACTACGATGGTCTCGGCTGGTATGGCGTCATCGTCCAGCGGAACGAGAGCGACGAAGCCATCCGCGCCGCCTTCGGCCTGAAATAACCAACGGAAAACTCGACGGTGGTTGTCCAAAAATGGCCACCAAATTCCTCACCGTTTTAACAATCGTTCAGGAATTGATGCAATCATCCACAATATTCTGGCGGTGATCCTGCGGGCGTATTTCGTATGCCGGTGCCGCAAGGCGGCATCTACTTACGATCAGGACAAAACATGCGAACAGATACGGGCCGGATCATTCATCTGGCAGACTACCGCCCCACCGACTTCGTGCTGGAACGTGTAGACCTGACCTTCGAGCTTGATCCCACCGAGACCAAGGTGGAAGCGCGACTGATCTTCCACCGCCGCGAAGGCGCGGATCCTACCGCTCCTCTCGTTCTCGACGGCGACGATCTCAACATGACCGGCCTCATGTTCGATCAGATGGAGTTGGCCGCCGAGCGCTACACGGCAACGCCCGAAAGCCTGACCATCCGCGACCTGCCGGAAACGGTTCCCTTCGAAATTACCGTCACGACGCAGATCAATCCGGAAGCCAACACCCAGCTGATGGGCCTCTATCGCTCCAACGGCATCTACTGCACCCAATGCGAGGCCGAAGGCTTCCGCCGCATCACCTATTTCCCCGACCGTCCCGATGTGCTTGCCGTCTACACGGTCAACATCATCGCCGACAAGGATGCCAATCCGCTGCTGCTGTCGAACGGTAATTTCCTCGGTGGCGCAGGCTATGGCCCGGGCAAGCACTTCGCCGCCTGGTTCGACCCGCATCCGAAACCGTCCTATCTCTTTGCGCTCGTCGCCGGCGATCTCGGCGTGGTCGAAGACACCTTCACCACCATGTCCGACCGCGAAGTCGCCCTGAAGATCTACGTCGAACATGGCAAGGAAGCCCGCGCCGCCTATGCCATGGACGCGCTGAAGCGCTCGATGAAATGGGACGAGGAAGTCTTCGGTCGCGAATATGACCTCGATATCTTCATGATCGTCGCCGTCTCCGACTTCAACATGGGGGCTATGGAAAACAAGGGCCTCAACATCTTCAACGACAAATACGTACTGGCCGATCCGGAAACGGCGACCGACCAGGACTATGCCAATATCGAAGCGATCATCGCCCACGAGTACTTCCATAACTGGACCGGCAACCGCATCACCTGCCGCGACTGGTTCCAGCTTTGCCTGAAGGAAGGTCTCACAGTCTATCGCGACCACGAATTCTCCGCCGACCAGCGCTCGCGCCCGGTGAAGCGCATCGCGGAAGTCCGTCACCTGCGCTCCGAGCAGTTCCCCGAGGATGCCGGCCCGCTCGCGCATCCGGTCCGCCCGACGGCCTATCGCGAGATCAACAACTTCTACACGACGACCGTCTACGAGAAGGGCTCCGAAGTCACCCGCATGATCGCCACCATTCTCGGTCGCGATGGTTTCAAGAAGGGCATGGATCTCTATTTCGAGCGCCATGACGGCGAGGCCGCCACCGTCGAGGACTTCGTGAAGTCCTTCGAGGATGCCAATGGTCGCGATCTCAGGCAGTTCTCGCTCTGGTACAATCAGGCCGGCACGCCACAGATCACCGTCTCGTCCTCCTATGACGCGGCTGCCAAGACACTCACCCTGTCCCTGGAGCAGATGATCCCGGCCACGCCCGGACAGTCCACCAAGGAGCCGATGCATATTCCGTTGCGGTTCGCGCTGATCGGCGCAAACGGCGACGAGCAGGCTCCCTCTGCCGTCACCGGCGGCGAAGTCTCGGGCGGTGTCCTGCACCTCACCGAACGCAGCCAGACCTTTGTCTTCTCCGGCATCGCCAGCCGTCCGATCATTTCGCTGAACCGCAGCTTCTCGGCACCGATTGTGCTGCATTTCTCGCAGACCACCGATGATCTCGCCCTGATTGCCCGCTTCGAGACGGATCTCTTCTCCCGCTGGCAGGCCATCACCGATCTCGCGCTGCCAAACCTGACGGCAGCAGCCGGTTCAGCCGCCAAGGGCAAGCCGATTTCCTGCGACAAGGGGCTTCTGGATGCCCTTCTCGCCATTGCCGCCGACGAGAGCCTGGAACCGGCTTTCCGGGCGCAGGCGCTGACGCTGCCGAGTGAATCCGACATCGCGCGCGAACTCGGATCGAACAATGATCCGGACGCCATCCATGCCGGCCGTCAGGCGATCCTGAAGGAAATTGCCGTTGCGGGTGCCGCCACTTTCGAAGCCCTTTACAAGGGTCTGGTATCGGATGCCGCCTACAGTCCCGACGCAGCAAGCGCCGGACGCCGTTCGCTCCGCAACGCGGCCCTCGGCTTCCTCGCTCTCAGCGAGAATACGCCGGTAGCCGCAGCAGAGGCTTTCGCCAAGGCCGACAACATGACGGACCTTTCACAGGCCCTGACCGTTCTCGCCCACCGCTTCCCGGACGCTCCGGAAACCCACGCGGCGCTGGCTTCGTTCGAAACCCGCTTTGCTTCGAACGCGCTCGTGCTCGACAAGTGGTTCCAGATTCAGGCGACGATTCCCGGCGACGGTGCGCTCGACCGCATCATGCGGCTCATGCAGAATCCGAACTTCATTGCCTCGAACCCCAATCGCGTCAGGGCATTGATCGGCACCTTCGCTTTCGGCAATCCGACTGGCTTCAACAGGGCTGATGGCGCGGCCTATCGGTTCTTCGCCGAGCAGGTTCTCGCGATAGACAAGCGTAATCCGCAACTGGCGGCACGCCTGCTGACGGCCATGCGCTCCTGGCGCCTGCTCGAGCCCGCCAGGGCCGATCATGCGCGCGAGGCGCTGATGACCATCGAACGCAGCGCTTCACTGTCCAACGATGTCCGCGACATCGTCGACCGCACGCTGAAGGGCTGAAACTGATACGGGCGCGCCTCATCAAAAGCTGCGCCCGCCCTGCCCTGCATCAAGCGTTATTCGTCAGGATTGTCGATATACCACTGGGCATCGAGGTTCGCGCTGTTGAGCAGATCCTCGTAGCACAGCGTCATCTCGCGATCGCCGGGGCTCCAGTAGGCATTCGCCTCCCCGCATTCGCTTGCCGTCAGCTTGATGCCGTTCTTGAGCTTATAGCTGCCGGAAAATGTTGCCGCGACCATTTCCAGAACTTCGGCGTCCTTGATCATCGCACGGAAATAGGCAAGCTGCGGATCGTCGGTCTTCTCATAAGTGATCTTGAAGTCCGTCTTGTCGTTCTTGCCCGCCTCATGCGGGGCGAGCACGCGGTCCCAGCTTGCCGACAGGCTCTCATATTCTTCCGGACACTGTTCGCGGCGATATTCCGGAAAATCCAGCGAGTCGGCGAAGTCCTTGAAGCGCTTCTCATCCTTGCCCATCATCATGCAGACGGTGTTGTAGGCGCGCTGTTCGTCCAGACCGTGGGAATCCCAGAAAGCCAGGTCTTCGTTTTCATCGGCTGATCCCGCCGATAGAAACCAGACATTGGCGAAATCTTCGACAGCGCTGTTGAAATCCTCGTCTTCCGCTTCGAGCAACAGCACGACGGCAAGTCCATCGACCGCATCCTCCTCCTTGCCGAGAACGGGAAGCGAAAACTCAGAGATCAGCATATGACCGGCCTCGTGGAAGACCGTGGCGATCGCATTGTTGAGCGCGAACTGATCCGCCTCCTCCGCCTGTTCATCCGTCAGCTTGTTGTAGAGTTTCGGCGGCTTGCCTTCAGCAGCCCACACCGCCGAATAAGACAATACGAATGCGGACAGCGCCATGGAGGCAACGGCCCGTGCCAGACCTCTGCGAAATGGCAGGAAGTGTTTCAAACAAAGCTCCCTCGGGCGGCTGCCCGGTTGTTTTCTCCTACCTTATCGATAAGGGAGACGCGGGCATGTTTTCAATCAGATTCAAGCGTTTGGCCCGATGCGTACAAAAAAAACCGATTCGGAATAATGGCTTAAGATTTTGTTCACCAAACCGGGCTGGACAAGGCGAATCACCGATGATTCATTAAGGCAGATTCGGGCGGGCGGTGCTCCGAATCACACGAGAAAATCGAGGCAGGGGACGATGTCGAACGCGCAGCGGGCAACCGCAGCCGATGAACGGTTGCGGCTTAAACTTACCGGGATTGCTGCTCTTTTCGACGCCCTTTCCAGGGGTGTCACAGCGCTTGGCTATGGCGATGTCGATACGTCCCGACGGATCGAAACCATCCTCCGTCGCTCCATCCCGGTACTGATCCTGGCGTTCCTGGCAGTCGTCGCACTGGCGCGGGTTACGGGTATGCTTTCCGAGCATGCCCGGATCGAAAGCGCGGTGCGTCACTCGACAGCGCTGGTTTCGGCCACGGCCAATGCAGCGCTGATCAGCAGACCGGAACTCTTTGCCAGCGCGGATCGTCAGAACTCCGAGGCTGCACTCGCGCGCTTCCTTCCTCAGGAACGCATGGAAGATGGCGCCTTCGTGTTGCTGGTCGATGCAAGCGGACGCATCTACGCATCTTCTGCCGATGGCGCTGGCTATGTGGGCATGCAACTAGGCTCGCTCTTGCCGGAGGTGAGCACCATTCGTCGCTTCGCCGATCGCAGCGGTGCGATCGAAACGGATATCGACGGGATCCGTCATTTTGCTGTGGTGACGCCCGTCGGAGCCGAAGGCGCGCTCATTCTCGCAGCCCATTCCCTGCAGGGAGCCATGAGTTTCTGGCGCAGCGAGATTTCGCTCAACGTCACGCTTTTCGCCGGAATCTCGATGATCCTGCTGGTCATCCTTTACGCCTATTTCCAGCAGGTGAAGCGCGCCCGTGACGCCGACGACATCTTCCTAGAAACCAACATGCGGGTGGAAACCGCCCTGTCGCGCGGTCGCTGTGGACTTTGGGATTTCGATCTCGCCTCGCGCAAGCTCTTCTGGTCGCGCTCGATGTATGAAATGCTCGGGCTTTCGCCATCCGAGGACATGCTGACCTTTGCCGATGCGGCAAAGCTGATGCATCCGGCAGATGGCAATCTCTATGCGCTGGCACGCGCCATCGGCAAGGGCGGCTCCCGGCAGATCGATCAGGTCTTCCGCATGCGCCATGCCAATGGCCATTATGTCTGGATGCGGGCCCGCGCCCAGGTGATCCGTTCGAATACCGGCTGCCTGCATGTGATCGGCATTGCCATGGACGTGACGGAGCAGCACCGTCTGGCCCAGCGCTACGCCGAGGCCGATCAGCGGCTGGCAGACGCTATCGAATGCACGTCCGAAGCCTTTGTGCTGTGGGACAAGAACGACCGCCTGGTGATGTGCAATGCGCATTTCCAGCAGGTCTACGGCCTGCCCGACAGCATTCTCGTGCCCGGGACCGAACGCGCCGTGGTGCAGGCTGCAGCCGCGCGACCGATCATCCAGCGTCGTATCGCCGACCCCGATCTCGGCAACAGTTCGCGCACCACGGAGGTGCAGCTTGCCGACGAGCGCTGGCTGCAGATCAACGAGAGACGCACGCGTGACGGCGGCCTCGTTTCCGTCGGCACCGACATCACACTGCTGAAGCGGCACCAAGAGCGCCTGCGCGATCAGGAACGCCGTCTGATGGCAACCATCGGGGATCTTTCCTCCTCCCAGAAGAAGCTTGAACGCCAGAAGGCGGAGCTTTCCGTCGCCAACACCAATTACCTTGCGGAAAAGGACCGTGCCGAAGCGGCCAACAAGGCCAAGTCCGAATTCCTGGCAAACATGAGCCACGAACTGAGAACACCGCTCAACGCCATCCTCGGCTTCTCGGAGATCCTTGTCGCCGGCATGTTTGGCCCGATCGGCTCGCCGAAATATTCCGAATATGCCCGCGACATCCATGATAGCGGCAAGCACCTGCTGAATGTCATCAACGACATTCTCGACATGTCGAAGATCGAGGCCGGCCAGATGAAGATCCGCTGCGAGGATATCGACCTCGACGCCCTCATCGAGGAAAGCATGCGGCTCACCGCCATTCCTGCGGATGAGAAGAATATCCTCATCCAGCAGCGCGTTTCGACCGGGCTGACGATGAATGCCGACCGACGTGCGATGAAACAGATCCTGCTCAACATCCTGTCGAATGCGGTAAAGTTCACCGAAGCCGGGGGGAGGATCGCGCTACGCGCCCGCCGGATCGGCGATGCGGTGACGATCACCATCGCAGACACCGGCATCGGCATCCCGAAGACCGCGCTGTCGAAGATCGGACACCCGTTCGAGCAAGTACAGAGCCAGTATGCCCGCAGCAATGGCGGCTCGGGCCTCGGTCTTGCCATCTCCCGCTCGCTCGTCAGCATGCATGGCGGCGAACTCCGCATCCGCTCCCGCGAAGGCCACGGCACAGTCGTGTCTGTTAGAATTTCCGATGAGAGCTCGTCTCGGTCGGGTAAGGCGGCGGCAGCGTAGAAGCTACGCACGGGCCTGGGATCATGAAAAAGCCCATCATGATGACCCAGTGTCAGCAGAGCCGCGGATAGCGCAGATCTCAAGCCGACGTTGCGCAACGTCGGCACTTACGCTGATACTTGGGCTGCAAGCACATTCGGTGTACGCCTCGCTGAGGGAAATCGTCGATGTCGGCAGCGATTTATCGATCACCTTGATCAATTACTGGACCAACGAATACAGCTCCAGCACCGTCAATTTCTTGAAGACGAACAACCTCTTCCCCGCCGGAGCGAGCGGCTATATGCCGTACCGATCAGGCTCTGGGGGAACAAGTGTTTCCACCGGCTATTCTACTTCCGGAAGAGCCGTGAATAGCGATGGAACAGTTGTTGGAGACGACGCCAAATTCACGTTGAATGGCTTTGATCAGGCATTCGTCTGGTCTGCAGCCGATGGTTTCACCAATCTCGGCGTAAGTCTTGCTGGCGCTTCTTACGCATTGGATGTGAGTGATAACGGGACCGTCGTTAACCGGTCAGGCAAATTTCGAATACAACGCCCAACGTGCGTTCTACTGGCGAAAAGGCGATGATTCACTCGCCGACCTGGCACACTGGGAGGATCGTTTTCCTCCAACAAGGTTATCAGCGGCGATGGAACCACCGTAGTCGGCATTTCCTATGCGACCGGTGGCCAGACGGTTCACGGTTTCGTCTGGCGATTCGGCGATACGGAAATGACCGATATCGGCACACTCTCGGGCGGGACGACCAGTGCTGCCAGTGCGGTTACTTATGATGGCCTTGTCGTAATGGGCTCGGCCAACACAGCAGATGGCTCCGGACGCGCAATTCCATGGACCGACGCTGGTGGCATCATCGACCTCGGCGCGCTGGGCGGAGCAAGATCCGAAGCCATCGCGATGAGCAATGATGGAAGCATGGTCGTCGGTGGTTCGAAAACGGCAATAATCGAGAATAGTCAATCAGTTCATCACACCTATAGGTGGGAGGTCGGCGCCAACGGCATCAACACCAAAATGACGGACCTTGGCACTCTCGGTGGTAACCGCTCCTACGCTTGGGATGTCAACGCCAGTGGCACCATCGTGGTCGGCTAGACAAAGGACGAAGATGGGCAGAGCCGCGGCTTTCGGTGAACGGCCGGCGACGGCATGATCACCGTCGAGCAGTGGCTTCGCAGCAACGGCGTCACAATCACCGACAACTTCACAACGGACGCCCGCAAGCTGTCAGATGATGGAAACGTCATTGCCGGCCCACCTGCAACAACAGCAACTATATAGCCCGTGTCGCCACACCCCGATCCTTAAAATCCTTGGGGGGCCTCAATATCCGGAAACGCCCTCTTCCGGCATTATCACCTTGCCGGAATATCTTGGGACGATTGCATCGACATCGGCTCCACGCGTCGGTCAACCGATCGCAGCGCCAAGAGCGACGGTTACAAGGAAACCGGCGGCTCCTTCCCGGCCATCTACGACGAGAGCGAGGATCACTCGACCATCGCCCGCGTCGGTGTCGATCTGCTTCATACCCTGACCGACGACATCCGCCTGCTCGGTCGCGCCGAAGCTGACTACCGCGTTGAGAAGGAAATGACCCGCACCAGCGGCGAGATCATCGGCATCAGCTCGTTCGATCTCGCAGGACAGGACGTCAAGCAGTTCTGGGTTCGCGCCGGTACCGGTGCAGAATTCGACGGCGGCGGCGGCACCGCTTCACTTATGGTCAACGCCACCACCGAGGGCGACAATCCCAACGTCTGGGTCAGAAGCGGCTGGAAGGTCAACTTCTAAGCAGGAATCTTGATAAAGGAGGATGCCGCCAATGACCGAGCAGGTCCTGCGGCGTTTTTCATTGGCCAAGGGGCTTTCAAGCGTTTCCCTATCCGCGATGCCCTTCACCCGTATGCTGACGCCATCACGACAAACAAGCTCCTCGCAGAATCGGACTTCTTACGCCCGACGCCCGCATGGTCTCAGGCATCGCGATCCCGTCGATTTTCCGCAAGCGGAATACATGTCACGTCGTCAGTCGCGGATACATTCGCGCCGCAATGACGACGAGAACTGACATGGTCGCTGCGAGCACCAGACAATCGAACCCGACGCCGTATTTACTAACCGCCCCGGTCAACATCAGGGCCCGAAGGGCATCGACCTGATAGGTCAATGGGTTCACTTGAGAAACCACCTGAAGCCAGTGCGGCATTATATCGATGGGATAGATGGCGTTGCTGGCGAAGAAGATCGGCATAGTCAGTACCTGGCCTATGCCCATGAAACGCTCACGCGTTTTGACGATGCAAGCAATGATGAGGGAGAAAGTGGAGAAAAGACCGGAACCGAGCGCTATCAGCGCCGCCACCCCAAGCAAGGCGCGCGGATCGAGGTCTACCGATATACCCAGCATCAAAGCGAGTATGTAGACGACGACTGCCTGCGAGATACCACGCACAGCCGAAGACGCGGCCTTTCCCAGGACGAGCGCCGTTCGGGGCGCGGGGCTGACCATGTAGCGGTGCAACACACCGAGATCGCGTTCCCATATGGCAGCGATACCGTAGAAGATGGCCGCGAAGAGCACGCTCTGGGCAAGAATGCCCGGGGCCAGAAAATCGAGATAGGTTCCGTTGGTCGTGCTGGACAGGCCACGAACCTGCGCCATAACCTCGCCGAACAGAACCAGCCAGATCGCCGGCTGGATCGCGCGCGTCAGGATTTCACTCGGATCATGACGAAGCTTGCTGATCTCGGCAGCAGAAACGGCAAGAACCGTGGTGCCATAGTCGGGGATTACCTTCCAATTCGGCTTACTCATGGGCGGTCACGCTCCTGCGAGCCTGGCGGACGTCATAATATCCTTCCGTCTTTCCTGCGTCTTCGCCGACTATGTGAACGAAGACATCATCGAGCGTTGCATCGGGGCCTATCTCGGCCTTGAGTTCATCGGCCGTACCGAGCTTTTCCAATCGGCCACGATGAAGGATACCAACGCGATCGCAAAGCGCCTCGACCTCGCCCATAACATGAGTGGTCAGGAGAATTGTTGTGCCGAAGCGCTTCCGCAGATCGCGGATGTGGTCCCATACGGCGTCTCGCGCCATGGGATCGAGCCCGACCGTGGGTTCGTCCATGATGAGCAGCGTTGGCCGATGCAGGGTGCTCTGCGCGATTTCCAGACGCCGGAGCATTCCGCCGGAATAGTGCTGGGCAAGGCGACCGGCCGCATCGGCAAGCCCGGTCATCGCCAGCGCCTCCCTGATCCTGGCAGCACGCTGCCGACGCGGAATGAGATAGAGGCGCGCAGAAAGGAGCAGGTTTTCATAACCTGTCAGCGCGCCATCCGCAGACAGAAGTTGCGGCACGTAGCCGATATGTGATCGAACGCCCCTCGCCTCTCGCCTGACATCACAGCCGGCGACGATTGCCTCACCCCTGGTCGGCGGCAGCAGCGTCGTCAGCATCTTGATCAGGGTCGACTTACCTGCACCGTTCGGGCCTATAAGGCCAAAGATCTCACCGGATCGAACATTGAGGTCAACCTGGTCCACCACCACGCGATCATCGAAAATCTTTGTCAGCCCCGTTGTCCGGATCGGGTATTCCAACTGGGAACCTTGCATGATCTCCATAGATCTTTCCCGTGGTGAAGGTGACTCTGGTGCCATGAATTGCTGGCCGCTGTAAGAAGAATGGCAGTCTATTTTTATGGGCGGCTATCAGTCCGGCTTTTGTGCCGGCTGCTGAAACAGACGCATGCATCGCAATACAAGTGTCCAATGCTCTTCGTGTCCTGCAGCGTCATTGTTGACCTCAGCGCTGCGAAATTCAACGCCGTTCTTTGGTTTTCCAACTTCGAACAATCGGGCGGGACAGTCCGTACGATTGTTCCGCGAAACGGTGTCATGCTGCTGCAGCTATGTCCTTCGTCAGCCTTTCACCACAGTCTGAAATACCTTTCGTACTGCCTTCGACAACCGTTTCACTTCCGCTTCGAGTGTACGCAGGTCAGGGCAGTCGCCCGCCCGGCAGACGAGATCGACGAGGCCAGCCGGAACCGTCTCTGTGTCAAACGGGCCCTCGACACAAAGCCGGATCACCTGAGACAGTTCGGTATAAAGCTTGAGGGCCGACAGGCAGATATCGAGATCGTTGGGGTTCATCAACTCGACTCCGAGCTGGCGAAGGGCATCAGCCGTCGAAAGGCCGGTTACACGTTTCTCGATATTTCTGCTCGGCGCAATCAACGCCAAGTATTGGGCGATAAACTCGATATCGATCAACCCGCCGGGGATGAGTTTGAAATCCCATATGTCGCACGGCGGCTTTTCCTTTTCGATCAGGTGACGCATCTCCGCCACGTCAACGGCGATTTTCGCCTGATCCCTCTGCCTTGCAAGCACGCTTTCGATGATCGCCTTCGTCTGCCCGACCAGATCCTCGTCGCCGCAGATGAGGCGCGCCCGCGTCAGCGCCATGTGCTCCCAGGTCCAGGCCTCCTCGTTCTGATACTTCTCGAAGGCGCGCAGTCTGGTTGCGACCGGCCCCTTGTTGCCGGAGGGGCGCAGCCGCATGTCGACCTCGTAGAGCACGCCTTCGGCAGTCGGAGCCGAAAGTGCCGCGATCAGGCGCTGGGTCATGCGGGTGAAATAGCGCACCGGATCGAGCGGCTTCGGCCCGTCGGATTCGCCCGCATCGTCGGCATGTTCGTAGAGCAGGATCAGATCGACATCCGAACCGGCTGTCAGCTCGAAGCTGCCGAGCTTGCCCATGCCGGCGAGAGCTACCTTGCCGCCCTCGATCCGCCCATGGGTCACCTCCATTTCCTCGACGACAGCCTTCAGGGCTTCACTGATCACAAGCCCTGCAAGGTCGGTAAATGCGTTTGCGGCCTGCGTCCCGCCGATGGAGCCGGTGAGCAGACGAATGCCGATCAGGAAGCGCTGTTCCGCGGCAAAAATCCTCAGCCGGTCGAGAATTTCCTCGTAGAAACGGCTGCCGTTCAGAAAGGAAGCGAGCCTTTTCGCCAGATAGTCCCGCGTCGGAAGCTCCACCATCAGGCCGGGATCGAGCATGCCGTCGAAGACATGCGGGCGGCGGGCGATGATTTCAGCGAGCCTTGGCGCCGACGACATGATGTTGACGATGAGGTCGAGCAGCGCTGGGTTATTGCCGAGCAGGGAGAAAAGCTGGATGCCCGCAGGCAGGCCGGAAAGGAAATCGTCGAAGCGCAACAGGGCCTCATCGGCACGACGGCTTTCGCCGAAAGCCTTGAGCAGTTGCGGCATCAATTCCGTCAAGCGCTCACGCGCTTCGACGGATTGCGTGGCACGATAGCGGCCATAATGCCAGGTGCGGATAACACGGGAAATGTCCTCCGGCCGTTCGAAGCCAAGGCTCTTCAGCGTTTTCAGCGTGTCCGGATCGTCCTTCTGGCCGGTGAAAACGAGGTTTCCTGTGGCGGTCGACAGCTTTTCCTCATGCTCGAATAGCCCCGCATACCGTCGTTCCACTGTTTTCAGCACGCTTTCCAGGCTGGCGGCAAATCCCTTGGTATCGGTAAAGCCTGACATGAACGCGATGCGCCGCAGTTCCGCCTCGCTCTCCGGCAGAAGATGGGTCTGCTCGTCATGCACCATCTGGATGCGATGCTCGATATCGCGCAGAAACCAGTAGCAGGCGATCAACTCATCGCGGGTCTCGTCATCGATCCAGTTCGCCACGGCAAGGGCGCGAAGGGCCGCCTCAGTCGGACGCACCCTGAGCTCCGGCATGCGGCCGCCCGCGATCAACTGCTGCGTCTGGGCGAAGAATTCGATCTCGCGGATACCGCCCCGACCAAGCTTGACATTGTGCCCCTTGACCGCGATTGCCCCGTGCCCCTTGTGCACGTGGATCTGGCGCTTGATCGAGTGAATGTCGGCGATAGCGGCGTAATCAAGATATTTACGGAAGACGAAGGGCACGAGTTCCCGCTGGAACTGCTCTCCCGCTACAAGATCGCCGGCAATGGGGCGGGCCTTGATGTAGGCGGCGCGCTCCCAGTTCTGCCCCCGCCCCTCATAATAGACCAGGGCCGCCTCCACCGGCACAGCGAGCGGCGTGGAACCCGGATCGGGGCGCAGGCGAAGGTCGGTGCGGAACACATAGCCGTCGGCGGTACGCTCCTGCAGGATGCGCACCAGTCGGCGCATCATCCGGCCATAGGTCTCCGTCGCGTCATCCGGCACGGCAAGAATGCCCGCTTCCGGCTCGAAGAACACGACGAGGTCGACATCCGATGAATAGTTGAGTTCGCGAGCGCCGAGCTTGCCCATCCCAAGCACGATCAAACCACTGCCCTTCGACGGCTCGGAGGGGTTCTGAAGCGTGAGCTTGCCTGCCTCCTGACCGGCCACGAGCAGGTGATCGATCGCAGCAGCCACCGATGCATCCGCAATGGCGCTCAGCCAACGGGTCGTGTCGCGCGCGTCGAAAATACGGGCAAGGTCGGCAAGTGCGGTGAGGAAGGCGACCTTGCGCTTGGCGACCCTCAGCCGGGACATCACCTGTGCCTCGGTCGCCGAAGGTCCACCCGGCTCACCTTTCCAGGCGTCTCGGGCGGAAGCGACGAGCACCTCCAGCATCGGTTCTATCGGCTGTTCGATGGCATCGGCCAGAAGCGGCGGCGAGAGGTTCGCCATGTCACGCAGATAGGGGGAAAGCGTCAGCGCGGCGGTGACGAAATTCTTGAGCGGCCCCTCGCTCGCGAGCAGGTTCGCGATTGCCGGCTCGCTCCGTCCCAGATCCTTGAGCATGGACAGAACCGATTTCAGTTCCACCTGATTGAGCGGTCGGATCGCATCCGCTGCAACATCCACCAGACGCGTCGTCTTCGGTTCCGTCATCCCACAAAGCCTCCATCCGGGCGAGATCGACGGGACCCTCTCCCCGAATCCCGCTCTGCGAGGCGAAGGTATACCAAGGATCGATGATAGAAACCCCATAGTATGACTTCATACTGGCTTCCGGCCAGGCTCGGTGCGCAGGGCGATGCTTGCGCATCGTACAAGCATCGCAACGATGCCAGAGACCGGTACAAAGTCACCGCAGGCCGGCTTCTCGGGCTTTCCGGCGTTGTCGAGGCCCTTGACCGATGCGACAGCATCGCTCTGCGAACCTCTCCTGGCCGGAAAAACCGATCAAGCCGGCCCTATGGATTTCTATCATCGATCCCTAGTGGTCTGGTAGGGCGATTTGTTCTGACAGATGGGTACCATCTGTCAGGATCGCACCACTAGTATCAGGGCTTCTTACCGGGAAAGACCATGGTAGCGGTCAAACCACGATCGGTGACATCGCCGGCAACATCCGCCCCGTGCGTGTCGGAAAGCTCAAGCCTGCCGCCATGCAGGGCCATGATCGCGCAGACCAGCGAGAGCCCCAGACCCGTTCCGGGCTTCGAACGGCTTTTGTCGAGACGGACGAAACGCTTGACCACTTCCTCGCGCTTGTCCTCGGCAACCCCCGGCCCGCTGTCGGAAACCCTGAGTTCCACTCCGTCGCCTGCCTTGGCGACGATTACCTTGATCTTGCGGTCCCGTTCGCCCTCGGCGCCGTATTTTATGGCGTTGTCGATCAGGTTGGAGATAGCCTGCCCCACGAGTTCGCGGTTCCCTCTTACCGAAAGACCCGGTGCAATCTCTGTTTCAAGGCTCAGCCCAGCCTCTTCGGCCACGGGTTCATAAAGCTCGGCGCTATCGGCGGCGATGGCCGAAAGATCGATGTCCGAGAGTTCCGCCGCGATCGACCCTGCCTCGACGCGCGAGATCATCAGGAGCGCGTTGAAGGTGCGGATCAACTGATCGGACTCCGCGATGATACCTTCCAGCGCCGTCTTGCGGGTTGCCTCGTCGTCTTCGTTCAACGCGTCGGCGGCCTTGTTGCGCAGTCTCGTCAGCGGCGTCTTCAGGTCGTGGGCGATGTTGTCTGAAACCTGCCTGAGACCCTCGTTCAGCTTCTCGATACGGCCCAGCATATCGTTCAGCGAAGAGGACAAACGGTCGAACTCATCGCCCGAACCGGAGACCGGCAGTCGCTGTGACAGGTCACCCGCCATGATCTTCTTGCTTGCAGCCGAAACACGGTCGATGCGTTTGAGGGCGTTGCGGCCGATGGCAAACCAGATGATGACGGCGCCGGTTCCCATGATCGCGAGCGCCACCATCAGAGCCTGCCGCACCAGAAGCCGCAGCTTGGCGGGTTCGCCCAGATCGCGGCCAACCAACACCCTCAGGCTGTTGTCGAGGAAGAAGACGTGACCTGCCGCCACATGGCGCTGCATATCACCGCTCTCGTTGTAGCGCTCGTAACGGAACGGAAAATCGGTCCAGCCCTCGTGATCGAAGACCCCCGGTTGCACCGATGCGACATTGCCGGCAAGGATTTCGCCGGTCGGGCCAGCGATCACATAAAGGTTGGCGCCCGGCTGACGCGCCCGTCGTTCCATGACGGCAAGCAAACGGTTAATGCCACCGCGCTCATATGCTGTGGTGATCTCCTGAACTTCGTTCTTCAGGGCGTCGCGCGTCTGGGTGTAGAGGATGCGCTCGGAAAGCGCCGTCACATAGATGACCAACAAGGCCGCGCAGAGCGCGAAGAGGCCGATATAGAGCGCCGACAGGCGGACGGCCGTCGACTTGAACAGAAGCTTGGCGCGGCTCATCCGTGTCTCAGCCTTCGTCCTTGATCATGTAACCGGCACCGCGCACGGTCTTCAGCAGCGGCTTGTCGAAATCCTTCTCGATCTTCGAGCGAAGCCTTGAAACATGCACATCGATGACGTTGGTCTGCGGATCGAAATGATAATCCCAGACGTTTTCGAGCAACATGGTGCGGGTCACCACCTGACCGGCATTCTTCATCAGATATTCGAGCAAGCGAAACTCGCGCGGCTGGAGCAAGATCTCCTTGCCCGCGCGTTTGACCTCATGGGACAGCCGGTCGAGTTCCAGATCGCCGACCCGATACATCATGTCCTGTTCGGGCTTGCCTTTGCGGCGGCCCAAAACTTCGACGCGAGCGAGAAGCTCGGAAAAGGCATAGGGCTTGGGCAGATAATCGTCGCCGCCGGCGCGAAGGCCAGTTACGCGGTCATCGACCTGACCGAGCGCGGAGAGAATGAGTACCGGCGTGTCGATGCCGCGCTTCCTCAGCTCACTTATGACCGACAGCCCGTCACGACGCGGCAACATGCGGTCGATGACCATCACGTCGTATGTATTCTCCGAGCCCATGAACAAGCCGCTTTCGCCATCGCTGGCGTGATCGGCCACAATGCCTGCCTCGCGGAAAGCCTTCGTCATGTAGGCGGCGGCTTCCAGATCGTCTTCGATAACCAATATCTTCATGTGCGCGACATTACCGCCGGCCATGCCATCGGCACAACCGGAATCGGCTGGTCCGACAGTACCGCTTCCTCCGGAAATCATGCTCTCGTCCTTGTTTTCCACTTAGAGCGCGGTTCGATCCGAATAAATCCGATCTGCACTCTAAGGATTTATTTTTACAGCATAATCTTATCGATCCTCGCTTCGGTCGGATCATGCTCTAACGAAACGGGGCGCCGAAGACCTGATCTTCAGCGCCCCGCGGTCAGTCGGTCCCGAGGTGCATCAGCCCTGGTTGATCGGAAGGGCAACGAAGCGGCTGCCGTTCTCCGATTCGACCTGGAAGAGCGCCTTGGTGCGGCCGTCCTTCTTGGCCTGATCGATCACCTTCAACACATCGGCTGCCGAAGAGACTGCCTGATTGTTGACGGAGGTGATCTTCTCACCGGCCTTCATGCCCTTGTCGGCGGCATCGGAGTCGGGATCGACGTCGATGATCGACAGGCCCTTGCCGTCTTCAGCCGGAGCAACGGAGATGCCCATGTTGGCAAGCGCCTGTTCTGTTGCCGGAGCCTGGGTGTTGCCACCGGTACCGTCTTCCTTGCCGGCCAGCGCCTGCTCGCTCGGCAGTGTGCCGAGATCGACCTTGACGGACGTAGCCTTGCCCTCACGCCACAAAGACACATCAACCTTTGTTCCAGGTGCGAAGGCAGCGATGCGGCGGGCGAGATCACGCGGATCCTTGACAGGTTCGCCATTGACGGCGGTGACCACATCACCCTGCTTGATGCCTGCCTTATCACCCGGCGAACCCGCCTGTGGCGAGACGACCAGAGCCCCACTTGCCTCGGACAGGCCGAGCGAATCGGCGATATCCTGGGTTACCGGCTGGATCTGAACGCCGAGCCAGCCGCGCTGCACGCTGCCGCCGTCCTTGAGCTTGGCGATCACGTCCTTGGCTACGGATGCCGGGATGGCGAAGGCAATACCGACGTTGCCGCCGGAGGGCGAGAAGATGGCGGTGTTGATACCGACAACCTGACCGGCCAGGTTGAAGTCCGGACCGCCGGAATTGCCGCGGTTCACGGCAGCGTCAATCTGGATGTAGTCGTCATACGGGCCGGAGCCGATATCGCGGCCACGGGCCGAGATGATGCCGGCCGTTACAGTGCCACCAAGGCCGAAGGGGTTGCCGACGGCGACGACCCAGTCACCGACGCGCATGGCTTCGTCATCGGCAAAATCGACATAAGTGAACTTCTGCTTCGGATTTTCGACCTTCAGCAAAGCGAGGTCGGTGCGGCTGTCCTTGCCGACCAGCTTGGCGTCGAGTTCCTTGCCGTCGTTCATGACAACGGTGAAGGCAGCGCCGTCATCGACAACGTGATTGTTGGTGACGATATAGCCGTCTTCGGAGATGAAGAAGCCGGAGCCCTGCGAGGTCGGGCGCAGGCGACCCTTGCCTTCGCTATGTTCGCGCGGGCGGGCGTTCGGACCGGCACCGGGCCCCTTGCCGTCAGGGCCGGGCATGCCGAACTCCTTGAAGAAGCGCTTCAGCGGATGATCGTCCGGAAGGTCATCGAAGCCGCGACCGCCGAAATTGAATGAGAAGTTGCTCTCGTCCGAGGTGCTCTGGACGTTGGACTGGACGCGGACGGAAACGACGGCCGGGGAAACGGCGGCGACGACGTCGGCGAAGCTCGGGACCTGCGCGGCCTGAACCTTGACGGCTTCCGCATAGGCTGAGTTGACGGCGACCGGAAGAGTACCGGCCAGCATCAGCGCGGCAAGGCCGGCTGCGGTCGAGTTCTTCAGGATCGTCGTGAGGTTGGAGCGACCGTTCTTGTCAGACATGGATCTTACCTTCATCTGTTCTGCTTGCTGGAGGCCGGGAACCACCCCGGCGGGAAGCGGTGGATGAAGGAGATATAGGGCGTGTCACCTTACTGCGAACTGTACGGAGAATGAAAACTTCGTAATCTTTACATGATACTGAAATAAGCCGTGGACGCCGCTTCCGGTCAGTCGCGCATCACTCGTCCAGCAACTTGCCGAGACGGGCTTCCTCTTCGGCGGAAAGCTTCTGCGGAACGGGCTTGCTACGGCCCCGGGTGTAGGTAAAGGCAACACCGAGACCGATGACGAAAAGAACGCCCGGAAGCCCCCAGAGCAGCAGCGTATGCATGGACAGACGCGGCTTCAGCAGCACGAATTCACCGTAACGCGATACGACATAGTCGATCACCTGCTGGTCAGTGTCGCCATCGACGATCCGCTCGCGCACGAGCAGCCGCAAGTCGCGGGCAAGCTCGGCATTCGAATCGTCGATCGACTGGTTCTGGCAGACCATGCAGCGCAGCTGCGCGGAAAGATCCCTCGCCCGCTGCTCCAGCTTCGGGTCGGGCAGGATCTCGTCCGGGTTGACGGCGAACGCCGGAAGGGGGGTGAGGAGGAGCGTAATGGCAACCAGCAGGGCTCCCACGATGTTTCTTTGCCCCTCACCCCAGCCCTCTCCCCGCGAGCGGGGCGAGGGGGCTGCTACGGCTCGGCTTCGTGCCTTCTCCACGCTTGCGGGGAGAAGATCCCGGCAGGGGGATGAGGGGCGTCCGAACCAGCGGAGCAATCCTGCGAAATTCGTCCTCATTCCGCCGCCCCTAGCGCCGCAGGCGCCACGACCTTGGCAGCCCGCTTCGGCACCCCTACCCGCAGGCGGCGATCGGAGAGCGAGACGAAGCCGCCGGCCATCATGATCAGCGCACCATACCATATGCAGAGGATATACGGCTTCCACCAGACACGAACGACGATGCCGCCGTCATCCATGGGATCTCCGAGGGAAACGTAGAGCTGGTGGACCAGGCCGAAAGTGCGGATGCCCGCTTCCGTGGTCGGCATGCGCCGCGCCGTGTAGAGCCGCTTGGAGGACCAGAACTCACCCTTTTCCACACCGCCCTGACGGATGGTGAAGTGGCCCCGCTCTTCCGTGTAGTTCGGCCCGATTGCCTGCTTCATGCCATCGAAGGTGATGGAATAGCCGCCGACCTCGGCCGTCGCGCCCGGTTTCATCTCCACAACGGTTTCCGTCTCGAAGGTGGTGACGGCAACGATGCCCAGCACCGTCACGCCGAAGCCGAGATGGGCAATCGCCGTGCCGATGGCCGAGCGCGGCAGGCCGTTCAGGCGACTCAGCGCGGTGCGGAACGGCACCTTGCGGAAGCCAGACCGGTACCAGAGATCGGAAAGAGCGCCGAAGATCAGGAAGAAGCCGGCGGCAAGACCGAAGACCGCCATCACCGGACCGCCGTTTTCGATGTAATAGACGATGATCGCGAAGACAAAGGCGATGATCGCGGCGGCGAACAGCCGCTGCATGGCGCCGAGCAGGTCGCCGCGTTTCCAGGCCAGCAACGGCCCGAACGGAACCGCCACCAGAAGCGGCGTCATCAGCAGGCCGAAGGTCAGGTTGAAGAACGGCGCGCCGACCGAGATCTTCTCACCCGTCAGCGTTTCGAGCAGCAGCGGATAGAGTGTGCCGATCAGCACCGTCGCCGCAGAGACTGTCAGAATCAGGTTGTTGAGCACAAGCGCACCCTCGCGCGAGATCGGCTGGAACAGGCCGCCCGCCTTCAGCATTGGCGCCCGGAATGCGAAGAGGGTGAAGGCCCCGCCGATAAACACGGTCAGAATGCCGAGAATGAAGATACCGCGGCTCGGATCGGTGGCGAATGCATGAACCGATGTCAGCACGCCGGAACGGACGAGGAAGGTGCCGAGCAGAGACAACGAAAATGTCAGGATGGCGAGCAGCACGGTCCAGATTTTCAGCGCATCACGCTTTTCCATGACCAGCGCCGAATGCAGAAGTGCCGTTCCCGCAAGCCAGGGCATGAAGGATGCGTTTTCGACCGGGTCCCAGAACCACCAGCCGCCCCAACCGAGTTCGTAATAGGCCCAGTAGGAGCCCATTGCGATACCGGCGGTCAGGAAGGTCCAGGCGGCAAGCGTCCATGGCCGCACCCATCGCGCCCATGCCGCATCGATGCGCCCGTCAAGCAGGGCCGCGATGGCGAAGGAGAAACAGACGGAGAAGCCGACGTAACCGAGATAGAGCAGCGGCGGATGAATCGCGAGACCGACATCCTGCAGGACCGGATTGAGATCCTTGCCTTCCGCCGGCACCGGCGAAAGCCGTATGAAGGGGTTCGACGTCAGGAGAATGAACAGCGTGAAAGCCGTTGTGATCCAGGCCTGCACGGCCAGCACATTGGCCTTCAATCGTTCTGGCAGGTTACGTCCGAAAAAGGCCACAAGCGCACTGAAAATGCTCAGGATCAGCAGCCAGAGCATCATCGATCCCTCGTGATTGCCCCAGACGCCCGAGAAACGATAGATCGCCGGCATCAGCGAATGGGAATTTTCCCAGACGTTCTCCACCGAGAAATCAGAAACCATATAGGCCCAACTGAGGACGCCGAAGGAAAAGGCAACCAGCGCAAATACCGCCAGCGTGCCGGTGACGGCAACCGACATCAGCCCCTTGTCACCCTTTCGCGCGCCGATCACCGGCAGCACGGAAACGATCAGCGCTGTCGCCAGCGCCAGCACCAGAGCATAATGACCAAGTTCGATGATCATTGGGTCTTCCCCTCGCCTTCCCAGACGCCGTCCTTCTTCAGACGGTCGGCAACTTCCTTCGGCATGTAGTTCTCGTCATGCTTGGCAAGCACGCTGTCGGCGACGAAACCGCCGGCTGCATCGAATGCGCCTTCTGTCACGACGCCCTGCCCTTCACGGAAAAGATCCGGCAGGATGCCGGTATAGGAGACAGGCACCGTGCCCGTGCCGTCTGTCACGGAGAACTTGACTGTCGAGCCCTCGCCGCGCACGACCGACCCTTCGGCCACGAGGCCACCAAGGCGAATGCGCGTTCCCGGCCCGACCGCGGTCTTTTCAAGGTCAGACGGCATGTAGAAATAGGCGACCGACTGACCGAAGGCGAACATCATTAGCAGCACGGCCGCGACGATGAAGCTCATGCCGCCGGCGATGACGGCCAGTCTCTTCTGCTTGCGGGTCATTTCAATGCCTCCTCAACCGGCAGGCCTAGTTCCCGGGCCATGGCGATCAGTTCCTTGCCTTCTTCCCCTTCGGCCGGGAAGGCTGCAAGTCCGCCCTTCAATGCGCCGACCGCGCGCTCCGGCTCCTTCAGCATCGCATAGGAGCGCACAAGGCGCATCCACCCCTCGAAATTCTTCGGATCTTCCTTGAGCTTGGCGTCAAGGCTGTCCACCATGCCGCGGATCATCGCCATGCGGTCGCCTGCAGACATGTCCTGTGCGGCTGCCACATCGGCCTCGCTCGGATTGCCGGGTGCTGCGGGAGCAGCCGGAGCGTCGCCACTGTTTGCAGCAATATGCTGGTTGACGAGCGGCACCCAGGGCGCCTCTTTCGGCGAGGCCGCCAGCAGTTTCTCGAACGCGGCCTTTGCCTCGGCGCGCTTACCGGCCTGCTCCAGCGCCAGCGCCAGATAGAATTCGGCCCGTGGATTATTGCTGTCGAGACGCAGCGCCTCCTCGAAAGCCGAGCGGGCGTCTTCCGTGACGATCCCGCCGCTGCTCGCCACCAGCACTTCGCCGAGACCGCTCATGCGGGCCGGGTTGGTTCCGAGAAAGCGAATGGCGTTACGATAGGCAAGCTCTGCGTCACCGATGCGCTGGCTTTTGAAGTAGATCGGCGCCAACACATCCCAGCCCGCCCCGTCATTGGGGTTTTCCGCCAGATGGCGTTCGGCCTTGGCGACCAGAAGCTCAAGATTGTTGCCGGGGTTTTCCAGCCGCTCGGCAAGCGGCGCCGCAGGCATGCCCGGACTGCCTGTCAGCAGATAGAGTCCGAGTCCTATAGCGGGAAGACAGAGGATGACGAAAGCCTGCGACAGCGGATGACGGCTCGCCCGAACGCCCTTGCGGCCACCTGCGGCACCCTTGCCGGTCGAAACCGAAAGCAGGCGGCGACCGATCTCGGCGCGGGCATAATCGGCGTCTTCGGCGGAGATCAGCCCAAGGTCTTTGTCCCGCTCGAGTTCAAGCAATTGATCGCGATAAACGGCTGCCTCGCCGACATCGTCATCCGGCTCGCTCGCCGCCCCCTTGAGCAACGGCAGCAACAGGACGACGGCGACGATAACCGTCAGGAGAGCGGAGATGATCCAGAACAGCATGACGTCCAATTACTTCAAGCCGAAGCCCAATCCAACAGACAAACGACCAATGACGCAAAGTTGAGGCGTTTGGCCGCAAGTCGAGCTGTAAGGAAGAGAACGACTGCAAGCCTTGACTTATGTCAAGGGGGTCCAGGTGCCGTCGCTGTTGCGGCAGGCAGCGCCTCGCGCCTCGATCTGTTTGCCGTTATCGACCAGCTTGTGGGTGTACTGCCGGCAATTCTGCTGTCCGACCTGATAGGGGGCCGCCGCAATCACCTGCCCGCTCACCTCTCCACCCTGCCATGCGACCGGCTGGCCACCCGGAGCTGCCTCGAGCGCGCGATACTCGGCCTCGAGCGCCCGCTGGCGCTCGCTGTTGGAAAGCTTGACGCCGGAGCGCGACACAATGCCGCCCTGCAGAGCCGAGATATAGAGGGTCGAGGAATTCGCCTTGCTCGTAGAGGCAAGGCCGCCACGCGGGCCACCCGTGGTACCGCAGCCCGTCAATGCCAGCGCCGTCAGCGCTACCATTGCCACCGAACGAATGCGAGTATCACCCATCGAACCAGCCCAAGTCTCGTCGAAACGCCCGATTGTCACTTCAATCCTCGCTCTGCTGCGGCATGCACATGGCATCTTTATGGCCGGCATTGTTTTTCATAGGTATATCGATCACGCAGTGTCTCTTGTCACAGCCGGCAGCACAAGTCTTGCTTTCAATCCACCAATTTCTGCACGGGACAGGCCGAAAGCCCCCTGATATTCGCTGGAAATCTCCTTGACGATGGAAAGACCGAGGCCAGTGCCCGGTTTGCTCTCGTCCAGTCGCTTGCCGCGTTTCAGCGCCTCGCCAATCTGGTCGGGTTTCAAGCCGGGACCGTCATCATCGACCGTCACCTCGATCCAGTTGCGCCGTCCGCTATCCGTGCCGCCGGCCGTGGTGTCCGCATGCGAGGCTCTCAGGAGAACCGTGGTCTTTGCAAACCGCGCCGCATTTTCGAGAAGATTGCCGACGGTTTCCTCGACATCCTGCTGTTCCATCGCGAATGTCAGGCCGGGCGCGATCTCGAGGCGGAATTCGGTTTCGGGATTGAGCCGGCGCATGACGCGGACCAGCCGCTCCAGCACCGGCTCGGCATCGGTACGGGCGAGAACGGAATCCCTTTGCGCTGCGATGCGGGCACGGTTCAGGTAGGACGTCACCTGCCCCTGCATCGCTTCCGCCTGGCTCACCACCACCTCGCCATGGGTCTTGTCGAGCGTTCGCGCTTCGTTGAGCAGAACGGCAATCGGCGTCTTCAGCGAATGGGCGAGGTTGCCGACCTGCATGCGGGCCCGCTCGACGATACGGCGGTTGCTGTCGATCAGCGCGTTGATCTCGTTTGCGAGCGGCTGGATCTCGCGCGGGAATTCCCCTTCGATACGCTCTGCCTCGCCGCCGCGGATCTTCTCCAATGCGCGTCGTGCTCGGTCGAGGGGTTTCAGACCATAGAGAATGGCAAGACCGTTGACCACGAGACCGCCGAAACCGAACAGGGCGAGAGCCGCATAAAGCCGCGTCGAGAAGAAGGATATTTCCTCCTCGACCACTTCGAGATTGCCGGAAACGCGAAAACGCGCCGCGCGTCCTTCGCCATCCAGCACGACTTCGGTTTCGGCCACTCTCAGCCGATTTCCGGAGGCGTCTTCCATAGGATAGAAGCGCTCGTAGTGTTCATCAAATGGATATTCCTCCAGCCCCGGCACTGGCAGGTTGGTCATGCCGAGCGAGGTGGACGCGAGCGGCGCCGCGCCATAGCTGCCGAGCGGCTCGACCAGCCAGTACCAGCCGCTTTCCGGCTGGGAGAATCGCAGATCGCCAAGCTCGGGGCTTCCGGCGAGGCTGTTGCCGTCGCTGACAGACACCGAATTGATGACGTTGTAGAGCTGTGCGCGCAGCAGGTTGTTGAACCCGCGTTCGACGCCCTGCCGATACAGAGCCGAAATCACCACGGCAATGGTTATCAGCGCCGCCGCCGACCAGAGCGTCGCCAGCAACAGAACCCTTGCCGTGAGGGATTTCAGCGCCATGTCAGGGCGCTTGGATACGGTAGCCGAGACCGCGCACGGTCTCGATCATGTCGATGCCGATCTTCTTGCGCAGCCGTCCGACGAAAACCTCGATGGTGTTGGAATCCCGATCGAAATCCTGGTCGTAAAGATGTTCGACCAGTTCGGTGCGCGACACCACCTCGCCCATGTGGTGCATCAGGTAGGAGAGCAGCCGGTACTCGTGCGAGGTCAGCTTCAGCGCCACGCCGTTGACCGTCGCCTTGGAACTCTTGGTGTCTAGACGGACTGGACCGCAGACGATTTCCGACGAGGCATGACCCGCCGCCCGTCGGATCAGGGCGCGTATGCGCGCCAGCACTTCCTCGACATGAAACGGCTTGGCGACATAGTCGTCGGCGCCGGCATCGATACCGGCCACCTTGTCGCTCCAGCGATCACGGGCGGTCAGGATCAGCACCGGCATGACGCGACCGGCGGCCCGCCATTTTTCCAGCACGGTGATGCCGTCCATTTCCGGCAGGCCGATATCGAGGATCACCGCGTCATAGGGCTCGGTATCGCCGAGGAAGTGACCTTCCTCGCCGTCCATTGCCTTGTCGACAACATAGCCAGCCTCCTGCAGCGCTTCGACGAGCTGCCGGCTCAGATTGACATCGTCCTCGACGACGAGAATGCGCATAAGATTTACCCCCTGCCTGCCTGCATCCGTCCCGGCGCGATCAACGTCGGGACGGCTGATTGTCTGGATGTCGGTTATTCGGAAACCTGCATCGTCACCTTGCGCGGGCGCTCGTTGCCGCTGCCGGGCACGAGCACCGTGATGATGCACTGGCCGCCGGACTGGCGCACCGAAAGGAGCTGTCCTCCGACCTCGGAGACAGCCCTTGCCGCGGCTTCGCGGCAATCGGTCCTTGCGCGGCTGCTGTCGTCCTGCGACTGAATGAGCACGGGCGCCGGCGTCGTGGAATCGGACGCGAAATACGGCCACGAGGGAACCGCGAGGCCGACCGCCAGACCCGTGATGACCATCAATGATGCCATAGCTAATTCTTCCGGACTACTTTTACTGTTGCCGGATTATGTATCGCATGACGTCTGAATGGCAAATGAATGCTGGTTACATCTGGTTCATCTTGCGTGTTTCGATGCCCCGCGTCGCTTTCAGACGCCCGTAGATCGCAAGCAAACCACCGAGCGTGCCGGCCGCGGAAACCGCGATGTCGGCAAGCTGCAACTGGTCGGCCGCAGTCAGTTCGAACCCTGCGAGCCGCAGCGCAGACGCCGCAATCGCGATCAGCGCACCCCACACCGTCTTCGACTGATACCATTGTTTCAGGTCGTTCATGCCATGCTCCTTCTGCTGCTTGGTTGATTGTTTTCAGGTACAAGACGTTGGCCGGTCGGCTTGTCGAGGAGCGTGACGGCTTCTCGCTCGGCCGTACCGCTTGTCCCTTCTCCCCGCCTGCGGGGAGAAGGTGCCGGCAGGCGGCTGAGGGGCCGTGCCAAACGCCTGACGTCACTCCACCGCCACCACCGCCTCGGCGATAATCCCTGCCGCCACCCGCCCGATCTGCCGGACGCGAAACTTGAGCGACGTCTGCGCCGCCCCGAAATCGGCCAGCTCCAGCGCCTGTGGATAGATCCAGCGCGCCTCATCAGCCTCCACCGTGCGCACAACTGTATCCCCATCGAGGATTTCGACCCGATAGGTCTCCCTCACCTCATCGAGCGGAATGTCCGCGCCCAGCCAGTTGTCGGCATCGACGCGACCGCGACGCACCCAGCCGAGTGCGATATCGCCCTCCGGCGCCCTGGTGGCCCGCAGATGCGCAGGCGCAACCGGCGTTTCGGCTCTCATGCCACCGGTAAAGACAAACGGTCCCTTGGCAGCGCCCACCCCACCGACCGCCTCGGCGATGTAGTTCAGCGCCAGCCCAGCCTCTTCGCCCGCGAGGTCCAGCGGCTTCACCGCCTCATCCAGCAGCACGACGGTCGCGCCTTCCGCGGCACCGGCGGCCATCGCATCCTCCGTGCCTGCAAGCCCCCTCAGCAAAGTCGTGAGCCGCCAGCGCCCCTCGGCAATTTCCTCCGCTCCGGCGAAGGCGAGGATTTCCCAGCTCCCGTTGTTCGAGCGCACCGCCAGCCTGTTCGCGCCGTTCAGCACCGCCAGACGGCTTGCAGAGGCAAGGCCGCCGAAGGAAAGCGTCACGTCCAGCGTCCGCGCCATGTCGAAACGTCCCGAAACCCCGGGCAGCAGAGGCGCTGCCAACGCCCCCATGGTCGCGGGACGCTCGATAAGCGTGCGCAGCCCATAGCCCTCCGTCTCGACGGAAGCCGATATCGCAATGCGCCGCCACGGCCGGCAGAAGCCTGCGGCCCGCGCGAAACTCGCCGCCTCGCCCGCCTCGTATTGCGGCAGGTCCATGAAGGCCAGAAGCGGCGCAAAGCCCGCCGATGCCGGATTGCCGGGAACACGCCCGTCCGCCGCCGAGACCCTGAGAGCGGATGTCGCGGCCGCCACCTCCCGCAGCGTCAGCCGGCGTGCCGCGCCATCGTCGATTTCCTCGACAAGGAAGCGTCCCGCCGGCCCCTCGGGAAAACTCAGGATATCCCCGGGCTGCACCTCGAGTTCGCCCGGTCCTAGCGAAAGTTCGAGCCGCCGACGGCCGACGCGATGGTCGCGCAGCATGGCTTCCGCCGCCGCCAGCGCCGTCTCCTCGGGAATGACGGCGGCCAGATCGCGGGCGAGCTGGCGCGTGGTCGCCGCCTCCACCCGGCGCGAGCGAACGCTTGCCTCGGCGTAGTCTGCCGCCGGGTCGTAGAAGGTCAGCATGGCTTCCGCGGCGAAATCGCTGTCATGACCGCGCGTTTCCCGCCACAGCGGCTCGCCCTCGATATCGGCAAGAACCGGCATTGCGTTCGCGGCCAGACCCGCCGCCGCTCGCGAACGGAAACGCAGGACCGCGCCGTCCTCGATCACGTCGATCAGGAAGGCCTCGGCCAACGGCTCGATCAGGCTGCGTGCAGAGGCCAGATCGCCCTGCACATAGCCGCCGAGATC
Source organism: Shinella sp. (assembly GCA_003248775.1). Classification (GTDB taxonomy): domain Bacteria; phylum Pseudomonadota; class Alphaproteobacteria; order Rhizobiales; family Rhizobiaceae; genus Allorhizobium. Next base: position 32,153 of record QFQX01000013.1, on the reverse strand, counting down.
GCCCGTAACCTCTGATACGTCGTAGTCGTTGAAACCATGGTCGTCGAGGATCGCGGCAAGCGTGTCGGCCAGCGTCGCCGTGCCCAGCCGCCCGTTCAGCCAGTGCCCGGTTCGCCAGTTGCCGCCATCGGCCCAGAGCCCGGTGTCGAGCGGAAAGGCCGGCTGCGGCCGCGCATCCCAGCACCAGAGAAACAGCCTGTCGGGATCGACCATGCCGTCCGGCACGCCCGCGCCCCGCCAATGGCCGAGATGCGCCTCCAGAAAACGCCGCTGCTGGCTGTCGGCCCTGAGACCACCGGAAAAATACGGCAGCGCACTTTCCGCCGATTTCGGATCGACGAAGACATTCGGCTGGTTCGCACCCTTGTCGATTGCCGGACATCCGAGTTCCGTGAACCAAACCGGCTTCATCCCCGGCGTCCATGCCGTTGGTGTGGCCCGCTCAGCGCCATCCACCCTGTCGTAGTGACGGTTCGCCCACCAGCCCGAGATATCCTTGTAACGGAAAACCCAGGGCTTGCCGGCCAGCCCGTCGGTAATGGGCGTGCGGATACGCGAGGCCCGGTCGGCGTCACTCGCATAATACCAGTCGAACCCCTCGCCGCCGGCAATCTGCGCCGCCATAGCCAACCCATCGTCGGGCGTGGCAAAGCCATCGGGATTGCCGGCCTCGAGATCGCCGTCGCGCCAGTCGGCAAGCGGCATGTAGTTGTCGATGCCGACCGCATCGATCGCGGGGCTTGCCCACAGCGGATCGAGGTGAAAATGGACGTCGCCCGTTCCATCCTGCGGATGATGACCGAAATACTCGCTCCAGTCCGCGCCATAGGTGATCTTCGTGCCGCCCCCGAGGATCGCCCGGACATCTGTCGCCAGTTCCACCAGCGCCTCCACGAAGGGAAAGGCGTCCACCCCGTCCCTCAGCGTCGTCAGCCCTCTCAGTTCCGATCCGATCAGGAAGCCGTCGACACCGCCCGCCGCCTTTGCCAGCAGCGCATAATGCAGCACCAGCCGGCGATAGCCCTCGTCCGCGCCCGCATAGGCAACGGAGGTTCCCGAAACCGTGAAATCGCCAGCCTCAACCAAGCCACAAAAAGCCTCGACCGCTCCCCTTGCGGCAGCTGTCCGATCAGGAGAACCGGCATTACCCGGTGCCGGATGGCAGGTGATGCGCCCCCGCCAGGGATAAGGCACCTGTTCCGCTCCGCCATAGGGATCCGGCAGGCCGTTACCGGCCGGCACATCCATCATCAGAAAGGGATAAAGCGTCACCTTCAGCCCGCGCGCCTTCAGGTCCCGGATCGCCTCGACCACACTCATATCGTCGGGCGTGCCACCATAGGCCGGACCGCCATCGTGGCGGCTCACCAGCCGCGCCTCCGCCCGCCCCATACCGCAGACGCGCCACACCCGGCTTTCGTCATCGCGTAAGGCAACCTCGACACCCGGCACGACCCGGCATTCGCCAGCCCTCAGATCGGTGCCGAACCAGCTCACCACCAGCGCCACGTTTTCGAGGTTCGGACAAAGCGCCTGCAATTCGTCGATCGAGGCCTGCCAGTCGGTCGGTGTGGTCAGCGTATTGCGGTTGAGAATGCGCTCCTCGCCATCCCCCGCCTGCTCCGAGACAGCCGTTGTCGCATAGCCGTGCTCGGTTGCGCCCGGAATGATCGTCACGGCGCGGATGTCGCTTTCCAGCCTGCCGACCGGCCTGATCACCTCGAACTGCAACAGCGGAATGCGGTTGCCGAAATCGTCGAGTGGCAGCCGTTCGAACACCACATAGGCAAGCCCGCGATAGGCGGGCGCATTGCCCGTGCCCTGCTTCGCCTCGATCAGCGGATCGGCAAGCTGGTTTTCCGCCCCCGGATAGAAACGCATCTCCACCCCGGTCAGGTCAATTTCCTGCCCGTCGGCCCAGACCCTTCGGATCGCCGCGACCGGCCCTTCACAAAGCCCGAAGGCAACGTTAGCGAAATAGCTGTAGGTCTTCACCCGCGTTCCCGTCGCCTTGCCGCCGGCGCGCTCGGTGATCACCTCCTCCTCGAAGCGCGTCGCCCAGATCAGCGTGCCGCCGAGCCGCGCGGTGCCGTAAAGACGCGGGATCGCCGTGCCCTCGGAAGCGCCCGGCAATCTTGCCGCCGAGAGACGCGAACCCGTCACCGTCGAGCCGCCGATCAGCATGCGGTCGACGGCGCTGCCGGCCAGCGCGCCGGCTGCCCGGCCGATCACCGCGCCCAGCGGGCCGAAGGCGGAACCGAGTGCTGCCCCCGCCGCCTGGAAGAGAATGGTCGCCATGGAAGGACCTCAGAGAATGTCGGGAAAACGAAAGACGCCGGCAACCCGCCTTCTCCACGCCGGCACCAGCGCCGAGCGGATCACGGCCGCCTGTTCATAGGCATGGATGAAGTGGTCGGAACCGGCGAGAATGCCGGCATGCTTGGCGGCGAAGTGCGGACGGAACCGGAAGACCAGCAAATCGCCTGGTTCAGCTTCCGCTAGACTTGAAACGGATACGAAATGCCGCGCGGCGGCATCGAGCAGCCGCTCCTCGCCCGCCCTCTCCGCCCAATCCGGCGCATAGGCCGGCACCGACTCCGGCTCCTCGCCGTAGAGATCGCGCCAAACGCCCCGCACCAGTCCAAGGCAATCGCAACCGATCCCCGCTGCCGATCCCTGATGCCGGTAGGGCGTACCGATATAGCGCCCGGCCGCAGCCAGGACGCGGATGCCGATCTCGGTCATGACATGAGTTCCTCGAGTTGAAAGAATTGCAGGTAGCCCCTCATCCCCCTGCCGGGACCTTCTCCCCGTGAACGGGGAGAAGGAACAAGCCGCGACATTCGCCCTCTACCGCTCGCCACCGGGAAGGATGGGCGCGACAGGGCGGCACATCCCTTCTCCCCGCCTGCGGGGAGAAGGTCCCGGCAGGGGGATGAGAGGCAAGGCCAATTCTCCAAGAAGCAGGAGGTTCTTTCCTGTCATGCCGGACTGGTTCCGGCATCCCGCGACCCGACGTCCGTCGGGTCAAAGACCCTTTCAGCCCAAAGATCTGAACGGTCTGCCTACCAAAACAAGCATATGCGTGACGAACCGAGGGCAACCTCACTCATAGAGCACGCTACCATCATGCAGGCTCTCGCCCTTCACATAGGAATAGGCAAAGTCACTGCCCGGCATATGGGGAAATCCCCTGAAATTCGCGGCATTGGCAAACCGGTCGCGGCAGATCGAAAACGCCTTGTCGCAGCCGACGGAAACGGTCACCGCGTCGCCCACCTCGGGCAATCCCTCCAGCGGTAGCCAGAGCCTGAGCCGCACTCCGCCCGTCGCCGCCTCGCTATCCTCCACCTGAACGGAAATCCCGGCATTGGCGCCGCCGTCGAAAACAAGCCGGCCCAGCCGGAAATGCCTATCCGCAACACTCGCCGGCAGTGCCACCACGATCCGGTCCCGGCTCTCGACCGCAACCACCGTCCCGGAAATCCGCCGCCCGCCCGCCGCCATATCGATGCCGCAGCGGCCGTCGCCAAGGCTTGCGTCGCATCGGCGGTTGTAGATACGGCCATTCTCCTGCGACAGCCTGTGGGCAAAGCTCCTGAGTTCGGCGGTAAAGGCCTCGCCCGCCCGCGAGACCTCGCCGATCTCCTTGACCGACACCAGCAGGTGCTGCGCCTCCGGCTCCTGCCAGTTGACGAGAAAAACCTCCACTCGCGCGCCGTCATAGCGCCCGGCGGCAAGGTCGGCCTCGGCGATCGCCTCGCTGGAAAAACCGCCGGTCACCTCCGCCGCCGGAGCCGCCATGCCGCCCGTCTCCCGCGCTTCACTCGCGGTAAAGCCGCTCGCCGCCCGGAATGTCGTGCCGGCAAACACCAGCGAATGGTCGTGCTCGGTAAACCCCAGCACCATCCCATCGCCGCGTGTCACCCGCCAGGCGCGGCAAAGCGTCGTCACTCCGCCCTCGATATGGGCGGCAAGCGCTTCCGGTATCTTTCTCATGGCAGGATCTCGATCAGCGGAATGGTGGGAATGCGTCCGGCCCGGAAGGCCTCGAGGTTGAGATCGATACGCTCGGCATCGAAACGCACCGGCACGTCGAATTCGAAGCCCGCCTGCACCAGCGCGCCGGGAAAAGGAATATAATCCTCATCGATTGTCACGAGACCTGTTGCCGTATCGCAAGTGAAGGCGGAAGCCGCCAACTCGACGCCATCGACGGCAAGCCGCACCGTGCCCGCCACCGGCTTGGCGATCACGCGCCGCCATTCCCCCGCCGCATCGCCATAGGTTTTCGCGAGCTGGAAGGTCGCGCGCTCTCCGTCCCCCTCACCGATCACCTGATCGAAGGGCGTCACCGCCCGGTCGGGCGCAGAGGATTTCCCGTCCACCGGATCGCGAAAACGAAAGCCGTGGAGACCACCGCTCCGCGCCTCGAAGAAGGACAGCACCTCGTAAAGATCCGTCACCGAGCGCACCCCGGACCCCGCATCGTAAGCGCGGCGGCTGTCGCGCCAGCGACGGTTGCGCGCCTCCCTGCCGTTCGACAGGTTGACGATATCGGTGCGCCGCACCGGCCCGCCCGTCACGTTGAGCGACAGGCGCAGCGGAAAGCGCACCTCGTGAAAGCCGTCTGCCATCGGCATGCCTCCTTGGAACGGGAACTCGATCTGCTGTCGAAAACAGATTTGCTTTCAACGCTCTATCTTCTTGTTTGCAGGCAAAACCGGTTCCCAGTTTTGCTGGAACTGCTCTCTGTTTTCACGCAACACCGGGCGCAAAACCGGTTCCCACTTTTGCTGGATTGCTCTCTAGAGATTCCGCCTGCCGCGCCCGACAGAGCGCGCCAGCATGGCGGTGATCTGGCCTTCGCTGCGGGCAAAGCTCGCCGCATCCGTCGCCGTCACGTTGAAATTGATCTGGGTGGTTCCGCCTTCGCCCGCGGCAACCCCGAGCGAACCGTCGGCCCCGCGCTTCAGTGGCAGGATCGCCTCCGAACCCGCCTCGCCCATCAGGCCGAGTTCGCCGCCCAGCGGAAAATAGGTCGGCGCGGAAACCACGCCGCCCGTCGCAAACGGCGTCACCCGCCCCGGCACCCCGCCATCTGCAAAGGGCAGGATGGAACCAAACCCCGAGGTCAGCGAGGAGATCAGTCCCGATGTCAGAGTCGAAAGCATGGTCTCCAGCGGCTTCAGCCCGGAAGACAGCGCCACGTCGGAAAGCCGCGTGCCAAGCGTCCTCAGTGTATCGTCCAGCCCCTTGCCCCCGATAGTGGCGCTCTTCAGCGCGCCGGTCAGCGCCCGGCCGAAGCTCGCCGAACGGTTCTCAAGGTCGTCCAGCACCTTCAGCGCCGCACCGGCATCCAGATCGACTGCAAAGGAAAGATCGTCGTCATTCATGATTGAACGCTCCTTGGAAAGATAAGCCGGACGTCACCGCAGCGGCAAAAGGCATCGCAGAACACGGCAACACGTCATGTCCCGCGGCTTCATCTCTGGCCGGTCGGGGATGCCGCTGGACGCCGACATCCCCGAAGACCCAAAACACCGTCTCCTGAATGATCGTTTCGGCGGCATCTCCACAGGCCAGACGTCCCTCATCCGGCTGCGGCAAGTTCCTTCTCCCCGCTTGCTGGGATAGGATGGGGTAAGGTGTAAGGACAGTTGAAGACGAGGGGCCAACTCTTGGCGAATAAACGAAACCCACCCCATCAATCCGCCGATTGCCCCTCGCAGGCAGGGGTAGGACATGGAACCGTCGCGGCGGATCCCTTCTCCCCGCTCGCGGGGAGAAGGTGCCGGCAGGCGGATGAGGGGCTGAGAAAAACCGCGTCCCGTCTGCCGATGAGATCAGCGCAACGGGCAGACTCCCGGTAGACAAACCCACCCTCAATCCGGAAAGGCCCGCATCAGCATTTCCAGCCCATCCCGCCTCAACCGGGCGGGCCTCGACACAAATGCACCGGTCATCGCGGCAAACTCAATGAGGCTCAGCTCCCAGAAAAGCTTCGGATCGAGCCGCAGGCGGCAGAGGCCGGTGTCGAGCACAGCCCCCCAGGGGAAGGGACGCGCTCCCGCCCCGCCGCCTGCGGCTTTCAAGGGCCCCGGCAAGGCTCCGTGGAGGTCGGCCCGGACCCGTTGCTCACCTTGCCCGCCCCTTCCGGGGCAAATGTCAGAGTCAGCAGTTCGCGCACCACTAATGCCGCCCCGGCCACGCCGCCCTCGACCGCCATGCCTCTCACGTCCTCGTCGCTGAAACGGTTTCCGCCGCCGCGCAGGCCCGCAGCGATGATGCCCATAAGATCCGCCGCCTTCAGCCGCCCGCTGGAAAAGCGCTCAGCAAGCCCCGCAAGACTGTCCGCCTGAAACACCGTTTCCAGCTCGGCCAGAGCGCCGAGCGTCAGGCAGAGAATGCGGCGCTCGCCGTCGATCACCGCCTCCACCTCGCCACGCCTGCGGTTTGCCCTGCCGATCGCGGGCGCAAGATCGCTCCCGTGCCGCATCAGAGCGCTCCGAAGGAAAGCTGGCCCGCCGATTCCAGCGCCAGCTCGAAGGTCACCTCGCCGTCATGCGCGCCGGCATATTCGAGCGCCGTGATCTGGAAGAGACCGGTCACAGTGCCGAAATCGGGAATGACCACCTGCCAGGAGAGAATTTCGCCGGCAAAGAAGGCGGAGCGAACCCGCGCATCGGAAGCCTGGTCCTTGAACAGGCCCGCGCCGGAAAGCGAGGCGCGCTGCACGCCGGCTCCTGCCAGCAGCTCCCGCCAGCGACCAGCGCTTTCCCCGTCGGTTACGTCCACCGTCTCCGCATTGAAGGCGAGCCGCTTCGAGCGCAGCCCGGCGACGGTGATGTATGTGCTGCCATCCAGAACCTTGAGCAGCAGGTCCTTGCCCTTCTGTGCAACCATGTCGGTTTCCTTCTCTTGTCCGTTCGTTCCGTGAAGTTGTGGGGAGGCGCACCGGTTGCCCACGGCTTGGGAAAGCCGTAGAGGAAATGGCCCCTCCGGAATCTCTTCATGTCGTCTTCGCGCATCCGCCTCATCGCCCTGCTCGCCGTCAGCCAAATCGCCGGCTGGGGCGTGAGCTTCGACATGCCCGGCGTCTTCGGCCGGCGCATCGCCGCCGATCTCGGCATGTCGAACGAGATGGCCTTTGCCGGCCTCACGGTGATGATGCTGGTCTCGGGTTTCGCCGGTCCGCTGGTCGGACGGCTGCTGAAACGACATGGCGCAGCGCGGGTTCTCACTGCCGGTTCGCTCGCCTTCAGCGCCGGCCTGTTCATGCTTTCGATGGCGCAGGGTCCGGCGAGCTATTTCGCCGCCTGGCTGGTCATCGGCTTCGGTGGCGCCTTCGGGCTATCGGTTCCCTGCTATGCCGCAGTCGTCGAACGCGAGGGGTCCGATGCCAAGCGCAGCATCGGCCTTCTGATGATCTTCACCGGTCTTTCCGCAACCTTCGCCTGGCCGGCGCTTACCTTCTTCGGCGATCTCCATGGCTGGCGCCCGACGCTTGCGGGTGCAGCCCTTCTCCATCTCCTGCTGCTGGCGCCGCTGCATCTGTTCGGCCTGCCCACGCCATCGGATGGGAATACGGCAGGACAGGCCTCGGCGGATCGCGAACCGCTTGCGCTGTCTCCCGACCAGTCCCGCCTCGCCTTCCGGCTGATCGCGGTCATCACCATCACCTTCAGCCTGCTCACCCTCGGCCTCGCCCCGTCGCTGCTTGAGCTGCTGCAGCAGTCCGGCGCATCCGCCGCCGTTGCGCTCCAGCTCGGCTCGCTCCGGTCCGTGCTCGGCATCGCCGCCCGCGCGGTCGACACGCTTGCCGGCAAGAAGGCTTCGCCGCTGTTTTCCGGCAAGCTCGCATGTCTCCTGATGTTCGTCGCCATGCCGGTGCTCGCGCTATCCGGCGGTGCCACCCTGCCGCTCTTCCTGTTCATCGCGCTTTACGGCTTCGGGTCGGGCATCTCGGCGCTGTCGCGGGCGCTCCTGCCGCTCGGCTTCTTCTCCGCCAGCCGCTATGCGCAGCTATCGGCGCAATTGTCGCTACCGGCCAATCTCGCCATGGCGATCGCGCCCGTCATCGTGACATTCCTGATCGATCGCGGTGGCCCCAATGCCGTGCTCGCCTATTGCGCGGGCCTCGCCGTCGTCTCGCTCGTGGCCTTCCTCTGTCTTTCGCGTATCGAAAAGCGCGCCGGCTCAGCCAGCTGACGCAAGCGGCTCCAGAACGGCCCGGAACCGCACTTCGGCCACGAACAGCGTCGTCTTCGGCTCGCGCCTGCTGACGCTCGCCCGGTGGACAAGGCTCACCAGCGCATGCCCTGCCACATCCAACGTCGCATCATGCAACAGCCTTCGCACCGCCCCGGCGATCTCCTCGGCCTCACGTCGGCCCACCTTCGACCAGGCCTCCAGCGTCAGCAGGATTTCCACCCCGTCCTCGCTCGCGGTCGAAAAGTCCCGCATCTCCGCCTCGCCGATCACCAGCGCCGGAAGCGGCAGTCCTGCTATGCGCCGGTCGCGAATGCCGTCCGCGCCGATCACGGCAAGAAGCCCCGCATCGCCTACCAGCCGCGCATGGATCGCCTTCAGCAGCTCATTCACCGGATTTGCCATGGCTCTCGCCCTCCGTCATTTCATCGGCAGACACGCCACCGCGCCCAGCCTTTTGTGTCTGCCCTGCTCCTTCGCGAGGTTCCTTAGAGCGTCGGGCAAGACGTGCCGAAAGCGCTCGCGACAGTGCCGTCTTCAGATCGCCGCCGGTCAGGCGTATGACGGCCTTCATCGCCCTTCCTCCCGGCAGCGGCAGGCGAGATAGCGGCCGCTTTCATCGGGATCGCGCACGCTTTCCACCGTGAAATGCCTGAGACCCTTGACGAAGCGCATGCCGGAAACGAGATCGCCGCGCCGGCGCACCCAGATCTCGTGGGTAATCTCCACGGTCTCGGCACCGGCCCGTTCCTCGACCTTCGCGGCAAGCGGCGTCACCAGCGCCCAGACGCTGGCGACCGCCTCGAAGACCTCCGCCGCGCCGCCCTGCCCGTCGGAAACCGGCACGGGACGCTCCAGCAGCAGCCGGGCGCTGAGCCGGCCGGGGTCGAAATCGGCAATCCCCATGGTCAGAGCCTCCGTCGGCAATAGGGCGCGATCAGCCGTTCGTAGCCTGCCGGCATCGCCGCAGGCTGGTCCTCCAGCGAGACCGCGCCACGCACGGAAAACATCAGCGCCACATGGGAAAGCATTGCCCGTTTCAGCGTGCCCGGCACGTCCGCGCCGGTATCGCCGAAGCCCGCGATGAAATCGATCTCAATGCCGTTGAACGCGCGGCCCGGCGTTGGCGTCTCGCTCAGCCACAGCCGCGCCGGACGGCTGTTGCCCTCCAGCAGGTGATCGTGGAGCGATACGAGGGACGGTTCTCCCACCTCATCGTAAACGGTCACCGTCTCGACTGCGCGGACCGGACCGCGTTCGATATGGATCACTCCATCGTCAGGCCAGCGGTCGAGTGCCAGCCGGAAACCCTGCGCCAGCAGCGCAAGGCCGGTCTCGCGTTCCAGATGCTCGCGGGCAACCGTGATCAGCCCCTCGATCAGCGCATCCTCGTCATCGGCATCGACCCTGAGATGCGCCTTCGCCTCGGCCAGCGTCACCGGCTCGCCCGCGGGCGGCACGGTCGGGATATAGGTCATGAATGTCTCCTGTTGGGTGAGAAAGGTGGTCATCCGCCTGAAGCGGAGAAACGTTCGGACGCCCCTCATCCGCCTGCCGGCACCTTCTCCCCGCCTGCGGGGAGAAGGCCACAAGCCGCGCCGCCCCATTCCACCCGCAAATGCGGAAAGGGCCGCAAACAACGTCGTCTCCGTTCCCTCTCCCCGCCTGCGGGGAGAGGGTCAGGGTGAGGGGCAAGCGTTGCCGGGGATGAGACGCGAGCGCCGGTAACGCCCCCACCCCGCCTCATCAATTCGCCGAGAACTTCACCAGCTTGATCGCCTCGAAGTTCTGGACGCCACCGCCAACGCGCTTGGTGGTGTAGAACAGCACGTAAGGCTTGGCGGAATAGGGGTCGCGCAGAACGCGGACGCCCACGCGGTCGACCACGAGGTAGCCGGCGCGGAAGTCACCGAAGGCGATCGAGGTTGCGTCGGCGGCAATCGCCGGCATGTCCTCGGCCTCGGCCACCGGAAAGCCCATCAGCGAGGCCGGATCGCCGGCCTTGGCCGGCGGCTGCCAGATATAGTTGCCGTCGGCATCCTTGAACTTGCGGATCTGCCCCTGCGTCTTGCGGCTCATCAGGAAGCTCGCATTCTGGCGATGGCCTGCCTTCAGGGCATAGACCACGTCGACCAGCACGTCCGAGGCACCGGCGGCGGAAAATGCGCCTGCCGCACCCGTCGCCACATAGCCGATCTTTCCCCATTCCCAAGCGCTGTCCGCCACCTGATCATAGGAAAGCAGCCCTTTCGGCTTGTTGACGCCGTCGCCGGTCACGAAAGCCGTGCCTTCCTGCTCGGCAAAGGCGATGTCCACCTCGCCGGCGATCCAGGCCTCGATATCGACGGCCGCATCGTCGAGCAGCGCCTGGCTCGCAGCCGGCATGGCGTAAAGCTCCATGGTCGGGAAGGAGAGTTCGGCAAGCTGGGCCGTTCCCGTCTGCGGCCGCGCCGCGGTCTCCGACACCCAGCCCGCCGTCATGCCGGCCGGCGAGAAGGGCTTCTTCAGCACCGAGCCGGAAACCTGCCTGATCGTCGCCAGCGAGCGGACCGGCGAGACGACGGAGAGCCGGCGGCCGATCTCGCTGTCGGTTTCCGGCGGCACCAGATAGCCACCGTCGGCGGGCGTTCCGGCGCTCATCGCCTTGGCTTCGAGTTCGCGCAGGCCGCTTTCGTCGCCGCGGCGGATATAGGCGTCGAAAGCGGCCTTGTGTTCGGCCGCCTCGATCTCGCCCGCCCCGCCGCGGGAAAGCGACGGACGCATCTTCTTCAGCAGCATCTCGTCGATCATCCGGCTCTGGTCGTCCATCGCCTTGTTGATGCGCTCCACCTTGTCGCGGGTCACGACGTCGGAAACGAGCTTTTCCTCGATTTCCGAAAGCCTGCGGTCGTTGACCTCCTTGAACGCCTCGAAAGCGCCCATGAAGTCCTCGAAGGCCGCCGTCACGCCGTCCGGCACGGCCTTCACTTCCGGGGCCGCTTCCGGGGTCACTTTCGGAGTCTGGCCGCGCTTTGCCGGCTGCCTGTCATGCATGTTTTCCATTCTCGTCATCCTTTCCTGAAGACGTTCGTCGCCATTGCCCGCGCCGCCCGGCGCATGGCGCGGACGAGCTCGGTTTCCCTGTCGCGGTAGAACCGCGCATGTTTCACGTTCGAGACCCTTGCCGCCGGCAGCATCGGGAAGGTCACCACCGAGATCTCCCAGAGGTCGGCCTCGAGGATGCGGCGCACGCCGCTTCCCTTGTCGGAACGGGCGCGCACGGTGCGAAAGCCGATGGAAAGCCCGTCCAGCGCGCCGGATTTCATCAGCGCATGCACCTCGCGGGCACGCGCCACGCCGGGTGAAAGCACGCCCTCGACATAGAGGCCGCGCTCGTCCTCGCGGATCACCTTCCATGTGCCGATCGGCTCGGCGGGATCGTGCTGGAAAAGCATCCGCACACCGGCGGCACCGCGCGCCTTCAGCGATTTCGAAAAGGCCCCTGGCTCGATCGTGTCGCGGCCGAGGTCCACCTCGCCGAACAGGCTGGCATAGCCGGAAAAACTGCCGTCGCCGGAAACGCCCTTCAGCGTCAGGTTGGCGCGGGTATGGGTCAGCGAAGGCGGTTCGCGCTTCGGCGTCATCGTCCTACTCCTCGTCATGGAATGATGTGTCTGTCCGGCCGCGACGGAACACCTCTCCTCTCGTTGGGGAGAGGTGCCCGAAATGCGGATGAAGATGCCTGCCAGCTCGCGGTCAGGTTTCGGGCGGTCGTCCGCCATAGCGCTGGGCAAGGCGCGCCAGCACGCCGAGCGCCCACCAGGCCGAAAGGCTCGCGGCGGCCGCTCCCGCCAACATGGTCTCCTGCGGCGACAGGCTTGCGGCCACGTCGAGCTTGCGCACCAGCCACAGCCCCACCGGACCGCCGAAGATCAGGCCGCAGGCGACACCGGTCAGGAAGCGGGTCGCCGCCTCGCGATTTCCTCTGGGCAGGAGATAGACGAGCGAGATCGCCGAGCCCGCGACCGCGCCGATCAGGCGGGCGGCGGAAACGCCGCCGTCGTGGCTGAAGTCAGTCATTTTTAATCTCTCGCAGCTAGGATAAATTCCGACCGGCCGCACGATCCCGCCAGGATTTCGTCTTACGATGGCGGCGGCCGGTCTCCTCCTATCCGCCCATCGAATGAACGGAAGCGCCTTCACGCGGCGCTTTAAGCGGAGCGGTTTTGTCGAGTCGAAAGAATCGCTTGAACGCGGAACCTCACACTTCGATTCCGCTTCCCCATGCAGTGCTTTAAGGCGTTCACCTTCTGATTCAGCCGGAGGCCAAATTCCACGGGTCTTGGACCTCAGTATCCCACGGCCTCGCGCTTTTCCTCCTCGGACAGGAAATCCGCCGCCCCCACCCGCGCCCAAAGCGCATCGCGTTCGGCGGCAAGTCCCGCCACTTGGTCGAGATCGGGAACGAGATTCAACTGCGTCCGGTAAAGCCCTGAAAGGAATGCCGAAAACCGCGCGGTGGTGCGTGTGACCAGCGGCAGAACGGTCAGCCGGTAGAAGGCGCGGTTGGCCTCCTGATAATTGGCATAGGTGTTGTCGCCGGGAATGCCGAGCAGCATGGGCGGCACACCGAAGGCAAGCGCGATGTCGCGGGCCGCGCCGTTCCTCGCCTCGACGAAGTCCATGTCCTTCGGCGAAAGCCCCATCGACTTCCAGTCGAGTCCACCCTCCAGAAGCAGAGGACGACCGGCGCGCATCGGCCCGGAATAGCCCTCGTCCAGCTCCTGTTTCAGCCGCTCATACTGGTCGGCGGAAAGGTTGCCGCCCTCCTTCGGCTGATAGACCAGCGCGCCGGAGGGCCGAGCCGAATTGTCGAGCAGCGCCTTGTTCCAGCGCCCCGAAGCATTGTGCAGGTCGAGCGCGACCTGGGCTGCGGCAAGCGGCGGGAAACCCGTCTGGTCATCGAGCGGGTGGAACAGCTTGAGATGCAGCAGCCCCTCCCCGTCACGTCCCACCGCGATGCGACGCCGACCCACATCCGCCCGATAGTCATAGGCTTCCGGCCAGCCATCGGCACCCGTCACCACGCTCACCCGGTCGGGGCGAAGCAGGTGCAGTTCGGCCGGCCGCTCGCCGAGCGCCAGCGGCTCGACATAGGCATTGCCCGAGAGCAGCAGATGGCCATAAAGCGCTTCCATGAAGTCCGGCCCGCCCATGCGCGGGTTCGGGCGGGCGATCAGTGCCAGCACCGGATGATCGGTCAGTTCACGGCCGCCATCATAGGCAAGCCAGGGGATTGCGGCCGCCGCCTCCGCCACCAGCCGCACCGTGCGGTGAGCGACGGGGTTCCGCATGAAGCCCTCGCGGGCAAGCGCCCCGTAGGAACGGCCCGTCCAGTGCGCAGCCGCCTCCGCCGCGATCAGCGACAGCCCGCCAGAGCCTACAGCTCCCTTGGTATCGCTCACCGTATCTGCGGACGCGGGTGATCTTTCCGCCGGGCCACGCCACGGCAGACGAAACGACAGTCTCATCGGCTGGATCCTTCAGTCGTTATGTATGGAAGAGGCATCACCATTGCAGGCGAGGCCTTCGGCCCGGTCTTCAGACCGGCCGCGTCACCGCAGTGGAGACATCGTAGTCCGCCGCGATCCTGAGTTCGCGGAGCGGTTTCACGCGGGCAATCGATTCCTGATAGAGCGGGTGCGCCCGATAGGCGGCAAGGGCCGCCTCGTCGTCGAACTCGCCATAGACGATCAGATCGACGCTGGTGTCATAGAGATCGCTCTTCGCGCTCGTGCCGATTTCCAGATGCCGCGCATGGGGTATCCCGGTCAGGATCGAGAGCCCCGACCGCACGCGCTCCAGATTGGCCCCGTCAGGCACGGAAAAGAACACGATATGGCGGATCAAGGGCGTCGGCTCCGAAGGCAATCTCATCGCGGGCGCGGCGTCTCGGTCCGGCCCCGTGTCGCGATAGCATGACCGCGCGCAGGGCTCAATCATTCGCTTGCCGTTCAGCGGGCCGGGCCGGCACCGCAGATGGGTTCGTTCACCTCGTTGTTACCTCGAGGAAAACATCGGCCCAGCCAGCAGCGGCTCAGGTCGTATAGCTAAGCGCGGCATAGAAGGCCCTCCCGTAGTCGGCAATCTGCAGGGCTCGGTCGAGCCGGTTGATGATCTTGCGGGCATTCAGCCAGTCCTCGCGGCTCGGATTGAAGAACTGGTCGAGCCACGCCCCGGTGAAGGAGCCCTTCTCCATGCCGATGAACATGATCCTGATCGCTACATCCATCCGCATGGCTTGCGCCGGATCAGCGACGAGGTCGATGCCGACCAGCGGGCTCATCTTCGCATAGTTCGTCTTGTGGGTAAGCTGCACCAGCCCGCGTCCAAGCCACGACTTGCCCTGCGCATCAAGTCGCCAGTAGGGATTGCTCACCCACGGAAGCTGCCCACGCGCAAACGCCCGGTCGAGAATGGCTATCGCCTTGGCGTCGGTCACCGCCAAGGTTTCACGAACCGGCTGCATGGTGCGCGCCGTCTCGTGAAAGGCCGTGGCCAGCATGTAGGCGAGCCACCGGTCGTCACTGCCGGGGCTCGTCGCCTCCCAGTGATCGAGGATCGCCTCCATGCCCTGCATCTGCGGCGACTGGATGCGCCCGTTGAACAACGACATGCGCGCCCGGTCGTAAAAGAAGGCCCGGTTAATCTTGCTCATCGCCTTTCTCTCCCTGACGTCACCCCTCCCCGGTCCGGCCGATGGCGCTTTGCCGAGGGAGCATCCGTCGCGTTTGCCGCACGATTCAATGCAACTATAAATATAACTTACTCTCAAAGATCTTTATAGTTGCGCAAAAAGACCAGCTCCGCCGGCGCGAAAAACACCCGCGTTAACCAGCGTGAAAATTTCCTGTCGGTTTCAAACGTTTAAAATAAATTCAATCGTTTAAAGCCCTTAACCGTCATATTTACAAAGATTTAACTCTGTGGAACCTTCCCGCTCATTCCACGTTTAGGCACCTGCAGACAGCGTTTCTGGCCTAACCTTGAGCCGTGAGGAGTAGATCGATGCAGACCAACAGCACGACCCAGACGAAGACCGCCGCCGCCACCATTCCCGCCCATGTCATGGAGCGTCTTGAAAGCGAATGGCGCCAGATGCGCCAGGGCAGCACCCAGCCGTCCTCGTCCTCTTCCAAGTAATCAGATCCCCCGGATGCGCGGTTCGCCCGCGCCTTCGAGAAGAAGCGCGGTGAGCGCCCAGACCAGTGCATCCAGCCGGTCGGGCGAGCGCCCTGACGAAAGGCCCTCCGGGCCGAAGTCGCACATCTGGTCTTCCAGTTGCTGAAACCGGGCCGCGTGCAGAACGCGGCCCTGTTCGTAGAGCGCAGCCACAGGCTCGGCCCTTAGAAACTTGCCCCGCGTCGCCCGGACCATGCTCACGGGCAGGTTCGCCTCCACGCTTTTCAGCGTGGCCGCCACCATCTCCCCGCCCTGGTTCACTTCCGCCACAACCCGGTCCGCCTCGAAGCGGCGATAGGCCGAGACCACCGCCCTTGCCCAGACGGCCGGGCTCCCGCCCTCGACGGAGGCATCCGCCAGCACCACCGCCTGCCCGTTTTCCATCAGGCCGGCCACGACGATGCCGCAGCAGGAGCGCTCGCCGCTGCCCGCCGGTGGATCGACTGCGACGACGATACGTCGGAGCGGTTCGGTCAGCCTTATGGTGATGCCCTCGAGCCGGTCGCGTTTCCACAGCGCGTCCTCGCGATCCTCGATCAGTTCGCCGCCCAGTTCCTGCCGTCCGAGCCGCGTGCCGCCGTAGCGACGCTCCAGCGCGGCAATGAAGCCGGGGGCCAGATTGCCCGCATTGGCGGAAGTCGACAAACGCGTCAGCCGGGTTCCGGGCTCGGCGATCAGCCGCTTCAGGATCGGCACCGCCCGCGGCGTGGTGGTCACCACCTGCCGGGGTGCGGTCCCGAGACGCAGCGCGAATTGCAGCATGTCGAAGGTCTCCTGCGCATGTTTCCATTTCGCCAATTCATCGCACCAGGCGAAGTGGAATTGCGGGCCGCGCAGGCTTTCGGGATCTTCCGAGGAGAAGATCTGCGCCACCGCGCCGTTCGGCCAGACGAGCCTGCGCCGGGTGATCTCCACGTCCGGCCGCATGCGCGTCGCGATGCGCACAAGCCCCGAGGGACCGTCGATCATCACCTCGCGGGCATCGCCCAGCGTTTCCGCCACCAGTGCGATCCTGAGATCCGTCTTCGGGCCTGCCGCCCGCACCATCGCCTGAACCCATTCCGCGCCAGCCCGCGTCTTGCCGGAGCCGCGCCCGCCCATCATCAGCCATGTCAGCCAGTCGCCCTGCGGCGGCAATTGCTCGGCCCGCGCCAGAAACCGCCAGTCGCGCCGCATGGCCGCAATCGCACCCAGGGGTGCCGAGCGCAGCAGCGCGTCGAGACCCGCCACCGCTCCGGCGGCACGTCTTCCGTTTGCCCAATCTTCATCCGCCCGCGGAGTCTCGGCAGGTCCGCCTTCGACCGAACGCCTCTCGGCCTGTCCGTTCACAGCCCATCCATTCCCGGCGTACATGCCTTCGGAGAGAGCCATCTCACCTCGTTCTTCATGGGCCAGCCCATTGGTAGCGCGTCCGGCTTCCAGACCTTCGTCCGCAGCGCAGCTCGCCTCGCCCGCACAGCCTGCCGCAACCCGTCCGCCACCGGGCGCGACGGCCGCCACCGCGCTGCCGGCGGCGTGCATCGTGTCCAACCTGCCCGCAGCCGCCTCTTTCGGATGAGCCTGCGTCGCTCCGGGCGGAATGGCTTGCACCTGCGCTTTCGCCGATACGGGCCCTTGCTCCCCGGTCGGGGGCGGCAACACACAAGAGCCGGCAGCGGCAACGCCCTGCAACTCGGCGGTCAACCGTCGCATGCCCACCATCCTGTCCGCGATCCGGCTGATACCCTTGGTCATGCTGTCTGTCGCTGCAGCCACCGCTTTTGCCGACGCCTCGATCCGATAGTGTACCTTTGTTTCCGTCTTCCAGCTTGCCGCCCGGTTATCCGGGCGGCCCGCATCCGGCCACAAGGCCGGTATATCCGTCCGCGCCATCAGCATCCCCAACGCCGTCGCCGCGCGCGGCCAGCATGGCGGCAGCGCGTTCCAGTGCCCGCTCTTCGATGAGGTCCGCGAGTTCCTGTCGTATCCGGTCATGATCCTCGCTCTCGGCTCGCAGTTCCTCGGCCTCCGCCCGGTCGCGGGCAAACTGCCTTTGCAGGGCATCGACCTTTTCCAGCGTGCGGACGATCAATGAGATCGCATCGGTCGCCGCCTTGGCGTCGGCGCGGGCAAGCTTTGCCGACGCATCGTCGGCCGCTCCACCATCCACCTCGATCCGCGAAAGCATCGCTTCCGCCGAAGCCCGAAGGTTGCGAAACAGCTCGAACTGTCGCGCCATCTCGCCCATCAACTCATTGAGCAGCAGCTCATAGCGGTCAGCGGCGGAAAGGCCTTCAGCCGATTTCAATTCCAGCACCACGCGCTCCGCCGCGCGCCCTATCTGCTCGAAGCTCCAGCCCTCGCCTTCGCCCTCACGCTCGAAAGCAAAAGGCTCGCGGCCCGACAGCATGAGATCGATTTCCCGCTCTTTGCGCATCGTCACCTCCCGCTCGCCGCCGGCTTCGCAAGGCAACCACCGGCCAATAAAAAAGGCCCGGTCGCCCGAGCCCTGCTACTATCCCTTTGCCGAAGACCACGACCCGAAACACTCCGCTCCGGCCGCAACTCTCCGACGATGCCTGAACTCTATCAAACGACCGTCACGCCGTCAAGGACTATTTTCCTATTTATGGAATTTTATCCTTTTCTTTCATTCCACTCCTTCAAGCAATATCGAGTGGCAATCGCCGAGGGAGTGAGCCATCCTCGCCTACTGCGTGATCAGCGTGTCTGCATTGCGAACCGTGAGAGCCGGTGTGCTCTTCCGGCAAGCTGGCAGTGTCTCGTCTTCCAGCACGGCAACCACCGCGCGGCGTTTCTTCGGGTCGCAATGGAGTTCGACGACACCGTCAGGCATACATTGCACGACCTGTTTGCCACCACCTGGAAGGTCTCGGTTGATGAGTTTCGAGTGCTCAGAAAACGGAGTTACCAGCGTGGTGAAGAGCGCTTCGCACTCCCGCATTGAGCCGACCTCCTTTTCGTAGAATTTCGGCTCGGCAGCAGAGGTCGTCACGGGCATGCCGGCGAGAAAAAGCAGGATCGGGATGATGGCACGCATGACAGGGGCTCCCCAGGCGAACAGAAACTCAACCTAGCGTCGAGCCTCCTTCGGAGAAATCGCCAATACTGGGAGGATCGTGCCAGCCTCGTTACCCTAGGCCGTTATGCGGCGGCGCCACCATACTGTTCCCATGCCGTCATCGCGTGACCCGCATACATCAGCGACGGACCGCCGCCCATGTAGACAGCCATGCCGAGCGTTTCCTCGAACTCCGCCTTGGTGCAGCCCAGCTTGACCAGCGTTTCGGTATGGAAGCCGATGCAGCCGTCGCAGCGGGTGGAGATCGCGATGCCGAGCGCCACCAGTTCCTTGGTCTTCTTGCCCAGCGCGCCAGCCTTGGTAGCAGCCTGCGCCATCGCGGAGAAGCCGGCCATCACGTCAGGAATATCCTTGCGCAAGATCTTGATGCCGTTTGAAATTTCCTTCGTGATGTCGAGATAGTCCTTGCTCATCGGTCGTCCTTCCAATCAAAGTATATATAAATTCATATACATGAAGATTTCAGATCGCCGCAAGCATGAAAACGACGGAAAGACATGGTGCGGCAGACAGGACTGGCGGGCACACAGCGCCCCGTCTTTTTCGTTCTCAATCCATTGAAGAACAAAGCCAATCCTCAAAAAGAAACGGCCGGGATCGCTCCCGGCCGTTTTCGACCCCTTACCCTGGAGCGCCGTGCGTCCATCAGGACGCACAAAAGACGCTCCGAATTATTGAATCTGCGCCTCGATCTTTCCGAAAATCGGTGCGCTATAGCCCACGCCGTCAGGCGCTTTTGCGGACCGGCGTATAGCCGGCCTCGCGTATCGCCTCCTCGGCCGTGGCGGCATCGCCGGCCACGGAAACCTCGTGGGATTTCAGATCGATCGTCACTGCGGCGCCCGGCAGGGCCTCGCCCAGAGCCTTGGTCACGGCCTTCTCGCAATGGCCGCAGGTCATGTCTTCCACTGCGAAGCGTACAATCTCGTTCATCGTCATCTTTCTTCCGTTTCCGACGCATCGGACAGATCTCTCTTGCACCCTCCCATCGTGGGAAGGTCAAGAGACAAAATGCAGGGTCAGCTGTCGCAGTGGCGCGTCGTCTTGCCGCTGCCGGCGAGATCCGCGAGGATCGGACAGCTCGGCCGGTGATCGCCGTGACAACTCTCCGCAAGCTCGCTCAGCGTCGCCACCATGGCCCTCATCGAGGCGATCTTTTCTTCAAGTTCGGCAATGTGGTCGAGCGCCAGCTTCTTCACCTCGCTGCTCGCCCTTTCCTTGTCGGCCCAGAGCGCCAGAAGCTTTTCCGTCTCCTCCAGCGAGAAACCGAGGTCGCGGGAACGCCGAACGAAGCGCAGCCGGTTCACCTCGTCGTCGCCATAGACGCGGTAATTGCTGGCGGTGCGCATGGCCGGGCGAACCAGACCGATTTCCTCGTAATAGCGGATCATCTTGGCCGAAACGCCGGAAGCGAGAGACGCTTCACCGATGTTCATGCGCCACTCCTTTCCGTCCCCTTTTCGGGCCTATGTTTCCGGCCCCAAGGCCTTCCTTCAAAACCGGCCGCATCATACCGCTCCCGCCGCGCCGATCTCCGTCACGGTAGCCCGCTTCAATCGCAACGCATTGGTCAGGACGAAGACGCTCGAAAGCCCCATGGCCGCGGCGCCCACCATCGGCGAGAGCATGATCCCGAAATGCGGGTAGAGGATTCCCGCCGCAACCGGGATCAGCAATATGTTGTAGCCGAAGGCCCAAAAAAGGTTCTGGCCGATATTGCGGATCACCTTGCGGCTGATCTCGACGGCATGCACCGCGCCCGCAAGGTCGCCGCCGACCAGCACCACGTCGGCACTTTCGATGGCGACATCCGTTCCGGTTCCAATGGCGATGCCGGTATCGGCGCTGGCAAGTGCGGGAGCGTCGTTGATGCCGTCACCGATGAAGGCCACCTTGCGGCCCTTCTCGCGCAGCGCCTCGATCGCCTTCACCTTGCCCTCGGGCAGCACCTCCGCCACCACTTCGTCGATCCCGGTCGCCCGGCCGATCGCCTCGGCCGTCCGGCGATTGTCGCCTGTCACCATGACCACCGACAAGCCCAGCGCCTTCAATGCCTTCACGGCCGGAATGCTGGTCGGCTTCAATGGATCGGCAACCGCAACCGCGGCGGCAAGCCGGCCATCGAGCGCGACATAAAGCGGCGTCTTGCCCTCCGCTGCCAGCCGTGCCGCCGTCTCGCCGAAGATCGATACGTCGAGGCCGAGCTTTGCCATGTAGCGGTCGGCACCGGCCGCCACCGTGACGCCGGAAACCTTGCCTGCGATACCGTAGCCGGCCACCGCCTCGACCGCATCGACCGGCTCGACAACAAGCCCGCGCGCAGTCGCAGCCTTCACGATTGCCTCGGCGACCGGATGCTCGGAGCGCGCCTCAAGGCTTGCGGCCAGCGCCAGCACCCGATCCTCCTCGAAACCTGTGGCCACCGCGATATCGGTCAGTTCCGGCCGTCCCTTGGTGATCGTGCCGGTCTTGTCCATGACGACGGTGTCGACATCCTTGAGCGTCTGCAGCGCCTCGCCCTTGCGGAAGAGAACGCCGAGTTCGGCGGCGCGGCCCGTGCCGACCATGATCGAGGTCGGCGTGGCAAGCCCCATGGCGCAGGGGCAGGCGATGATCAGAACGGCGACGGCAGCGACGAGTCCGTAGGTGTAGGCCGGTTCCGGCCCGATGACGAGCCAGACGAGGAAGGTCAGCACGGCAATGCCGATCACCGCCGGAACGAACCAGGCCGTCACCTTGTCGACCGCCATCTGGATCGGCAGTTTCGCCCCTTGCGCCTCGCCCACCATGCGGATGATCTGCGAGAGCATCATGTCGGAACCGACCCGCTCGGCGCGGAACCGGAAGGACCCCTTGCCGTTGATCGTGCCGCCGATCACCGTTGCGCCTTCGGTCTTCTCGACTGGCACCGGCTCACCCGAAATCATCGCCTCGTCCACATGGGAGGCCCCGTCGATCACGCTGCCGTCGACCGGAATGCGCTCGCCCGGACGCACCACCACGACATCGCCGGCCACCACGTCGGAAGCGGCGATATCCAGCGTCTCGCCATCGCGCTCGACGCGCGCGGTCTTGGCCTGCAGGCCGGCAAGCTTTTTGATGGCAGCCCCGGTCCGGCCCTTGGCGCGCGCTTCCAGCAGCCGTCCGAGCAGGATCAGCGTCACGATCACCGTCGCCGCTTCGTAATAGACGTGCTGCGCTTCATAGGGCAGCACGTCGGGCGTAAACGTCGTCACCAGCGAATAGAGATAGGCGGCACCGGTGCCGATCGCGACCAGCGAATTCATGTCCGGCCCGCCGCGCAGGAGCGCCGGCACGCCCTTGACGAAGAAGCGGCGACCGGGACCGAAAAGCACCAGCGTCGCCAGCGCGAACTGGATGTAATTCAACAGGTTGCCGGGGAAGACTTCCATCAGCGTGTGATGCAGCGGCGGATAGATGTGGCTGCCCATCTCCATCACGAAGAGCGGCAGCGAAAACGCCAGCGCTATCCAGAAATCGCGGGTCAGGCGGGAGATCTCCCGTTCCTTGGCTTCCTCATGGGTATCCGTCTGGCCGGCCTCGGCCTGCAGCTTCGCCTTGTAACCGGCCTTCTCGACCGCCTTTTCCAGAGCGGGAACAGCACTTCTGCCGCCAAGCGCCGTGACCACCGCCTTGCCGGTTGCAAGGTTGACGGAAGCGCTCTCGACGGACGGCACGCTCTTCAGGGCCTTTTCCACGCGGGAAACGCAGGAGGCGCAGGTCATGTCCTCGATGTCGAGCGTCACCGTGCCGGCCTTCACCTCATAGCCCGCATCCTCCACCGCCTTGACCAGAGCCTCGGCGGAAAAGCCGGGTCCCGGCGTGACGCTCAGCGTCTCGGTGGCAAAATTCGCCGCGCTTTCCGTAACCCCCGGGACCTTGGCGGCAGCCTTCTCGACCCGCTTGACGCAGGAAGCGCAGGTCATGCCCTCGACCGGCAGGATGATCGGCTGGGCGGCCAGCGCCCTGTTTCTCGGCAGTTCGTTCATCGTCGTCACCTCTGGGCCTTCTGCGCCATCGCCGGATCCGCATTCGCCCGATCCGTCCCGGCAAGGCCCGAAATCCATTGCCACACCCCTCCCCGCGCCCGTCACGCCCGGTGGAGAACCGCACCATAGATGGACCTTCCCATCATGGGAGGGTCAAGGGGTGAAGGGAGATTTTTTTGCGAAAGCATGGAAAGCTATCTGCAATTGCGTTCTGGCCCGGAAAGCGTTACATGTAACAAAAAAAGGAATGAAAACGTGGCAACCTCGATCAGCAAGCGCGTGGAAAAGCGCCGCATGGCCCTCAGGGCGGCGGGCCTGCGTCCCGTGCAAATCTGGCTGCCTGATACCAGGCGCCCGGGTTTTGCGGACGAATGCCGGCGACAGTCTCTGGCTGTCGCCGCATCCGACAGGAGCGACCCCAATCTCGGCAATCTGCTCGATGAAGTTCTGGCAGAGAGCGGAGAGGATGACGCTTGAAACGCGGCGACCTTGTCACCGTTGCAGTCTCAGGTGACTTCGGCAAACCTCGTCCGGCACTTGTTGTTCAGGCAGATGCCTTCGAGGGTACAGGCACCGTCACTGTGCTGCTCATCACCAGCACACTGGTAGAGGCCCCGCTCATCCGACCGTCCATCGAACCGAATGCCGGAAATGGCCTGAGCAAACCATCGCAAATCATGGTGGACAAAGCGCTTTCCGTTCGCCGTGAGAGGATTGGCCCGACTATCGGTCACATCGATGATGAAACCATGCTTTCGGTCACACGTTCTCTCGCCTTATTCCTTGGAATTGCCTGAGAGCTGTCAAACCCGACTAACCCGCCGGAGCGGTAGAGGCGAACCCTACTTCGCCTTCTCGCCCACGGTCAGCGGCCAATCGACCACATAATCCTCGAAGTCCTCGACATCCACATCCTCTTCGGAAACCGTGCGTCCGCGGGCGGAGATGCCGGCGGCGTGGACGGTTTCGCGGTCGCCGGAAACGAGGTAGTGCCACCAGTACAGGTCCTCGCCGTCGCCGATCAGGCGATAGGCGCAGGTGGGCGGCAGCCAGCCGATCTCATCCACGCCTTTGACGGTGAGCTGGATACAGTCCGGCACCGTCGCCTTGCGGTTTTCATAATCCTTGCATCGACAGCTTTCCCCGTCGAGCAGACGACAGGCAACGGAGGTGAACACCACCTCGCCGGTGTCCCAGTCCTCCAGCTTGTTGAGACAACAGAGGCCGCAGCCGTCGCACAGCCCTTCCCATTCGGAAAGGGTCATTTCGGCAAGAGTCTTGGTCTTCCAGTAGGGTAGCTCGGTCATATCCCGTCACCGGGGCAGATCACGCCCCGCTTTTTTCTTGTTCTTTGCGCACAAATCGACAATCTATCAGCATTCACCGATTTGCCGGCCGGTTCGCCATGCTCTTGGCCCCTGCCAGCGGTCGCGTCAAGGGTCGGGCGGCCCGGGATCACGGGACTTGCGGCCGGGAGCCTCCGGTCAAAAGGCTCAAAGTACACAGTCGCGGGCTCTGCCCGCAGCATTCCTGGGAAGCATTCGCGTGGCCGACAACCTGCCGCCAGAACCGGAAAAGAAGCCGCGCCTCAAGCGCCATATCCTCCTGCGCATCGACAGCTGGATCGACTCCACCCTATGGAATGCCGGCTTCCGTTTTGCCGAGACCTGGGAAGAAATCACCATCTTCTTCCGCCGTTTTCGCGTGCGCGGTCTCAAGCGGATCATGTTCGAAGTGCTCGGCGAGGCCATGACGCTCGGCACCGCGGGCTTCGTGCTGCTGCTGGCGCTTGCCCAGCCGGCCTTCGAGGAAACCAAGAAGGACTGGCGCAACCACGACAACTTCGCTGTCACCTTTCTCGACCGCTACGGCAACCAGATCGGCCATCGCGGCATCATCCATGAAAATTCAGTGCCCATCGACGAGCTGCCGGATCACCTGATCAAGGCGGTTCTGGCGACGGAGGACCGGCGCTTCTTCGACCACTACGGCATCGACTTCATCGGCCTTGCCCGCGCCATGACCGAGAACGCCCGCGCCGGCTCCGTCGTGCAGGGCGGTTCGACACTGACCCAGCAGCTCGCCAAGAACCTGTTCCTCACCAATGAACGCTCGATCGAGCGCAAGATCAAGGAAGCCTTCCTGTCGATGTGGCTCGAGGCCAATCTGAGCAAGAAGGAAATCCTCTCGCTTTATCTCGACCGCGCCTATATGGGCGGTGGCACCTTCGGAGCGGCTGCGGCCTCGCAATTCTATTTCGGCAAGCCGATCACCGAGGTGACGCTGGCCGAAAGCGCGATGCTTGCCGGCCTGTTCAAGGCGCCGGCGAAATATGCGCCCCATGTCAACCTGCCGGCCGCCCGTGCGCGCGCCAACGAAGTGCTCTCCAACATGGTGCAGAGCGGCATCATGACCGAGGGCCAGGTGATCGCGGCACGGCGCAACCCGGCAACGGTCGTCGATCGCGGCGAGGCGGAAGCGCCCGACTTCTTCCTCGACTGGGCCTTCGACGAGGTGCAGCGGATCGCGGCGAAGTTCCCGGATCATTCGCTGGTGGTGCGCACCACCGTCGACACCGGCCTGCAGAAGGCCGCCGAAGAATCCGTCGCCTCCAGCCTTCGCGAATATGGCGAGGCCTATAACGTCAAGCAGGGCGCGCTGGTGCTGATCGAGAACGGCGGCGCCGTGCGCGCCATGGTCGGCGGACGCGACTATGGCGAAAGCCAGTTCAACCGCGCCACGCGGGCGCTGCGCCAGCCGGGATCGTCATTCAAGATATATACCTATTCGCTGGCGATGGAGAGCGGCCTCACCCCCGAGACGCCAATCACCGACGGCCCCATTTCCTGGGGCAACTGGAGCCCGAAGAACTACGGCAACAGCTATGCCGGCCGCATCAATATCGAGACGGCGCTGGTCAAGTCGATCAACACCATCCCGGTCCGTCTCGCCAAGGAAAAGCTCGGCCCCAACGCCATCAACGACATCATGGCGGAAGCCAAGAAATTCGGCGTCGAGACGCCGATCCGCAAGGACGTGACGATCCCGATCGGCACGTCGGAAGTGACCGTGCTCGACCAGGCGACGGCCTATGCGGTGTTCCCGACCGGCGGCTACCAGTCGCGCCGCCATGGCATCCAGCAGATCATGAACTACAATGGCGACGTGCTCTACGATTTCGATCGTGACGAACCGGCGCCGCAGCGGGTGCTCTCAGAGCAGGCGGCCAATTCCATGCTGCAGATGCTGACCAAGGTTCCCTATATCGGCACCGCGCGACGCGCCGCCGTGGACGGCGTGCTGACCGGTGGCAAGACCGGTACGACGCAGGCCTATCGCGACGCCTGGTTCTGCGGCTTCACCGGCAACTACGCCGCCGCCGTCTGGTTCGGCAATGACGATTACACATCGTCCAACAACATGACCGGCGGCTCGCTTCCCGCGATGACCTTCAAGAAGCTGATGGATTACGCCCATCAGGGCATCGACCTTCGCCCCATTCCGGGCTTCGAGAACCCGGGCAAGGAAGTGACCGGCGAGAAGGTGGCGAGCGCCAGGCCAAAGGAGGGCGAAACCGCGCTGCCGGCGCTGATTCGCCCGCGCTCGCTTTCATCCGGCTCGACCCGGCTGATTCGCGACATCGCCGGCATGTTGAAGGACGCGAAACCGATTCCCCGCACCGTTCAGAAGCTTGCCAGCGTCGAATTGCGCGGCACGGAATGAGACAGTGAAAACCCCTGAAAATTGATTGATATCTGGGATGAGCCGCCCGTTCAGCCAATCATTTACCCGGTGTTAACCACTCATGACCTGCCTCCCCGAAAATGGGGAGGAATTTTGTTGCTTTAAATTCTGATTAAGTCGATCGACCTAATTGTTGCGCCGCTCTCGAAGGGAGCATTTCATTTATTTCGCGCACTCGGTGGAACTCGATGGACAACTGGCTTGGTCTGGACCCGCGCCCGCGTCTGACGGCCGAACAACGGTCGGCATACGAACGCGACCGCACGGAGGTCCGCAGCCAGACCCTGAACCAGACCACATTCACCGTCGCGCTGTTCTACATGTTCTATGCGGCCATCGACGTGTTGCTGCTCGGCGACATCGTCTGGTTGTCACTCGGCCTGCGCTTCGGCGTGATCCTGCCGCTGGCGCTGATGCTCGGCCATTATCAGGGCGGCCGCCGGCCAATTGCCTACAAGGAGGCGGCGACGCTTGCCGTCGTCATCGCCGGAAACATCGTCTGGTGCGTCGTGCTGGTGTCGAGCGAAAGCCCTGCGGCGCTGCATTACTATTATGCAGCGGCGGTGTTCCAGATGGTCATCACCATCGCGGTCCGCGCACCGCTGACAATCACGCTCTACGCGTCTCTCTGTTGCTTCCTCATCAACTACGGCTTCATCTGGTTCCTGAAGGGCGTCACCCTCGACTACGTGCTCTATCACCTCGCCCTCTACATACCGACGGTGACGCTGACGCTGATCTCCAGCCATCAGCTGGAGGCGGAACGCCAGATCGCCTTCCTGCAGGCGCATGAGAACGAGGCGCTGAAGCGCGAGCTTTCCCGCCAGAACGGCGAGCTGGAACGTCTCTCGGCAACCGATCCGCTCACCGCCCTTCCCAACCGGCGCGGGGCCGAGGCCGAACTGGCGCGACTGCGCCGCTGGTACAGGACCGACGACCTCGCCCAATCGGCGGTGCTCCTGATCGACATCGACAACTTCAAGGCCTTCAACGACAATTACGGCCACAATGCCGGTGACGCCTGCCTTCGGGCCGTTGCCGAGTGCATGCGCCGCGAACTGCCGGATTCGATCCACCTGTCCCGCCATGGCGGCGAGGAATTCCTGGCGCTGATGCCCCTTTCAGACCCCGCCCGCGCCGGCATGTTCGCCGAGCGCATGCGCCGGGCCGTGCGGTCGCTTGCCATCGAACACGCCCACACCGGCGACCGCAACCGCCACGTCACCATCAGCATCGGCATCGGCTACGGCTCGATCGCCAACGACCCGAGCTTCGCCGAAACCCTCGACGCCGCCGACCGAGGCCTCTACGCCGTCAAGGACAACGGCCGCAACGCCTGGCGCTTCGGTCCAATGGCCGAGGGCGAAAGGATCGACGCGGCTTGAGGGGTGACGAAGGGGCGATGGAGCTATCCGTAGAGGTGGTGTGCGCGGGAACGGGTGTCCGGCGTCTGAAAGAGGCCTAACGGGCACCTGCTGGGGCGGTGTTTCCGGTGTCTGTCGGGGTATGCCCTTGCGGGCAATCCCGATACCCCGCCGTATGTCCGTTCCCCATGGCAAAAGCTGGAACGGAAAGATAGTACGCATATAACCAGGAGCGAATTTGATACGCCAGACCAGTGGCACCCATGGGGGAAACAGCCGCAAGAAGCCGCTTGAATACCCCCTCATAAAAATTCATCGTTTCCAGCAACGCCCCCTAAAACTAGCCATCAGAAGCTCACACACCCAAAGAGTGTACTTCCCTCACTTCCACGCGGAAATGTTTGCCTTCACTGCTTCGGGCATCACAGCCTCAAGAAAATCGCTACAACGCTCATGATCGATCTCTCGTTTGATAGCCTTGATTATAAGCTTTGGCTTAGGGTCTCGATAAATATCCTCAATCAATATCAAGCCCACGCCATGTCTAGAGCATTCATCTTTTACTCTCGCCTCTTGGTCTTGATTTTGCCTTGACCAGTCATCTTCATTTACGGGAAAGACAACATATGTTCTCGTTGCTGCTGTTGCGTGTGATAGCGCTTCAAAGACAGCGAGCACATCGCAACTATCAGGCCTCTTTATCTCAAACGTAACCACATCGAATTCATGCCCAATTGTCCAAGCGAATTTCTTATGTGATACGAGAGTGAGGTCCGGTCGCGTCCATCTTCCAACGATCTTTGTTCTCTTTCCCGCCGTCGTTTCAATATGAAATTCTGCTTCTTTGAAGCCGTCCTTTGTCCAAAGCTGCTTTAAACCTTTCCGCACAGCAGGATAAAATTTATCCTCTCGTATCTTAAAATCCCTTATTGCATAATATCTGTTTTCTCTATTTTTCTTCAGGACGCCCTCATCTATGCCGTAATCTAGCGCCTCCTGCGTATCGTTCAATGTTATATTTAGTTGATTTTTAATCTTTACCCTTGATAGCCTTTCCTCAAAGTTATTGAGGAGCTTTACAATTTGATCAAGATTAAATGCTCTTTCGAGTTCAAATTCCTCTGGCATTACTCACTCCGGCACAATTCCAATATGGTTGCTTGCGCTGGAAAGGTATACCGTGAGTTGTTTGGAAAGTCTTAATGCTGTGCAGGGACCGCTGTTGCCTGTCCTGCCATCTTGTGCCATGCGGAGACACAAAAAGGGTGACATCGTGTCCCCCTAGCCATCCCTGAAAACCCGGTTTTCAAGGCCTTCAAGCGAATGCCGTACGCTCCCTCCCCGCCCACCATTCCACCTCCCTCCCGCCCTCGCCTTCCCCTTCCCCAGAATCAGTGATACCGCTGGAACCCAGCGCGGGGCGGGCCGCGTTGCATCTCAAGAGGGTCCAGAGCCAGCCGTGTTCCGTGTTCCACTGCTCATCGCCGTTGCGCTGGTGATCGCCTTTGGCGGCGGGATCCTGTCGGCGCTTTCGGTGCTCAATGCCTCCGTCGGGTTCGGCGCGATCCGGCTCGGGGTTTGGAGCGCATTCCCGCAGGCGCAGAAGGATGCCGCCGACCCTTATGCGAAATCCCACAGGGCGAAGGCCGGGCGGTTGCTCTATGGCACGGCGGAAGGGCTGACGTTTACAGCCTCCCATGACGAGAACGGCCACCAGCTCATCGGCACCTGCAGCTACAGGATCACCGGGCGCACGCCGATTGCGCGTTTCTGGACGCTTTATGCGGCGGATGCCGCCGGACGTCCGCTGGCAACCCGCGCCGAGCTTCCGGGCTCGCACAATTCGCAGAGCATCCTTCGCAAGCCGGATGGCAGCTTCGAGATCGCGATATCGCCGACGGCGCAGCCGGGCAACTGGCTGGCTTTGCCCGATGCCGGGCGCTTCTCGCTGGTGCTGACGCTGCTCGACACGCCGGCCGCCGGCAGTTCTGGGCTGATCGGGCTGGAGATGCCGAAGGTCGAGACGATTGGGTGCGGCAATGAATAAGCTTCTCTATGCCGTCGCAACCGGCCTCGTGGGCGCCGTGGTGCTCCACATCATCATCATTCTCTCGCTGCCGCATTATACCGGCCGCGACGCCTATACGCGGGTGAAGGCGGAGGGGAATTCGAACCGTTTCTACGCGCTGGCCGACAAGCCGGATGCGGCGGGCCTTGCCAATGGCGATCCTTATCTCAAGGTCGCCGTCTGTCACTTCGATGTCGAGCGGCGGCCGCTCAGGCTGCTTGCGCCGCGCGGGCCGGCCTTCTGGTCTCTGGCGCTCTACGACGCAAATTCCAACGAGATCTTCAGCATGAATGACCGCACCTCGGTCTCGGGCAATCTGGATGTCCTGGTGGCAAGCCCGGTGCAGATGGCGCGCATCCGCAAGACGCCGGTCGCGGCGCTGACGGAATCGATCATCGTCGAGGCAAAGAGCAATACCGGCTATGCGGTGCTCAGAGCCATGGCTCCGCAATCAAGCCTTGAGGAACAGGCCGCATCCTTCCTGGAAGACGCCGTCTGCGCGCCGGTCGAAGGACTTTGAGCCGGGATTTTCCGGGCCATATCTAACCTGTTACGGTTTCGGCAGCTTCGCGCCGAATACCAGTCTGCACTTTCAGGCCGCAGGCCTCAGGGCCGCTGATCGATGCCGCCGTCCGCAGGGCGGGGCAAGGCCGGCAGGCGCTTATCCTTCTTCCTCGGCTGTTCGTAACGTTCGTATCTGATGCCGGTGAACAACAGCACCTCGGCCGCCATTCCATCCCGCCGCACGCGCCTGTCCGACAAAGACAACCGGTCCTTGATCCTGATAATTTCCGCCATTCTCGTCTCCGTTTTCCAGATCGAGACGGATGAGGAGTGCGATCTCACCCTGCCCTTGTCCCGAAGGGCCAGCACATCTCCGGCGGACGGCAATGCCAAGCGGTCCATGGGCCGGAGCCAATCGTGCCTTTCTCAGCACGGCCCGACAGAGGTGGAAGCCGCCCACCGCGAGGGGCACGTCAACTGCACTAAATTAGAGATGCACGAATCATACATATGCACCTCCATGCCCTGATTTGGCCACACCTTAGTTAACAGCTTGCTAACAAATTCGTTCTAATCTGAAACACGGGTATTGCGTTAGTGTGGGTCGTGTCGTGAGCAGTCGTTTTCGTGAACTGGAAAGTCCGGTAGGCGTAAGGAAGAAGGACGTAGTGCTGATGGCCACCGTCACCAGTTTCGAGGAAATCGCCTTCCCTACCAAGTCCGAACTCAGACAGTTTGCAGAGCTGTTCACCCCGCTTTTCCACGCATCCAGCGAGGAAGCTAGACGGCAGGCGGTCGCCGCCCTTTCCCAATGCCCAACGGTTCCGACGGCGGTAGCGCTCTTCATCGCCTCCCAGCCGATTGCGATTGCGGCACCCTTTCTCGCCTCCTCTCCCTGCCTTTCCGACGATATCCTGATCATGGTCGCCCGCACGCAAGGGGCCGCGCACGCCCGCGCCATCGTCAAGCGCGAGGCGCTGTCGCCGACGGTGATCGACGCGCTGGTCGGCATGCGCCATCTCGATACGCCGAAGGGCCGGATGCCTGTTGAGCGGCCCGTCATGCCTGCGCGCGCCATCGCGCCGAAGCCCGCTGAAAAGCCGGCAGATCTGGCGGGCACCGCGACTGCGAACCTTACCGCCGCGCCGGCGACCGAAGCTATGTCGCCCGACGAAGCCTCCCGCATGGAACGCGAGGAAAAGCTGCGCGGCGAGATCAAGCGGCTGGCCGCCCATGTCAACCGGCCGCCCTCCGACCGCCTCGGCCTTCGGACCGTCACCTCCCTGCAGGAGGCGCTTCTGGTGCGCTTTGCCCGCAATCGCGAGGCGAGCCTCTTTGCTTCGACGCTTGCCGATACCCTGTCATCCAGCCATTGGCTCGCCGAGCGCATCCTGCTCGACATCTCCGGCCGGCAACTTGCCACCACCCTCGTCGGCGTCGCCATGGCGCAGGATGAAATCGCCTTCGTGCTGAAGAGCCTTTATCCGCATCTCGCCCGCGACGAAGGCGGCCTGTCTCGCGCCGCGCGACTGATCGAAAGCCTCGATCCGATCGAATGCGAAGAGCGGGTCGATACATGGCGCCGCGCCGACAGCTACACTTTCCATCCCGGCGACGAAGACAGGAACGGTGCGGCTTCGACAAAGCCGCAGGCAATCAAGCCCGTCGCATCGATCCTGCAGACGATCGACGAACACAGCCGGCAGGTCTTGAAGGCGCGCCAGCGCTAAAGCATGTCGCGCAAAAGTGTGCAGCGGTTTTGCGGCAACGACATGCGATGAAACAAGGACTTAAGCCGCCACGTGCGAATCTGAAAGATCGCGATACGCTTGTTTTATGGCTATTCCCGCTTCTTGTGAGAAAAGGAGGCGCCGGCTCGGGTAGCCGCCCTTGCCGGCGATGGGGGATGGATCGGAGACACGCAGGCCGCCATTTTACTGAATGTCGGG
>QFQX01000061.1 GCA_003248775.1 Shinella sp. | reverse complement strand
AAATGGCGGACAGGGAGGGATTCGAACCCTCGGTACGCTTTCACGCACACACGCGTTCCAGGCGTGCGCCTTAAACCACTCGGCCACCTGTCCGTAACAGCTTCATGCACCCATCGGGCAGCTCAGCCGGTCGGGCGCGATATATACCGATGAATTTCCAGGGATCAACCGAAATCTGACAGAATTTTGACTTGTCCGCGTAAATACCTATCTATTAGCGTTCGCGGACAGGAAGGGGGCCTGATCCACAGGTGCTGCGTTCGGCCGTCCCTCTCGGCAAATGCTGGAGACGGAAATGCTGCGCTTTGTATTTCGTGCCCTGAGTTTCCTCTGCCTCTGCCTTGCGGTGATCGTGGCAACGGTCGATTCGATCGAATCAGTTTCCATCTCGCAGGTCACGGTCTCACCGCTTTCAACGACATGGGCCGAAGCAAGCCCCGCAAGTCTCATGGAGGCGCAGTCCCTTGTGGAAGTCTATGCCGGCAAGCCGGTCTGGCAGATCGTTTCCGCCTGGCTATTGCCCCAGCCGGCTTTCGCCGTGCTGCTGCTTCTGGCGCTGCTTCTGTGGATGATCGGCTACAAGAAGCCATCGCCCGCCGGCCGCTTCGCAGCCTGACCTGACAGCGGCGCAATGCCGTTCCTATATATATATGATACGAATAGCCCGAGGCCGGCAGAGCCGGCCGTAGACAGGAGACCGGAATGTTCCTGATCGACATGTTCAACAAGAAGACCACCATGCCCACGCCGGAAACGGCGCTGCCCGGACGCGACCAGCCGCTTCCCACGGCAGAAATCCACTTCACCTCCGGCCGACCGCTCAAGGGCCCCTACCCCGAGGGCTTCAAGACGATCTATCTCGGGATGGGTTGCTTCTGGGGCGCCGAACGCCTGCTGTGGAATACGCCCGGCGTCTGGGTGACGGCTGCCGGATATCAGGGCGGCATTACGCCGAACCCGACCTATCAGGAGACATGCACGGGGCTCACCGGCCACACCGAAGTGGTGAAGGTCGTGTACGATCCGAAGCAGGTAACACTTGAGAACCTGTTGAAGATCTTCTTCGAGGCCCACGACCCAACGCAAGGGATGCGCCAAGGCAACGATATCGGCACCACCTATCGCTCGGCGATCTATGCGGACACACCTGACGACATCGATACAGCGATCCGCATGCGCGACGCCTTCCAGGAGGCATTGATCGCATCCGGCCGCAAAACGACCGTCACGACCGAGATTGCCGCGGCCGGCCCCTTCTACTATGCCGAGGATTATCACCAGCAATATCTGGCGAAGAATCCGGACGGCTATTGCGGCCTTCGTGGCACCGGCGTTTCCTGCCCGATTGCACCCGCGGCATAGGCCCGCTGCCCAAGACGACGGCAGAAAGCCCATTGATCTGACAGGATTTTCGGCAATCGATGCCGAAAATCCTGAGCCTCCACTATTCCTTTACCGGATGAAAAAAATCTGGTGAATTTTTCCATGAGCCATGCAAGGATGCAGCCAGCCAGGCCCTTGATGAGGGGGTCGGTGGTTCCGCAGACATGCCTTCCAAAGGGCTTGCGGGAGGACCCAACAAGATCAATAGCAACAACAGGGCTGCACAATGAAAAAAACCCTTTTGAGCCTCTTTGCCTTGACTGCCATGTCGGCCACGGCGCTTGCCGCGGACGTCAAGCCGGCGCTCGTCTACGGCACCGGCGGCAAATTCGATAAGTCCTTCAACGAGGCGGCTTATGCCGGCGCAGAGAAGTTCAAGGCTGAAACCGGCATCGACTATCGCGATTTCGAGCCGACCGGCGACACCCAGGGCGAACAGGCCATCCGCAACTTCGCATCCAAGGGCTACAATCCTGTCGTTGCTGTTTCCTTCGCATGGACCTCGGCGATCGAAAAGGTCGCAGCCGAATTCCCGGACACCAAGTTCGTTCTCGTCGACAGCGTCGTGGATCTGCCGAACGTCCGCTCGGTCGTCTACAAGGAAGAGGAAGGCTCCTACCTCGTCGGCATCCTGGCAGGCCTCGCCTCGAAGACCGGCAAGGTCGGCTTCGTCGGCGGCATGGACATTCCGCTGATCCGCAAGTTCGAATGCGGCTACGAGCAGGGCGCACGCGCCGCCAAGGCCGACATACAGGTCTTCCAGAACATGACCGGCACCACCGGTGCCGCATGGAACGATCCGGTTCGCGGCGGTGAACTCACCAAGAACCAGATCGACCAGGGCGCCGACGTCATCTACGCGGCAGCCGGCGCTACGGGCCTTGGCGTGCTGCAGACCGCAGCCGACAACGGCAAGTTTTCGATCGGCGTCGATTCGAACCAGAACCACCTGCATCCGGGTTCGGTTCTGACCTCGATGGTCAAGCGCGTCGACCTCGCCGTCTACAACGCCTATAGCGATGCCAAAGCCGACAAGTTCACCCCTGGCGTCCAGGCTCTCGGCGTCAAGGAAGACGGCGTCGCCTACGCACTCGACGACAACAACGCCAAGCTGATCACCGACGACATGAAGGCAGCGGTCGAGAAGGCCAAGGCCGACATCATTGCCGGCACGATCAAGGTGCACGATTACATGTCGGACAATTCCTGCCCGAAGTGATCTGATACGGGCGCAAGACGGCATGATCGGTCGTCTTGCGCCCTTTCCATGTCTTGAGCATCCTGTCCGCTCCTGAGGCGGGACCGATAAAACGGGCGGGCTGCTTCAAAAAATCCATAAAAGAGGGTGTTAACCGCAGATCTGCGGGCAGCGCTCCGGGGGATTGGAATGAGCGAAACGAACCGGGCACCGGCGATCGAACTGATCGGCATCGACAAGAAGTTCGGTGCGGTGCATGCCAACAAGAACATCAACCTGACCGTGGCCAAGGGTTCGATCCACGGTATCATCGGCGAAAACGGGGCCGGAAAATCGACGCTGATGTCGATCCTCTACGGCTTCTACCATGCCGACAGCGGCAGCATTCACATCGATGGCAAGCCCGTTGTCATTCGCGACAGCCAGTCGGCCATCGCCGCCGGCATCGGCATGGTGCATCAGCATTTCATGCTCGTTGAAAATTTTACCGTGCTTGAAAACCTGATGCTCGGCGCCGAAGGCGGCGCCCTGCTCGCCAAGGGCACGGAGGCGGCACGCGCCGCACTGAAGAAGCTCGAAGAAGACTACGAGCTCGAGGTCGATCCTGACGCAGTCATCGAGGAACTGCCGGTCGGTCTGCAGCAGCGCGTCGAAATCCTGAAAGCCATGTATCGCGGCGCCGAGATTCTCATTCTCGACGAACCCACCGGGGTTCTGACGCCGGCGGAGGCAGACCACCTGTTCAAGATCCTGCGCGTGCTGCGCGATCAGGGCAAGACCGTGATCCTCATCACCCACAAGCTGCGCGAGATCATGG
This sequence comes from Shinella sp., assembly GCA_003248775.1. Taxonomy (GTDB): domain Bacteria; phylum Pseudomonadota; class Alphaproteobacteria; order Rhizobiales; family Rhizobiaceae; genus Allorhizobium. The sequence continues at coordinate 19,945 of QFQX01000061.1, read as the reverse complement.
CGATCACCGATGCGGTGTCCGTCATGCGCCGCGGCGAGATCGTCGCGACCCGCAAGACGGCAGACACCACTGTGGAAGAACTGGCCGAGCTGATGGTCGGCCGCCGGGTTCTGCTGCATGTCGAGAAGGGCAGCGCCAAGCCGGGAGACGTCTATCTCTCGGTGCGCAACCTCACCGTCAAGGACAGCCGCGGCGTCACTATGGTCGACAACGTCTCCTTCGACGTTAGGGCCGGCGAGATCGTCGGCATCGCCGGCGTCGCCGGCAACGGCCAGAGCGAACTGCTGGAAGCCATCACCGGCATCCGCAAGCCGACCTCCGGCGAGATCTTCATCTGCGGCGAACCGGTCGCCGGTTACGATCCGGCGAAGCTGCGCTCCATCGGTCTAGCCCATATCCCCGAAGACCGGCATCACATGGGCCTTATCCTGCCGTTCGAGGAAAGCCAGAACGCCATTCTCGGCTATCACCGCGATGCGCGCTACGGCAAAGGCCCCTTCCTCGATCCCGAACTCATCCGCAAGGCGGCGGTGGAAGAGATCGAGAAATACGACATCCGGCCGCCGAACCCGCGGCTGAAAACCGCCAATTTCTCCGGCGGCAATCAGCAGAAGATCGTCGTAGCCCGCGAAATCGAGCGCGACCCGAAGCTCCTGATCGTCGGCCAGCCGACCCGTGGCGTCGACATCGGCGCCATCGAATTCATCCATCGCCGGATCGTGGAAACCCGCGACGCCGGCAAGGCCGTGCTTCTGGTGTCCGTCGAACTCGATGAGATCCGTTCGCTCTCCGACCGTATCCTGGTGATGTTCGCCGGCAAGGTCGTCGGCGAGAAGAGCCCGGAAACCGGCGAACAGACACTCGGCCTGATGATGGCCGGCATTGCCGCATGAGGTTTTGATGAGTACCGCTTCCGTACCCCTTCCCAACTGGATCAACTATGCGCTTCTGCCGTTGATCAACCTCATCCTGGCATTCCTGGTGTCCGGCCTCGTCGTCTGGATCATCGGCGAAAATCCCTATGAAGCGCTCAAGCTGATGTTGCAGGGCGCGCTTGGCCGCGGCGAAGGCATCGGCTTCACGCTCTACTACGCCACCAACTTCATCTTCACCGGCCTTTCGGTCGCCGTCGCCTTCCATGCCGGCCTGTTCAACATCGGCTCGGAAGGACAGGCCTATGTCGGCGGTCTCGGCGCGGCACTCGTGGCGCTCGCCTTCGACCGTTACGTGCCGTGGTATGTGACGATGCCCTTTGCCGTGATGGGGGCTGCTGCCTTCGGCGCCGCATGGGCGCTGATCCCTGCATGGCTGCAGGCCAAACGCGGCAGCCACATCGTCATCACCACCATCATGTTCAACTTCATCGGCGCGGCGCTGATGGTCTACCTGCTCGTCAACGTGCTGATCGTGCCGGGCAAGATGGCTCCGGAAACCCGCACCTTCCTGCCCGGCGGCCAGTTGCCGAAGCTCGACTGGCTGATGGCGCTGTTCGGACTGAAGCTCGGTCCGGCCCCCTTCAACGTGTCGTTCCTGATCGCGCTGTTCATGTGCGTCGCCGTCTGGGTTCTGATCTGGCGCACCAAGCTCGGCTACGAGATGCGCACGCTCGGGCTTTCCCGTTCAGCTGCGGCTTACGCCGGCATTCCCTATGTGAAGATCGTCATGATCACCATGCTGATCTCAGGCGGTCTTGCCGGCATGATGGCGCTCAATCCGGTGCTCGGCGCTTCCGCCCGCCTGCAGGTCGAGTTCGTCGGCGGTGCGGGCTTCGTCGGTATCGCGGTCTCGCTGATGGGACGCAGCCATCCCCTCGGCATCGTGCTCGCAGCCATCCTCTTCGGCGTGCTCTATCAGGGGGGCGCCGAGCTTTCCTTCGACATGCCGAACATCACTCGTGACATGATCGTCGTGATCCAGGGTCTCGTCATCCTGTTTGCCGGCGCGCTGGAATACATGTTCCGCCCCGCGATCGTGCGCATCTACCAGCAATTCGTGAGAGGTTGAGGCAAGACGATGGATTTCTTCGATATCCTCATCAGCATCATGGGATCGACCATTCGCCTGTCGATCCCGTTGATCTTCACCGCCCTCGCAGGCCTCTTTTCCGAACGCGCGGGCATCTTCGACATCGGGCTCGAAGGCAAGATGCTGGCGGCGGCCTTTGCCGCCGCGTCGGCGGCCTATGTAACGGGGTCGCCATGGATCGGCCTTGCGTCGGGTATCGGCGTTTCGCTCGCCTTCTCGATGGTGCACGGCTTTGCCTCAATCACCAATCGCGGCAACCAGATCGTCTCGGGCGTCGCGATCAACTTCGTTGCGGCGGGTCTGACCGTGGTCCTCGGACAGGCCTGGTTTAGCCAGGGCGGCCGTACGCCGCAGCTCGCCAGCACCGCCCGCTTTTCGCCGATCACCCTGCCGGGTGTGGAAGCGATACGCGACGTGCCGGTGATCGGTCCGCTCTATGCCAACGTGATCTCGGGCAACAACCTGCTCACCTATCTCGCCTTCCTGGCGGTGCCGCTTTCATGGTGGGTGCTTTACCGCACACGTTTCGGCCTCAGACTTCGCGCGGTCGGCGAAAACCCCGGCGCTGTGGATACCGCCGGTATCTCGGTGACATGGCTGCGTTATCGGGCCGTGCTGGTCGCCGGTTTCCTCTGCGGCTTCTCAGGCACTTATCTCGCCATCGCCCAGTCGGCGGCCTTCATCAAGGACATGTCGGCCGGCAAGGGCTATATCGCGCTCGCCGCACTGATCTTCGCCAAGTGGAAGCCGGTGCCGGTGCTGCTCGCCTGCCTGCTCTTCGGTTTTCTCGATGCGCTCGCCAACTTCATGCAGGGCAAGTCGGTGCCGCTGATCGGCGAAGTGCCGGTGCAGATCTTCCAGGCACTGCCCTACATCCTGACCTGCATCCTGCTCGCCGGTTTCATCGGCGCGGCAAACCCGCCGAAAGCCGGCGGCGTACCCTATGTGAAGGAGCGCTGAACCATGTCGCACGACCTCTTCGAAGCCGCACGCGATGCGATGAAAATCGCCCATGCGCCTTATTCCAAGTTCCCCGTCGGCGCGGCCATACGCGCCGATGACGGCAAGGTCTATACCGGCGCCAACATCGAGAACCTTTCCTTCCCGCAGGGCTGGTGCGCCGAACCGACGGCGATCGGCTGCATGATCATGGGCGGGGCCAAGAAAATCGTCGAGATGGCCGTCATCGCGGAAAAGCTGGCGCTCTGCCCGCCTTGCGGCGGGTGCCGGCAGAAGATTTCCGAATTCGCCGATGCCGGCACGAAGATCTATCTCTGCGACGAAGTCGGCGTACAGAAAACCGTGACCATTGCGGAACTCCTGCCCTTCAGCTTCAAGACGGACATCCTCGGATGAGGGACGTCATTGACCTTCTGGTTGACAGGCTGAACGGCCTGGTGCCACGCTACGGTATCGTGCTCGGCTCCGGTCTCGGTTCCCTCGTCGACGAAATCCGCAATCCGATCCGCATTCCCTATACCGAACTGCCGGGTTTTCCGGTGAGCGGAGTCTCGGGTCATGCCGGGGCCGTGGTGGCAGGCCTACTCGGCAACGTGCCGGTCATCATGCTGGCCGGCCGTATTCACTACTACGAACACGGCGACCCCAACGCCATGCGCCTGCCGATCCAGGTGCTGATGGGGCTTGGCGTACGGTCGCTGATTCTCACAAATTCGGCCGGATCGCTGCGCGAGGACATGCCGCCGGGCTCAGTGATGCTGATTTCGGACCACATCAACTTCTCCGGCCACAATCCGCTGATCGGTCAGGACAGCGACAAGCGTTTCGTCGGGATGACGTCGGCCTATGACGCTGAACTCTCGGCCGGGATGCGTCGCGCGGCGGAAGAAGAAGGCATTCCGCTTTCTTCCGGCGTCTACATGTGGTTTTCCGGCCCGAGCTTCGAGACACCGGCCGAAATCCGCATGGCGCGCATTCTCGGCGCCGACGCCGTCGGCATGTCCACCGTTCCGGAAGTGATCCTTGCGCGCTTTTTTGGGCTGCGCGTTGCCGCCGCATCGGTTATTACCAATTACGGAGCCGGCATGACGGGTGGTGAACTCAGTCACGAAGAGACCAAGGACATGGCTCCGATCGGCGGAAAACGACTTGCCGCCATCCTGAAGAGGATGATTGCCGGCGGAGGGACAACCAATGGACACCCATGAACTGCGGGCGACAGCCGCCCGGGCCTTGTCGCTGCTTGACCTGACCAACCTGAAGGACGATTGCACCCCGGCCGCCATCGAGGCGCTGTGTGAGCGGGCGCTGACCCCTTACGGCCATACGGCCGCGATCTGCATCTGGCCGCGCTTCGTGCCCCAGGCCCGCGCATTGCTGAACGGTGACACCCCCGTTCGGATCGCAACCGTCGTCAACTTTCCTTCCGGTGAGATGAAGACCGAAGACGTGGTTGCCGAAACCCGCGAGGCAATCGCCGACGGGGCCGACGAAATCGACGTGGTCATTCCCTACCGGGCGCTGATTTCCGGCGACGAACAGGCCGTCAGCGATCTGGTGGCGAGCGTCAAGGCTGCCTGTGGCCCGACCATCACGCTGAAGACCATCCTCGAGACAGGCGAAATCAAGGACATGGCGCTGGTTCGCCGCGCCTCGGAACTGGCGATCGAAGCCGGTGCGGATTTCATCAAGACCTCCACCGGCAAGGTCGCCGTCAATGCGACGCTTGAGGCGGCCGACACCATGCTGCAGGCGATCCGCGACAGCCGCAAGAAGGTGGGCTTCAAGCCGGCCGGCGGCATTTCGACCGTCGCGGATGCAGCCCTTTATCTGCGGCTCGCCGATACCATCATGGGCGAGGACTGGGTGATGCCGTCGACCTTCCGCTTCGGGGCCTCGGGTCTGCTCGATGACATTCTCTCCGTTCTTGGCGGCGTGCGCGCGAGCGCCGGCGCCTCCGATTACTGAAGCCCGGATCGTCTGACATGCTGCCACAGGAAATCATCCGCAAGAAACGCGACGGCGGCACATTGACGCCTGAGGAAATCGCCGGCTTCATCGAAGGATTGAGCAGGGAGACGATCTCCGAAGGTCAGGTCGCCGCCTTCGCCATGGCCGTCTTTTTCCGCGGCATGACGCCGGAAGAGATCGTGGCGCTGACGCTTGCCATGCGCGATTCCGGCGAAGTGCTTTCCTGGCAGGGCGTAGGCAAGCCGATTGCCGACAAGCATTCCACCGGCGGTGTGGGCGACAACGTATCGCTGATGCTGGCCCCCATCGTTGCCGCCTGCGGGCTGGCGGTGCCGATGATCTCCGGCCGGGGACTTGGTCACACCGGCGGCACGCTGGACAAGCTGCAATCCATTCCGGGCTATGACGTCATGCCTTCGCCGGAGACGTTCCGCCGGACGGTGGACACGGCAGGCTGCGCGATCATCGGCCAGACGGGCGACCTCGCCCCCGCCGACAAGCGGCTCTATGCGATCCGCGACGTCACCGCGACAGTGGAATCCATTCCGCTGATTACCGCCTCGATCCTTTCCAAGAAGCTTGCAGCCGGCCTCGAAAGTCTGGTGCTCGACGTCAAGACCGGCAACGGCGCCTTCATGAGCAATCCTCAGGACGCGGAAGCGCTGGCGCGCTCGCTGGTGACGGTGGCGAACGGAGCCGGCGTGAAGACCACGGCGCTGCTCACCGACATGAACCAGCCGCTGGCCGACTGCGCCGGCAATGCGGTCGAGGTGCAGAATGCCGTCGAGTTCCTCAAGGGCGAAAAGAGCGGCACGCGGCTTGAAGAAGTGACGCTGGCGCTTTCCGCCGAAATGCTGGTCAATGCCGGCGTTGCGGCTGATATCGACACCGCCCTCACCCGTTGCCGCGACGCGCTCTCCTCTGGAAAAGCGGCGGACTATTTCGGACGGATGGCGCATGCGCTGGGCGGTCCCGCAGACTTCATGGAGCATGCGGAAAAGTACCTACCCAAGGCTCCGGTGCAGATACCTGTTCTCGCGACCTCCGACGGCTGGCTTTCGGCCTGCGACACGCGCGGCCTCGGTCTCTGCGTCGTGGCGCTCGGCGGCGGACGGCAGCGTCCGAGCGATGCGATCGACCACAAGGTGGGACTCACCGGCTTCCTGCCGCTCGGAACAGCTGTCTCGAAGGGCGACGTCATCGCCTTGGTGCATGCAAATGACGAAGCGAGTGGGCGTCAGGCTGCGGAAATGGTGGCAGCAAGCTACACGGTCGGCGCGGTGGCGCCCGTCATTGATCCAGCCATCGGCAAGCGGATCACCTGATTTCAACACCCTGTTTCAGCGGGTAAGTCTCATTGTGTCGCCTTCGGCGGCATAGGCGCTGAGGCGTTTCAGGAAGCTCATGCCGACCAGCGTGTTGGACAGCGCTTTGTCACGCAGCACGAAGGTCTCGACCTTCTCGACCCTGACCGTGCCGATCTCTACCCTTTGCAGGATAACCCTTGCGGCATCCGTTTTGCCATTGGCGGTGGAAATCGGATACTTGAAATCGAGCCCGGCAATGCTGATGCCGAGCCGCCGGGCGGTTGCTTCGTTGATCGCGACAAGCGAGGCCCCGGTGTCGACGAGGCCTTCGACCGGCTTGCCGTTCATCTTGAAACTGCCGATGTAGTGACCGCGTCCATCGGCCTTCAGCAGGGCGACGCCGCTCGGAAGGCTGACCGGGGTCGCTGCAGCAACTTCGGCAGCAGGCATCGTTGCCGGCACCTCTTCTGCATCCTTCTCGATAAAGCGCGGCACCTGCGTTGCAAGAACGACTGCCACGGAAACGAAGACAAGCGTGCGTACCAGCATGGGCAATCCCCGACATGACGAAGAGTAGCCTCAGTAGCACGCGGAGGCTGAAAAGCTGCTAACCGCAAACGGAAAGCAGCCCGCAAAGGCTGTTTGCGGGCTGCTTTCCTGTTCCGGTGGTTAAGATTTCATTTCGTGCCGTACATGCGGTCGCCGGCATCGCCGAGGCCGGGCACGATATAGCCCTTCTCATTCAGGTGGCTGTCGATGGCAGCCGTGAAGACCGGGACATCCGGATGGGCTTCGCGGAAGTGCTTGATGCCTTCAGGGGCCGCGAGAAGGCAAACGAAGCGGATGTTCTTCGCGCCACGCTCCTTCAGCTTGTCGATGGCGGCAATCGAGGAATTGCCGGTGGCGAGCATCGGATCGACGACGATGATGAGACGTTCGTCCAGCGCATCCGGCGCCTTGAAGTAATATTCGACCGGCTGCAGCGTATCGTGGTCACGGTAGACCCCGATATGGGAGACGCGGGCGGCCGGCACCAGTTCCAGCATTCCTTCGAGAAGGCCATTTCCAGCGCGCAGGATGGAGGCGAAGACCAGCTTCTTGCCTTCCAGCACCGGCGACTGCATCTCCGTCATCGGCGTTTCGATCGTCTCCATGGTGAGTTCGAGATCGCGGGTGACCTCGTAGCAGAGAAGCGTCGAGATTTCCCGGAGCAGCCGGCGGAAGCTCGACGTCGAAGTCTCCTTGCGGCGCATGATCGTGAGCTTGTGCTGTACGAGCGGATGACCGATGACTGTGACGCCGTGCATGGGGATAACCTTCTTCTATTCTTTGTGGGTGAAATTGTTCTTCCACATTCGCGCGCCGGCCCGCAAGAGCGGGGCGCAAATTTGTGTAATCATCCCCAATCGACGGCCTATAACTTCGCCAGCAGCGACTTTCGCGTCACCTCGTCGACGAAGGCCGCCTCGATTGCGGTGCGCGTCATGACATTGATCTCGGCATCCGAGAAGCCGAACACCTTCGACGCCGTCTCGTATTCCTGCGCAAGCGAGGTATGGAAGAAGGGCGGGTCGTCGGAGTTCAGCGTTACCCGCACACCAGCTTCGACGAAGCGGCGCAGCGGATGGCTTTCATAATCGGGAAAGACCTTCAGCGAGATGTTGGAACCCGGGCAGACCTCCAGCACGGTTCCGAGATCGGCGAGCCGCTTGACCAGATCGGGATCCTCGATCGCGCGCACGCCATGGCCGATACGGCTCGGTCGCACGAGGTCGAGCGCATCGGCGACGGAGAAGGCGCCGCACAGTTCGCCGGCGTGAATGGTGATGCCGAGGCCTGCTTCGCGCACGACATCGAAGGCGCGGGCATAATCGGCCACGCGGTTCATCCGCTCTTCTCCGGCCATGTTGAAGCCGGTGACCAGGGGATGCTCGAACTTCGCCGCCCATTCGGCCCGGCGCAGCACGTTTTCCGGTCCGAGATGGCGTTCGCCGATGATGATCATGCGGCATTCGATACCGGTCTTTTCCCGCGCAGCCACGATACCTGCCGCCAGACCGCCGATATAGTCATCGGGGGAAAGGCCGACAGCCTCACCATGGTCAGGAGAAATGAACAGCTCGCTATAGATCGTGTTGGCGGCGGCCAGTTCGGTGAGATAGGCCTCGGCAAGAGCGGCATAGTCTTCCGCAGAACGGAAGACGGAAGCCACAAAATCATAGCAATCGATGAAACTGGTAAAATCCTGCCAGAGATAGACCCCGTCACGAACGAATCTGGTGGAATCGATGCCGTATTTTTCGGCCTGGGCAAGCGTCAACGCTGGCGGGGCTGCACCTTCGACGTGGCAGTGCAGTTCGGCCTTCCTGAGATGAGATGTCAAAGAAAACTCCGTCCATGCGGCCCGGCGGGAATGCCAAGATGAGCCGCGATCGTTTCGCCGATATCGGCATAGGTATTGCGGATGCCGAGGGCCCGCGACTTGATGCCGGGGCCAAACGCCATGATCGGCACGCGCTCGCGGGTGTGATCGGTGCCACGCCAAGTCGGATCGCAGCCGTGATCCGCCGTCAGAAGCACCATATCGCCGGGGCGAAGCTTACGGTGAACCTCGGGAAGGCGAAGATCGAAAGCCTCAAGAGCTGCGGCATAACCCGGTACATCGCGCCGGTGACCATAAAGCATGTCGAAATCGACGAAGTTGGTGAAGACGAGATCACCGTCTTCCGCCTCGTCCATAGCCTGCAGCGTCACATCCATCAGAGCCATGTTGCCATTGGCCTTTATCACGCGCGATACGCCCTGATGGGCGAAAATATCACCGATCTTGCCGACGGCATGCACATGCCGCCCCGCTTCGACCAAGCGGTCTAGCAGCGTCGGTTCCGGCGGGAGGACCGAATAGTCGCGACGGTTTCCGGTGCGCTGAAAGTCGGCCGGCGTTTCACCGACGAAGGGCCGCGCGATGACCCGGCCGATATTCAGGGGATCTACGAGCTTGCGGACAATCTGGCAGAGCGAGAGCAGACGTTCCAGACCGAAATAGGTTTCGTGGGCGGCTATCTGGAAAACGGAATCCGAGGAGGTGTAACAGATCGGCTTGCCGGTGCGGATATGTTCCTCGCCGAGCTTTGCGATAATGTCCGTCCCGGAAGCATGGCAATTTCCAAGAATGCCGGGCAGCTCGGCCTCGCGACAGATTGCTTCGACGAGTTCAGGCGAAAAGGCATCGCCTTCGGCCGGAAAGTAACCCCAGTCGAACATGACAGGCGTTCCGGCGATTTCCCAATGTCCAGACGGCGTGTCCTTGCCATGGGATACTTCGCTGGCGGCACCATAGAGTCCGAAGACGCGCTCGGGAACCGGCATGCTCGCCGGCATGTGCCCGGAAGCCAGCCGCGCGACCTCGACCAGACCAAGCGCGGACATGTTGGGCAGGGAAAGCGGTCCGGAGCGCAGGCCCTTGCGATCGCCGATACCGGCGGCGCAGAATTCGGCGATGTGCCCGAGCGTATTCGATCCCTCATCACCATAGCGATGAGCATCCGGCGCACCGCCGATGCCGAAGGAATCCAGAACAAAGAGAAATGCACGTGCCATGATCCACCCGAACCGCAGGTCCGCTGGCCGTCATGGCCATTTCATTCCCGCGTCTATTTGTCCCGATGTTTAGCGTCATGTTGAAGACTTGGCAAACGGGCGGGAAATCCCGCACCCGTTCACCCTTCAGCAACAATCAGTCAGCCCAAGAACACATCAGCAGTCGCTGCAAGTGATGTCCTTGTTGATGCGCTGACGAAAGAAGAACTCCCGCGGGATGGTGATGTTCTTGATGTCCTGGCCCGAAAGGGCGGGCAGATACAGCAGAAGCTCGTGTCCAACGCTGAGTTCCGAATGGACAAGGAAGGTGCCGGCAATCAGCATATCGTCGGGAACCTTGACGGCAGCGCCTACCATATAGGGTGCCGCGCCCGTATTCGACCAGGACCACGCCACGGTGGCCTGTTTGTCGGCATCGACCTTCACCCCGGTGATCTTCAGGGAGAGATTGTTGACGGAATAGGGAACGAAGATGGCGTCCGCAACGTCCACCATACCCTTAAGAACGCTCTTCGTAACCTTGTCCTCACGGCTGACGAGATCCGCGATCGTGCTCGACGCCGCGGTGGCCTTCTTGGCCACCGTGAAGCCAATCATCAGTTCGAAAGCGCAGAGGTAGATGACGATCAGCATCGGCGCCAGAAGCGCGAACTCGACCCCGCCGATGCCCTGGCGATCCGACAGGAAACGCCGCAACAGCGCAGAGGTGCGCATGAAAACTCCGTGCCGTCCGAGGGGCGTACCTCTTCTGCTCAATTCCCTATTGGAGCGCGTCACGGATATTTCTCGTTGCGGAAGGCCGTGGTGGCAATAAGCAGAACCTGATTGGTCTGGCTATCGGGGCGGATATTGCTGATGGACCGGAGCAGATCCAGGGTCACATCCCATCGGTAATAGGCGCGCAGCAGATTGATCGTATCTGGCCCGCCGGGGGAAAAATGGAAAGCGGACGTATCGAGATCCGAAAATCCGCCATTGACCCGTGGAACCCCCACCTTATCGGCGACAGCCGCGAAAGTGGGCAGCGTCTCAAGATCGAGATAGAGCTTCTGCGGCGTTGAGGCCTCTGTCGCCGAACAGGCGATTACCACGGAAATCTGGTCACAGAACAAGACGCGGAACTCTTCCATCGTCTTGTCCGTCGAGCGACCCAGATTATAGGTGATGTTACCCGTCCGGACTTCGCGCGCCATGACGTTGACGGCGTTCGATACGATCTGTTCGGCCGTATAGGCAACGAAGGTTTCGAGGGTCGCAAATATGATAAGAAAATAGGGAATGGCGAGAATCGCAAATTCGATTGCGGCGGCACCATCCCGGGAACGGGCCAGCCTGCGCCATAAGGAGAGGCGAAACCTCTTCTTGCGGCTTCTTGCTTCGTCCGGATGAGTGATTGGGTTCATCGCCTGTGACCGAAATGCGGTTTTGTCGAGACACTAGAGGCGAAGTATTGAAATTCCGTTTCCGGTTTCTTTACGTTTTTCCCGATCTGGGGCGGCAAAAAGCCTCACTTCGCGCGATTATTTCGAGCTGTTGCCGGTCGCGACATGCTCCTCGCAATTCGGTGTGCAGGACAGCACGGTGCGGCTGGTCGCCTTGAACACGCGTACCGTATTGCCCTCGTCGATCGATACCAGAATACGTTCGTCGACGATTGCATTGCCGTCGGCATCGAGAAGGACGAGATTCGTCGAGCCGAAGGCACGCCCGGTCAGGACAATGGTCTTTGCGTCGGCGACGGTCGCGTCGGCAACATCGGAATTACCGACGATCACTTTGCTTACAGGGCGATCAAGCTTCAGTACGCGTGCGTTATTCATATAGACACGCAGGATACCGGCACCGTCCTCCGCCATAGCGGAAAACGGCAGCGCCGCACTGAACGCGAGCACGCCGGTGACAGCAAGAATTTTGAGACCGCTGCAGGACAACATGCGTGCCAGCCTTCCGAAGCTTTCAATACGTGGATCCTGACGCAGGATGGAACGGATTGGTGAACGGACGGTTAAGCCCGGGCATTTCTGTGTGAACGACACCAACCGAGCGAGCCGGCAACGATCCCGGATGCGCACATCACACGCTTGAACGCAATCTCGCCGCTCTCCTGTCCTTCTCGAAAACCGTATCGGCGACCAAGTATCGACCGAGGCTCGTACCAAAATTGGTCACACATCCCCAACTTGTCCTGCGAAGAACAAGACGGCGACGATCACAGCCGCGCCGTCCAGTCGTGAACGTCTTTCGTGAAGACGATGCAAATGGCTGTTTTATCATCGATTTTCCGGCGTGCGCGCCCTGATCGATAAAATGCAGAATTTCGGTGCTTCCAACCGTTTACCAAGTCCCGGGCATTTGGGCTTTCAGGAGTTGGTAACCGTCTTTCTTAAGCCGATGGCAATGGGCTGATGTGTAGGTTCCAGTCATCCGAGCAACGGCAAACAGTTGCCGGGAGTGCTGAACAACCATTGTGGAGTAGGAGAGTAAAATGACCAAGATTTTCGCACGTTTCCTGAAGGATGAGTCCGGCGCCACCGCTATCGAATACGGCCTGATCGCAGCCCTCATCTCCGTCGCCCTGATCACCGGCGCGACGACCCTCGGCGGCGCACTGAACAACCAGTTCGATCAGATCTCCAAGGAACTGGACTTTAAGTCGACCAAGGGCGGTTAATTCGCATCAAGCAAGTTCTTGCTGCGTACAAGAAACAAAAGAGCCACCTCTTGAAGGAGGTGGCTCTTCGTTATTTGCGGACGTTACACCGGTTTCTCGGAGTTCGCGATTTTGTAAACTTTTATCAGCATGATAGATTGGCTCCGCTTGAAGGAAGACAGTTATGTATGAAGCTGCGGTTTTCGTGATTCTGCCGATCTGCCTCGTCGTCGCCGCCTTCACCGACCTGTTCGAAATGATGGTCCCGAACCGTATTCCGGCCATACTGCTCGCGTCCTTCATCGTGCTTGTGCCTTTTTCCGGCTTGAGCCTCGCCGATTTCGGCTGGCATATCACGGCTGGTGCCGCGGTGTTCGCCGTCGTCTTTGGCCTCTTCGCCATCAACGTCATGGGCGGTGGCGACGCAAAGCTTCTGGCGGCTGCCGCGGTCTGGTTCGGCTTCACGACCACCCTGCTGCATTTCCTGATCTATGTGGCGTATGGCGGCGGGCTTCTGACCATGCTGATCCTGCTAGTGCGTTCGAATTCCGATACCGTAATGGCGCTCAACCTGCCGATACCGCACTCGATCCTGACGGCGAAGAAGATCCCCTATGCGATCGCAATCTGCGTCGGTGGGCTCGCTGCCTTTCCCCAATCACCGCTCGTGTTGGCGGCGCTGGAGCAGATCCGCTAAACACCCGCGCCCGACCACAGAAAGCTATCGTTAACCAAGACCGTAAGCGTCTTGTTAACCATAATTACACCAATTGCTGATCATTCTGCGAGGCACAGTGCTTTGTGCCGATCAAGGAAAGATCATGAAACCCGCGCGCATCATTATCCTCGCCGTCGCCGTCGTGGCGGCCGGCATGGCAGGGCTTCTCGCCATGAGGCTCGGCGGCACGAAACAGGTCGTGATGCAGCAGGTGGCTGGCGAGGTCAAAAAAGAGCCAACCGTCGATGTGCTCGTCTCCTCGGAAAATCTTCCCGTCGGCGCCCGCCTGAATGAGAAGTCCATCCGCTGGATGGCATGGCCGGAAGGAAGCATCGTTCCCGGCTTCATTACCCGAACGGATCGTCCCGACGCCATGACGGAACTCGCTGGAGCCGTTGTTCGCCTTCCGATGTTCGAGGGAGAGCCCCTGCGTCGCGAGAAGATCGTCGATTCCTCCTCGCGGATCATGTCGTCGCTGCTGCCGTCCGGCAAGCGCGCGGTCGCAACAGAAATCTCGGTTGCAACAGGCGCGGGCGGGTTCATCCTTCCGAATGACCGTGTCGATGTCATCATGGTTCGCAAGGGCGACGAGAACAATTACCTGACCGAAACCGTGCTCTCCAACATTCGCGTACTGGCGATCGACCAGCAGGTCGAGGAAAAGGAGGACGGAAGCAAGTCCGTGGTCGGCACCACGGCGACACTGGAACTCACGCCCGATCAGGCGAAGGTGATCACCGTTGCGCAGCAGATGGCCGACCGATTGTCGCTGGCTCTACGCTCGATCTCCGATGCCCAGGAAGAGGACACGTCCGTTGCCGATTACCTTCTGAGCGGCGGGTCGGGCGCGCCTTCAATTCAGGTCATCAAATCCGGCGCGGTGGTCAAGACCTCCGGCTCGGAAAACCAGACACAATGATCGGGGATGCCACGGTGCTGAACTTGAAACAGAAAATTCGCACTTCACTGGCCGGAGGATTGGCGTTCTCCATGGCCTTTTCGGGCGTACCCGGCAATTTCGCGCCGCATATCTTCGACGTGCCGCTCGCGGAAGCGGCTGCCCAGAGCGTGGTCCGCATCAACCAGTCCGGTCCCGGCGCCCGGCGCACCTTAAAGCTCGGCCTCAACAAGGCGCTGGTCGTCGACCTGCCGCAGGACGCACACGATATCCTCGTCGCGGACCCGTCAATGGCGGATGCCGTGACACGCACCTCGCGGCGTATCTATCTGTTCGGCAAGGCCGTCGGCCAGACGAACATCTTCATCTTCGGCGCCAACGGCGAGGAAGTGGTCAGCCTGGACGTCGAGATCGAGCGCGACATTGCGGGGCTCGAAAACAATCTGCGCCGCTTCATTCCCGAATCCGACATCAAGGTCGAGATCGTTTCGGACAACATCGTGCTGACCGGGACGGTTCGCACGCCCCAGGATGCCGCTCGCGCCCAGAGCCTCGCCAACGCCTTCCTGAAAGGCGGTGAAGCAACCACCCGCAACCAGACCGCAACGGCCTCCAGCGAAAGCGGTGACGCTGCCGTTGCGATCTTTGCCGAGGACCGTCAGGTCTCGCAGATCGTCAACCTGCTGACGATCGAGGGCGAAGATCAGGTCTCGCTGAAGGTCACGGTCGCCGAAGTCAGCCGTTCAGTTCTGAAACAGCTTGGCTTCAGTGGTCGCATTTCGGATGGCACAAGCGGGATCGGTTATGCCAATCCCGCCAACCTCGGCAACTCCGTCAACCTGGAGGGCATCGCGAAGGTTGTCGGCTCGCTCGGAAGCTCCGGCTACGGAATCACTTCCTACATCAATGCCATGGAGCAGGCTGGCGTGATGCGTACGCTTGCCGAACCGAGCCTCACGGCGATATCCGGTGAACAGGCAAAATTCTATGTCGGCGGCGAATATCGCCTACCCAAGGAACAAGAAGTCGATAGCCAGGAAAACACGATTACGCGGACAACGGAAACGGTGGAATACGGCATCGAGCTGAACTTCCGTCCGGTGGTCCTGGCGCCAGGGCGCATCAGCCTGGCCATCGAGACCAATGTTTCCGAACCGACCTGGGAAGGGTCGGACGTCTCCGGCAACCAATTGAACGTTCCGGGTCAGACCTATCTCTCGATCCGCAAGCGCGAAGCCTCGACCACGGTAGAGTTGCCTTCGGGCGGCTCGATCGTGATCGCCGGTCTCGTGCAGGACAATATCCGTCAGGCGGTTTCAGGCTTGCCCGGCCTCGCCAAGATCCCGATCCTCGGCACTCTCTTCCGAAGCAAGGACTTCCAGCGCAACGAAACGGAACTGGTCATCATCGCCACGCCCTATCTCGTGCGGCCTGTGGCGCGCAACCAGCTCGCCCGCCCCGACGACAACTTCAATCCCGAGAACGACGGCGCCTCCTTCTTCCTCAACAGGGTGAACAAGGTCTATGGCCGCCGCCAGGCCGATGCCACTGGCCAGTACCATGGCTCGGTCGGATTTATCTACAAGTGAGCCCGGAGGCCGACATGAAGACGCCAACGACCAAGCTCGAAAGAATGGAAAGCCGGACCGCCATGGCCGAACACAGGATCCGCTACGGGCGCATCGCCGCAACCCTGCTGGTGATCGGCGCAACCACCATGCTCGCGAGCTGCGGCAGCATGAACAAGGACCAGATGTCGACGGGCGCCATTCCCGACGACTACCGCACCCGCCACCCGATCACGCTGACCGAAGTCGAACACACGCTCGATATCCCGATCGCATCGGGCGACCGTAGCCTGACGAGCGGAACGCGCGATGCCATCGCGGGCTTTGCCGGCGACTACGCGTCCAAGTCAAAGGGCAACCTGCAGATCCTTCTGCCGCAGGGTTCGCCGAATTCCTTCGCCGTTTCGCGCATGCGCAAGGAGATCCGTTCAGTGCTGGCCGGTAACGGCGTTCCGGCTCCGCGCATCGTCGAGACCAGCTATCAGGCGGGAGCGACGGGCGATGCAGCACCAGTCAGGCTGAGCTATGTCGCGGTCACCGCCGTCACCGACCAGTGCGGCCAGTGGCCGGAAGACCTGCAGAACAACACCTATGCCAACAAGAACTGGCATAATTTCGGCTGCGCCACGCAAGCGAACCTTGCCGCCCAGATCGCCAATCCGATGGACCTCGTAACGCCGCGCGCGACCGCGCCGATCGACGCGACCCGCCGATCGACCGTGATCGGTCTCTATCGCGAAGGCACCGACACCTCGACGAACTAGCAGGACCGCAACGTCCGAAAGCAGGATTAAAGCATGAGCGCGATCGATTACGACATAGACACGGGGGCCGTCGGGGGCCGCATGGCGGACGAGCCTGCCGCGACCGGCGATCTCGACAACCTGCGTCCGCTGCCGCGTATTTCGGTGCATGCCTTCTGCATCTCGGATACGGTCCGGCGCGTGATGGAACAGTGCGCCCAGGACCGGCGGATGGCACGGGCGAGCCTCAGGATCACCAGCGGCAATATCGCTGCCGCCGCGAGCATGTTTGCCTCGACACCCACGCCGAACCTCATCATCCTGGAAACCGAGGCGGTCGCCGGCAACCTCATGGCCGAGCTTGCACCTCTGGCCGAAGTCTGCGATCCCGCCACCCGGGTCATCATCATCGGCCGCCATAACGACATCGCGCTCTATCGAGAATTGATCCGCAACGGCATCTCCGAATACATCGTGGCTCCGCTCGCCATGGCCGATATCATGACAGCCATCGCAGCCATCTTCGTCGATCCCGAGGCCGAACCGCTTGGCCGCAGCATCGCCTTCATCGGCGCCAAGGGCGGGGTCGGCTCCTCGACCATCGCCCACAATTGCGCCTTCGGAATTTCCAGCCTGTTCTCGACGGAAACCATTCTGGCCGATCTCGACCTTCCCTTCGGAACGGCCAATATCGACTTCGATCAGGATCCGGCGCAAGGCATGGCGGAAGCGGTGTTTTCTCCGGAGCGACTGGACGAGGTCTTCCTCGACCGACTGCTGACGACATGTTCGCAGCATCTGTCACTACTGGCCGCACCCTCGCTGCTCGACCGCTCCTATGATTACGAACGCGATGCCTTCCAGCCGGTGCTGGAGTTGTTGCAGCGCAGCGCGCCGGCGACCGTGCTCGACCTGCCACATGCATGGTCTGACTGGACGCGCACAGTACTCGGGGAAGTCGATGAGATCATCATCACCTGCGCACCCGATCTCGCCAATCTGCGCAACGCCAAGAACATGCTCGACGCGCTGAAGAAGATCAGGCCGAACGACAAGGCGCCGCACCTCATTCTCAATCAGGTCGGCATGCCGAAGCGCCCGGAGATTTCGCCGCTGGACTTCTTCGAACCGCTGGAACTCGAGCCGGCCGCCATCATCCCGTTCGATGCGGCCCTGTTTGGAAACGCGGCCAACAGCGGACGGATGATTTCGGAGATAGATGCGAAATCGCCAACCTCGGAGACATTCTCCCAGATTGCCCATCTCGTGACCGGAAGGGCCACGATCAAAAAGCCCAAGAAGGGCGGGCTGGGCAAGATGCTCGGACTTCTCGGCAAGAAATAACGGCAGGACGGAAACAGGTTAAGGCTGATGTTTGGAAAGCGCGGGGGCGACAGTTTTGGAAAGAGTGGATTGGGGGTAGGCACGGTGCCGCCCACGCCCACACCGGCTGTTGCAGTGCCTCCCCAGCGCAGTGCCATGGCGGCTCAGGAACCTGCGCGCGAAGAGCCGCGCCAGCAGGTAACGCCCCCGCCGCTGCAGGCGCAGCAGCCGGGCGGTCGCAAGCGACCTGCCCGTACGCAGGATTACTATGACACCAAGTCCCAGGTCTTCTCGGCGCTGATCGATACCATCGACCTGTCGCAGCTTGCCAAGCTGGACGGGGAAAGCGCGCGCGAAGAAATCCGTGACATCGTCAACGACATCATCACCATCAAGAACTTCGCGATGTCGATCTCCGAGCAGGAGGAACTGCTCGATGACATCTGCAACGACGTTCTTGGTTACGGTCCGCTGGAGCCGCTGCTTGCGCGTGACGACATCGCCGACATCATGGTCAACGGATCGGGCCAGACCTTTATCGAAGTGGGCGGCAAGACGATCGAATCGGATATCCGGTTCCGCGACAACGCCCAGCTTCTCTCGATCTGCCAGCGCATCGTGAGCCAGGTCGGCCGCCGCGTCGATGAATCCAGTCCGATCTGCGACGCGCGCTTGCCCGACGGCTCGCGCGTCAACGTCATTGCACCGCCGCTCGCCATCGACGGGCCGGCCCTGACGATCCGTAAGTTCAAGAAGGACAAGCTCAACCTCGGGCAGCTCGTCAAATTCGGCGCGATCACGCCGGAAGGCGCCGAGATCCTGCAGATCATCGGTCGCGTTCGCTGCAACGTCGTCATCTCAGGCGGTACCGGCTCGGGCAAGACCACGCTGCTCAACTGCCTCACCGGCTTCATCGATGCCGACGAACGCATCATCACCTGCGAGGACACCGCCGAACTGCAGCTGCAGCAGCCGCATGTGGTGCGTCTGGAAACCCGCCCGCCGAACATCGAGGGCGAAGGCGAGATCACCATGCGCGACCTCGTCAAGAACTGCCTGCGCATGCGTCCCGAACGCATCATCGTCGGCGAAGTGCGCGGACCGGAGGTATTCGACCTCCTGCAGGCGATGAACACCGGCCACGACGGCTCGATGGGCACGATCCACGCCAACACGCCGCGCGAATGCCTATCACGTATGGAATCGATGATCGCCATGGGTGGCTTCACCCTTCCGGCAAAGACGGTGCGCGAAATCATTTCCGGATCGATCGACGTCATCATCCAGGCGGCCCGCCTGCGCGATGGTTCGCGCCGCATTACCCATGTCACCGAGGTGATCGGGATGGAAGGCGACGTGATCATCACACAAGACCTGCTGCGCTACGAGATCGAAGGCGAAGACCTCAACGGCAAGATCATCGGTCGGCACATGTCGACCGGGATCGGCAAGCCGCATTTCTGGGACCGCGCACGCTACTACAACGAAGAGCGTCGTCTGGCGGCAGCGCTGGACGCCATGGAACAGAAGGGCAAGGGGGTCTGAAAAGATGTTCGGCTTAGATCCTCTGGTACTGGCCATCATCGCTCTTGCCGCAGTGGCCACGGGCGGCATCGCTTACGGGTTGCTGTATTCGCAGATCGAGACCGAGAAGAAGACCGCAAGCCGCATCAACCGCGTCAAGGCGGCGGAGACCGATCACGCCAAGGTCAAGGCGGCGCGCGACCGCGTGCAGGAAATTTCCAAGCGGCGCAAGTCCGTTCAGGATTCGCTGAAGGAACTGGAGCGCAAGCAGCATGAACGGCAGAAGAAGGCAGCAACAGCCAGCCTGAAATCGCGGCTCGCGCAGGCCGGCCTTTCCACTACACCAAGCCAGTATTACACCTTCAGCGTGATCTTCGGCATCGTCATCGCCGTGTTCGCCTTCGTTGCCGGATTGCCACCGCTCGCACTCGTCGGCGTGGCCTTCGTCGCCGGCTTCGGCATTCCCCGCTGGCTCGTCGGCTTTCTCATCAAGCGCCGACAGAAGAAATTCCTGAACGAGTTCCCCAATTCTCTCGACGTCATGGTCCGCTCGATCAAGTCGGGTCTGCCGCTGAACGACGCTCTAGGGTCAAAACCCAATCATATTATTGATTTATTTTTATATTTGTGATTCAAAGTCTTAAACGGAGGCTTTGAT
>QFQX01000108.1 GCA_003248775.1 Shinella sp. | reverse complement strand
AGGCGCTTGGATTCGGAATCGCGACCGTTACGCGAGGAACCGCCAGCTTTTTTGTGTGCCATTGGAGTTCTCCTTTAAAACCTAGTTCTCGTTTGAGCGCGATTAAGCGGCTACGATGTCGGTGATGCGCACCACGGTGTGGTGCTGGCGATGGCCGCGCGAACGCTTGGAGTTCTGGCGACGACGCTTCTTGAATGCGATCACCTTCTTGCCACGGGTCTGCTCGACGACTTCAGCCTTGACGGAAGCACCGGCGACGAAAGGCGCGCCGATCTTCGCATCAGCACCTTCGCCGACAACGAGGACTTCGGTGAATTCTACGGTTGCACCAGCTTCGGCTTCCAGCTTTTCGATGGAGAGCACGTCGTTGGTGTTGACGCGGTACTGCTTACCGCCGGTCTTGATGACTGCGAACATTTTTTATCCTTTCATGTTCGTTCCAGCTCTTTCCGGCTTGCCGGACGGCTGTCTTTTTGTCAGTCGGTGTAGCGAATGCTCCCGGTTCCGTTGAACCCGAAACACCCGCCGGTGAAACCCCGCATCGAAACGGAGAAAACAAGACACAGTACGCCCATGTCTAATTCCCCGGTCGCATACGTGAGACACAAAAAGCTGTCAAGATAAAAGCTTATGGTAACGCGATATTCGCGCTTGCCAGCCTACGAAACACCCGCTAAGAGACACCCCGCGCTGACCAACGCGTCATCATGCTCAAGCGGAGAGGTGGCTGAGTGGTCGAAAGCACCGCACTCGAAATGCGGCATACGGGCAACCGTATCGTGGGTTCGAATCCCACCCTCTCCGCCATAACCGCCGATTGCCCTCTATGGCGCGATATTGCCGCCGACTACCGCAACCTCACCAGGCGACATACCGAACCGCCGATTCTACTCTATAGCCCGTCATAGTGCTCGAGTCTCCTTCGAGCTTATCGCGGATCGATGCGTGGAACATGATATCCTCTTCTGAGGAAAAGGGCACTCCGTGAGTACGGAGTGCCCTCAGTGCACTGTCGATCAGATTGTCTGGCCGCCCGAGACTTCTATCCGCTGAGCAG
The DNA here is from genome assembly GCA_003248775.1 of Shinella sp. Classification (GTDB taxonomy): domain Bacteria; phylum Pseudomonadota; class Alphaproteobacteria; order Rhizobiales; family Rhizobiaceae; genus Allorhizobium. Next base: position 1,883 of record QFQX01000108.1, on the reverse strand, counting down.
TGATCCAGCGGTTACCGTCGTCCAGAAGATTGGCGACCATCATCCCGATATCGTCGGGGAGCCCGACGCGGCCGAGCGCGGTCATTTGAGCGAACTGGGCATTCACATCTGAGTTGTCGCGCACCAGCCCGCCACCGAAATCAGTCTCGATCGCGCCGGGGGCAACGGTGTTAACGGTGATGCCACGACCACCAAATTCCCGCGCCATGTAGACCGACAGCATTTCTACAGCCGCCTTTGCCGCAGAATAGGCTCCGAAGCCCGGGTAAGAGACACGCGTCAGTCCCGAGGAAAAGTTCACGATTCGCCCGCCATCCGCCAGAAGCGGAAGAAGGGCCTGTACGAGGAAAAAAACACCCTTCACGTGCACGTCGAAGAGGCCATCGAACTGGGCTTCGGTGGTCTCGGCGATCATTGCAAATTCTCCGTGACCAGCATTGTTGATCAGATGATCGAAACTGTCGCGGTCCCAGACATTGCGAAGAGCCGACGTCAAGGTCTCCGCAAATGCGGGAAAGCTTGCAGACTGCGCCATGTCGAGACGCAGCGCCACGGCCTTGCGACCCAGCGCCTTGATTTCGGCAACCACGTCTTCAGCCTGCGCCTCATTGCCACGATAGGCGACGATCACATCGCCGCCCCGGCGGGCGATGGACAAAGCGGTATTGCGACCGAGACCCCGGTTGGCGCCGGTTACGAGGGAAATTTTGCTCATATCGAACCCTTTCTGTTTTGCATGAATACCAGATAGGGGAACTTGAACCCGCTCAATTGCCAATTTCTCGCTTAGTTTTGCTCATTCCTCTCGGAGAGTTCCGCTCGTAGGTCCTTTGTGGCAAAGAACTGGCGATACTCCTTGCCGGAAACCATCATATGATCTCTTCATTGCTGGCCGTGTGCCGTCGATACGCAGATGCCCATGCCGATGCCAGCGGCGCTGCGATCACCCCCGTGCCGGGGCTGGCGATCATTCGTTCCCTGCAGGCTGGAGAACTGCAGGTCGCCGTCAACAAGCCCCTGATCGCGCTGCTGCTGCAGGGGCGCAAGAGAGTTTCCTCAGGCGCAGACAGCCATGAATATGGTCCGGGCGAGGCCCTTGTGATCTCTGCGGATGTGCCGACGGTCAGTGAGATCACGCAAGCCAGCCCCGCGGCTCCCTATTATGCGCTGATCCTTGAACTCGACCCGGTTATTTTGCGGGATCTGATGATCAGCACGTCACGGACGAAAAGCACCGCCTCCCCTGTCCGCATTGAACCGGTCGATGAACATGTTGCCGATGCGGCGCTCCGGCTTGTGCGGTTGCTCGACGATGCTGAAGCATTAACGGTTCTTGGAGGCGGGTTGCTCCGTGAGATGCATTACTGGCTTCTCAAAGGCAGGCATGGGAACACGATCCGACGCCTCGGTGCCATCGACAGCCATGCTGAACGCGTCGGCCGTGCCGTTGCACTTTTGCGCAGGGATTTCGCCAGGACAATCCGTGTCCAACAGCTTGCGCAGGAAGCCGGCATGAGTGAACCCACCTTTCATCTGCATTTCAGGCAGATCACGACCCTGTCCCCACTGCAGTTCCAGAAACAACTCCGCCTGATTGAAGCGCGGCGTTCGATGCTTGCGGACGGTACGAGGATTTCGCAGGCCGCGCACGAGGTCGGCTATCAAAGCATTTCCCAATTTACCCGCGACTATGGCCGGCTGTTCGGCGCAACCCCGGGACGAGACATACAACGGACGAAAGAAAAAACGTGAAAGGGAATGCCTTCAATTGTGCATTCCAAATCGCCAGCGGTGGTGATCAGAAGGCTAGGTCGGATCGACATTCAGGATTCCCAAATCAGTTAATCGCTGATTCATAGGCTTCCGTGTTGGACGGGAGAGCC
>QFQX01000060.1 GCA_003248775.1 Shinella sp. | reverse complement strand
TTTCCGGGTTGGTCACGAAGTAGGGCGACAGGTAGCCGCGGTCGAACTGCATGCCTTCGACGACTTCGAGTTCGGTTTCGGCGGTCTTGGCTTCTTCGACGGTGATGACGCCTTCGTTGCCAACCTTCTGCATGGCTTCAGCGATGTCGTCACCGACCTGCTTGTCGCCGTTTGCGGAGATCGTGCCGACCTGGGCAACTTCAGCCGAGGTGGAGATCTTCTTTGCCTTTGCCTGCAGGTCCTTGACGACTTCTGCAACAGCGAGGTCGATACCGCGTTTCAGGTCCATCGGGTTCATGCCGGCTGCAACAGCCTTGGCGCCTTCGCGAACGATAGCGCGAGCCAGAACGGTTGCGGTCGTGGTGCCGTCGCCGGCGATGTCGTTGGTCTTCGAAGCAACTTCGCGGACCATCTGGGCGCCCATGTTTTCGAACTTGTCTTCCAGTTCGATTTCCTTGGCGACCGATACGCCGTCCTTGGTGATGCGCGGAGCGCCGAAGGACTTGTCGATAACGACGTTACGACCCTTCGGGCCGAGGGTTACCTGCACTGCGTCAGCGAGGATGTCGACGCCGCGCAGCATCTTTTCGCGCGCAGAGCGGCCGAATTTTACTTCTTTAGCTGCCATTTTGATAACTCCTGAAAAGGGGTGTCAGCGATATGTCGATGAAGGCAAAAGGCTGGAAATCAGCCGATGATGCCCATGATGTCGGCTTCCTTCATGATCAGAAGGTCAACGCCGTCGAGCTTGACTTCGGTGCCCGACCACTTGCCGAACAGGACGCGGTCGCCGACCTTGACGTCGAGAGCCACGGCCTTGCCGTTTTCGTCACGGGCGCCCGGGCCGACAGCAACGATTTCGCCTTCAGCAGGCTTTTCCTTGGCGGTGTCCGGAATGATGATGCCACCCTTGGTCTTTTCTTCAGACTCGACGCGCTTGACGACAACGCGGTCGTGCAGGGGGCGGAAAGATGTGCTTGCCATTGTCTAATCCCTCGATCAAATGACATTGACGGATCGCGGAGGATCCGCACGGAAACTGTTAGCACTCCCATTTGGAGAGTGCTAGCGGCGATGAGATAGGGGCGGCCTCCGGGTGAGTCAAGCGCGGCCCGCCGAAAAAATTTCACCCCACAACGTTAACAGCGCTCCGTGACAGAACGTTAGACGGGTCATGTCTTGCATCCGGGTTCGGCAATTTCGTGACCGATGCCATCACGCGGGTGATAGCTCCCGATCCCCGCATCCGTTCACATCAGCTATTTCACCACCGGGCAGCAAAGCCCCTTGCCATGGCGGCGATCCTTTGCAATGTCACCGCTGACATTATTTCAAACCGGGAAATCATGATGGCAGAACGCATCTCCAACCTGAGCGACGTCAGCAAAAACTACGACGTCATTCTCTGCGATGTCTGGGGCGTGCTGCACAACGGTATCGATGCATTCCCCTCCGCCTCAGAGGCATTGACCGCGGCGCGGGAGGCAGGCGCCACCGTGGTGCTCATCACCAATTCGCCACGCCCGTCGCCCGATGTCGTCAGCCAGTTGAAGATGATCGGTGTCGCGGACACGGCCTTCGACGGTATCGTCAGCTCCGGTGACGTGACCCGCACGCTGATCGCTGCCGGTCCGAAGAAGATCTTCTTCCTCGGTCCCGATCGCGATTTCCCCTTACTCAATGGACTCGGCGTCGAGAGGGTTCCTGCGGATGAAGCGGAAGCCGTCGTCTGCACCGGCTTTTTCGACGATGAGACCGAAACGCCGGAAGATTATCATGACATGCTGATCGCTTTTCAAAAGCGCGCCGTATCGCTGATCTGCGCCAATCCTGACCTGATCGTCGAGCGCGGTTCGCGCATGATCCCCTGCGCCGGTGCTGTCGCTGCCTATTACGAACAATTGGGCGGCGAGACCCGCGTTGCCGGCAAGCCGTATCGCCCGATCTATGATGCGGCCATGGCGGCCGCCGGAAAGATCAGGGGCAGCGAGACTGCGAAAACCCGTGTGCTGGCCATCGGCGATGGCATGCCCACCGATGTTCGTGGCGCGCTCGATGCCGGTCTTGACCTTCTCTATATCTCCGGCGGCATTCATGCTGCGGAATATACCGTCAACGGCAAGCCCGACGAGGCGATCCTGAACGCCTATCTGAAGCGCGAGAACGCCGATCCGAAATACTGGATGCAGAGGTTCGCCTGAACCGGGACGTGGACATGACCGTCTTTCATCGCAATGAGAAGAAGAACCCGCTCCCCGAGAGCCTGAAAGGCGGCGTTATCGCCATCGGCAATTTCGACGGGGTTCATCGCGGCCATCAGACGGTTCTGAGCCGTGCACTGGAACTGTCGAAGGAACGCGGCATTCCGGCGCTCGTGCTGACCTTCGAGCCCCATCCGCGCTCCGTCTTCAGGCCGGACCAGCCGGTCTTTCGCCTGACGCCGGCCCCGGTCAGGGCACGCCTGCTGGAGGCGATGGGCTTTCATTCGGTCATCGAATATCCCTTCGATCGCGAGTTTTCCAACCGCTCCGCCGAGGAGTTCGTTCGTTCCATACTGGTCGAATGGCTCGGCGCGTCGGAAGTGGTGACGGGCTTCGATTTTCATTTCGGCAAGGGCAGGGAAGGCGGACCCGCCTTCATGATGGAAGCCGGAAAGCGCCATGGCTTTGGTGTTACGCTGATCGATGCCTTCCGCGATGAAGGCGCCGAGGTGGTTTCCTCGAGCCGCATCCGCAGCCTGTTGCGGGAAGGCGATGTCGCGCAGGCCGCCGGATTGCTGGGCTACCGCTTCACGGTCGAGGCCGAAGTCATCAAGGGCCAGCAGCTTGGCCGCACACTCGGTTTCCCGACCGCCAACATGGCCCTGCCGCCGGAAGCCGAGCTGAAGCCCGGCATCTATGCCGTGCGGCTGCGCCGGCCTGACGGCTCCCTGCATGACGGTGTCGCGAGCTTCGGCTATCGTCCAACGGTAACGGATAACGGAGCGGCCCTGCTGGAAACCTTCGTGTTCGACTTTTCCGGCAGCCTCTATGGCGAGCACTGTCGCGTCTCGTTCTTCGGTCATCTCCGCGACGAGTTGAAGTTCGCCGGACTGGAGCCGCTGGTCGAGCAGATCCGCAAGGACGAGGAGGAGGCGAGGGCGCTTCTCGCCGGCGTTTCCCCGATCAGCCCGCTCGACGCCGAAATCGCGTTCTGAGCGGATCGCGATGCGGCGGGCAGGGCAGCTTTCATCTTCCCTGTCGTCGTATACGGCTTCGCGCCGCCATAAACTTGCAGCGCGCCTCTTCCTTTTCGCGGCAAAACCGCTTAAAGAACCGCCACCATGAACAGGGTTCGGCTGACCAAATCCCTTCGAATTATTGGCCCGGCCTTTCGCGCTCTTTGAAAGAGCCGAAGGGTCCGGGATTTTGGCGCTTCCCTCGCGAGCGCTACCGCCACCTTGAATTCCAAGACATTATTCGCGACCCGCTCCGGGCGCCTTCGATGGCAAGATCATGACCGATACCGCTGAAAAAGTTGACTACTCCTCCACTCTCTATCTGCCCCAGACCGATTTCCCCATGCGCGCCGGATTGCCGCAGAAGGAACCGGAAATGGTCAAGCGCTGGCAGGAGATGAGCCTCTACAAGAAGCTGCGCGCTTCCGCCGCCGGCCGCGAGAAATTCGTCCTGCACGACGGACCTCCCTATGCCAACGGCAACATCCATATCGGCCACGCGCTGAACAAGATCCTGAAGGACGTCATCACCCGTTCCTTCCAGATGCGCGGTTTCGACGCGAACTATGTTCCCGGCTGGGACTGCCACGGCCTTCCGATCGAATGGAAGATCGAGGAAAAGTACCGCGAGAAGGGCAAGAACAAGGACGAGGTCCCGGTCAACGAATTCCGTCAGGAATGCCGCGATTTCGCCGGCCAGTGGATCAAGACCCAGGCCGACGAGTTCAAGCGTCTCGGCATCGAGGGCGACTTCGAAAACCCCTACACCACGATGAACTTCCATGCGGAAGCCCGCATCGCCGGTGAACTCCTCAAGATCGCGAAAAGCGGCCAGCTCTACCGGGGTTCCAAGCCGGTCATGTGGTCGGTGGTCGAGCGCACGGCGCTGGCCGAAGCCGAAGTCGAATATGCCGACGTCGAAAGCGACATGATCTGGGTGAAGTTCCCGGTCGTGGGGGCTGACACTTCGGCTCGATATTCGCGCGTTGCCTCCGATGTCGAAGCGGGTCGAGTTGCTGATGATATTGCATCGGTGATCAATAAGGTTGAGGAACTTATTGAACAAAATGCATCAGTCGTCATCTGGACGACCACCCCCTGGACCATCCCGGGCAACCGCGCCATCGCGTTCTCCTCGCGCTATCCCTATGGCCTCTTCGAGGTCGAAAGCGCTCAGAACGATTTCGGCCCGCAGCCGGGCGAAAAGCTGATCTTCGCGACCCGTCTTGCAGACGAGGCAGCGGCGAAGGCGAAGCTCACCTTCAAGTTCCTGCGCGACGTCGCTCCGGAAGAGCTTTCCGCGATCACCTGCGCCCACCCACTTGCCGATCTCGGCTACGATTTCCCCGTTCCGCTGCTCGATGGCGATCACGTCACCGACGATGCCGGTACCGGCTTCGTGCACACCGCGCCGAGCCATGGTCGCGAGGACTTTGACGCCTGGATGTATCACGCTCGCGATCTCGAAGCGCGCGGCATCTCCACCAAGATCCCGTTCCCGGTCGACGACGCCGGTTTTTACACCGCCGATGCCCCCGGCTTCGACGGCGCCCGCGTCATGGACGACAACGGCAAGAAGGGCGACGCCAACGAACGCGTCATCAAGGCGCTGATCGCGGCAAACAACCTGTTCGCCCGTGGCCGCCTGAAGCACTCCTATCCGCATTCCTGGCGCTCCAAGAAGCCGGTCATCTTCCGCAACACGCCGCAGTGGTTCGTCTACATGGACAAGGACCTCGGCGATGCGACGACACTGCGCACCCGCGCACTGGCAGCGATCGACGACACCCGCTTCGTGCCCGCCGGCGGCCAGAACCGCCTTCGCGCCATGATCGAGACGCGTCCGGACTGGGTTCTGTCCCGTCAGCGCGCCTGGGGCGTTCCGATCGCCGTCTTCGTCGATGAAAACGGCGAAGTGCTGCTGGACGAAGCCGTCAACGCCCGCATCATCGAAGCCTTCGAGGCCGAAGGCGCCGATGCATGGTTTGCCGACGGCGCCCGCGAGCGCTTCCTCGGCGCCCGCGCTGCTGAAGGCTGGACGCAGGTCCGAGACATTCTCGATGTGTGGTTCGACTCGGGTTCGACCCATTCCTTCGTTCTGGAAGATCGCCCCGACCTGAAATGGCCGGCCGACGTCTATCTGGAGGGTTCCGACCAGCATCGCGGCTGGTTCCACTCGTCGCTGCTCGAAAGCTGCGCGACGCGTGGCCGTGCGCCCTACAACGCCGTCGTCACCCATGGCTTCACCATGGACGAGCAGGGTCGCAAGATGTCGAAGTCGCTCGGCAACACCGTGGTCCCGCAGGATGTGATGAAGGAATCGGGCGCGGATATCCTGCGCCTCTGGGTCATGACCACCGACTACTGGGAAGACCAGCGCCTCGGCAAGACCATCATCCAGACCAACATCGACGCCTATCGCAAGCTGCGCAACACAGTCCGCTGGATGCTCGGTACGCTGGCCCATGACAACGGCGAGGAGATCGCACTTGCCGACATGCCGGAACTGGAACGGTTGATGCTGCACCGGCTGGCGGAACTCGACAAGGTCGTGCGCGAAGGCTACGACGCCTTCGACTTCAAGAAGATCACCCGTTCGCTGATCGACTTCTCCAACGTCGAGCTTTCGGCTTTCTACTTCGACGTCCGCAAGGATGCGCTCTATTGCGATGCGCCGTCGAGCCTGAAGCGTCGCTCGGCACTTGCCGTGATCCGCAAGCTGTTCGATTGCCTCGTCACCTGGCTTGCGCCCATGCTGCCCTTCACCATGGAAGAGGCATGGCTGTCGCGCAATCCGTCGGCCGTCTCGGTGCATCTGGAGCAGTTCCCGACCGTTCCGGCCGAGTGGCTCAACCCGGCTCTCGATGAGAAGTGGGAAAAGATTCGCAAGGTACGCACGGTCGTCACCGGCGCTCTGGAGATCGAGCGTCGCGAAAAGCGCATCGGCTCCTCGCTGGAAGCCGCACCCGTCGTTCATGTCGGCGATGCGGAGCTGTTCAAGGCGCTGGAGGGGCAGGATTTCGCAGAGATCTGCATCACCTCGGCTATCTCCGTTGTGGCGGATGAAGGCCCGGCGGATGCCTTCCGCCTCGCGGAAGTGGGCAAGGTTTCGGTCGAGCCCAAGCTTGCCGAAGGCCGCAAATGCGCCCGCTCGTGGAAGATCACGCCGGACGTCGGTTCCGATCCGGAATACCCGGATGTTTCCGCTCGCGATGCGGCGGCGCTGCGTGAACTGGCTGCGCGCCATTAACGAAATGTTACCGGATGATTTGCGCTTTTGCCTGTCATCCGGTAAATGTGCCTGAAAATGGCCGAAATTTTCTATCACGCGGGGTGGTAGTATATTCGGAACAAGCATAATCAGCGGCGAGGCTCGAAGGCATTCATGAAATCGGCAGATCTGTTCAGAGTTGGTGTCGGAATGGCCGGCCTCCTGCTCGCATGTTCCGCATTGACCGGTTGCGTCGGCAGCCCGACCTACGGTACCGACAAGACGGCTATGGAGCAGTTGGTCGATGACGTCGGCTCGGCGGTCTCCATCGGTGCTAATCCCAACAAGAATACGAACACCAAGTACAATCCCCGCCCGGCGCTGGTAATGCCGCCGAAGGGTGACCAGAACACTCTGGTCGCTCCGCAGCAGTCGCTCGCCAGCAAGGCGAACCCGGAATGGCTGGAAACGCCGGAAGACGCACGCGCGCGTCTCGTAGCTGAAGCCGACGCCAACGCGAACAACCCGCGCTACCGCTCGCCGCTGCTCGCCGGTTACGGCACCAATGGCACGATGACGGAAACCCAGAAGTGGGAAGCCTTCCGCGAAGCGCGCAAGCAGCAGAAGGGCGCCTACCTCGATCAGCGTCGTTTCCTCTCCGATCCGCCGGCTGAATACCGCCAGGCCGATGCAACAGCATTGACCGACCTCGGCGAGCCGGAAAGCAAGAAGGAAAAGCGCCGCAAGAAGGAGGCCAGGGCTGCAAGCCAGGGTTCCTCTTCCTGGTGGATGCCTTTCCAATAAACCCGAACCGGGGCAAACCTTATTTTTTTGGGCAGGCCGGCAACGACCTGCCCTTTCCATGTCTGAAATCCCTAGGGAATTGCCTGATGACGTTCGCCATCCGTGATGCGGGCCCCGATGATGCCGGCACCATCCTGCGCTTCATTACCGAACTTGCCGTTTTCGAGAATGCCGGCCACGAAGTCGAGGCGACGGAGGAAAGCCTGAGGACAAGTCTCTTCGGGCCGGAATCCGTCACAGGCGTGGCCATTATCGAGGCCGACGGCCAGCCAATCGGTTCCGCCATCTGGTTCTTCAATTATTCCACCTGGCAGGCTCGCAACGGCCTCTATCTGGAAGACCTTTACATCACTCCCGATTACCGTCGCTCCGGTGCCGGAAGGATGCTGTTGCGCCACCTCGCGAAGATCGCGGTCGAGAAGGGGTGCGGCCGGTTCGAGTGGAGTGTGCTCGACTGGAACGAGCCGGCAATCCGCGCTTACGACTCGATCGGTGCCGAACCGCAGACGGAATGGATCCGCTATCGTCTCGCCGGGGACAAGTTGAAGGAATTCGCTGCAGGCTGATTCCGCCTCTTCGCCCGACCTTACAGCATGTCGCGCAAAAGTATGCAGCGGTTTTGCGGCCACGACATGCGATGAAACAAGGACTTAAAGCGTAAAGCGCGAATCTGAAAGATCGCGACACGCTTTAGCGGGAACCGGGCAGAGGGGACTTTCTTGCAACGCCAACATCACGTAACGTTAACCTGGGCTCCGCATAGAGCATAATCCGGCCGGAGTGAAACGAGGATCGATAAGATTATGCTTCAAACAAAAGGGCTTAGAGTGCCGATCTGATTCAATCGGATCGAACAGCGCTCTAAGGTACGGCATGTTTCGGGTCAGCAGGAAAACGGCGTTCAAGGCGGCGATCGTTACGGGGGCATCCGTGGTGGCCTCGGTCTCCATCTGCCTTCTGCTGGTGCCCATGCTGGGTGGCCAGCCTGACGGTCCCGGTTTCTGGATGAGCGTTTTCTGCCCGCTGGTGATCGCGGGACCGGCCACCACCTGGCAATTCCACCAGACCGAAGTAATCCGACGCCAGCGCGACGAGATCGCGCGCATGCATGTGCATCTGGAAGACATGCATGCCGAACTCCGCTTGCTGCATGATGACCTGCGGATCAAGGCGCGTAGCGATGCGCTGACGGGCGGCCTCAACCGGGGTGCGCTGTTTGCTGCGCTTGAGGAGATCGGGCCGTCTCATGAGGGGCCGGCGGCGCTGCTGGTTGCCGATGCCGACCATTTCAAGAAGATCAACGATGGCTTCGGTCATCTGGTTGGCGACGACGCGCTGCGATCCATTGCGGCTGCGATTTCGAAGGCGGTCGATGAGGATGACCTGTGGGGCCGCATCGGCGGCGAGGAGTTCCTCGTTTTCCTTCACGCAACGACGCGCACCCGCGCGGTCGCAATTGCCGATGGGATAAGGCGAGGGGTTGTCGAAGCCGATCTCGTCGTGGATGGGCGCCCGGTCCCTCTCAGCGTCAGTATCGGCGTCGCCTCGGTCAACGGTGTTTTCGATCCTGTAGATCTTTTCCGTCAGGCTGACGAATATCTCTATCGGGCCAAATCGGGCGGTCGCGATTGCATCGTTTTCGACGGGCTGGAACTCGGCCGACAGTCGGCCTGACAAACGCACGACGAGGCCATTTGAAATTTGCCGTCTATGCCCGCTGCAATGAGGCCATGGCTTCAGTCCTCAATCGCTCTCGCGCCTGCCCCTGAAGAAGCCACGCAGGATCTCGGCTGATTCCGTTTCGGCAATGCCGGAATAGACTTCCGGCACATGATGGCATGTGGGTTGCCGATAGAAACGCACGCCATTGTCCACCCCGCCGCCCTTTGGATCTTCAGCGCCATAATAAAGGCGACGAACACGTGCGAACGAGATGGCCGCCGCACACATGGTGCAGGGTTCCAGCGTCACATAGAGGTCGGCACCGGAGAGCCGCTCGTCGCCGATGCTCTCCGCGGCACGCCGGATGGCAAGAATTTCGGCATGGGCAGTGATGTCGCGCAGCGCACGCGTCTCGTTTCCTGCCCGCGCCACGATCGATCCCTCATGGACGATGACGGCCCCGATCGGCACCTCGCCACGGTCCCCTGCGGCACGCGCTTCCTCAAGGGCGGCCTCCATGAAGCCGTTTGTCTCCGCCATTGAACAACTTTCCTCTTAACCAAGGCCGCGTGACCTGATACGACAGCCCAAACGACAGGCAAACAGCAAATGACATTTAAAGACAAGTCCAGGCGACCGACGGGCAAAACCTCCGATCGCAGCGGCAAGCCGCTCACTCGCAAACCGGCCGGCGCCGACAGGAAGCCGGAGCCGAAGGCTGCACGCAGCCCGGCTGAGGTTTCCGGCGACGAGGCGATGAAGCCCGAACGTATTTCGAAACTGCTCGCGCGCGCAGGCGTGGCCTCGCGCCGCGATGTCGAACGGATGATCATGGAAGGCCGCGTGAGCCTGAACGGCAAGGTGCTCGACACCCCGGTCGTCAACGCCACGCTTTCAGACCGGATCGAGGTCGATGGCGAGGCGATCCGCGGCATCGAACGCACGCGGCTCTGGCTCTATCACAAGCCGGCGGGACTGGTGACCACCAATTCCGATCCGGAGGGCCGCCCGACCGTTTTTGACAACCTGCCGGAAGACCTGCCGCGCGTGATGTCCATCGGTCGTCTCGACATCAACACCGAGGGCCTGTTGCTGCTGACCAATGACGGCGGTCTGGCGCGCGTGCTCGAGCTGCCGACCACCGGCTGGCTCCGCCGTTATCGCGTGCGCGCCCATGGCGAGATCGACCAGCCTGCGCTCGACAAGCTCAAGGAAGGCATCGCCGTCGATGGCGTGCTCTATGGCTCCATCGACGCGACGCTCGACCGCACCCAGGGCCACAATCAGTGGATCACCATGGGCCTGCGCGAAGGCAAGAACCGCGAAATCAAGAACGTGCTCGGCGCGCTCGGTCTCGACGTCAACCGCCTGATCCGCATTTCCTATGGTCCCTTCCAGCTCGGTGACCTGCCGGAAGGCAAGGTCGTCGAGGTTCGCGGTCGTATGCTGCGCGACCAGCTCGGGCCGCGCCTGATCGAGGACGCAAAGGCCAACTTCGATGCGCCGATCTATGAACACGGCTCGCCGGAAGAGGAAGAGGCTCCCGCCCGGCAGAAGGCTCAGAAGTCCGATTGGTCGCGCGAGGAAAACCCGCGTGGCGACCGACGTCGCGAAGACAGCCGCGAGCGGGCGCTCGATCGCCTCGACACCCGTCGCGATGAAACGCGCGGGAAGCCTCAAGGTAAGCGAGATGGCGGCAAGCGCGGCTTTGGCGAACGTCCCGGACGCGATGAGGATCGAGGAGGCTTTGCCGACCGTCCCAAGCGTGCGCCGGCCTTGAAGTCGCGTACGGCCAATGTCTGGATGGCGCCCGGTGCCCGTCCGGTTGCCGAGAAGAAGACCGGTGAGGGCGCTGATGCCGAAAGGCAGCCGCATACCCGCCGCGAAGGGGCGCCTGCCAGCAACCGCTACGGCCGCGGCAAGGATGGAAAGCCGACCAAGGCTCTGACCCGTTTCGACCCCGACCGCAAGGGCGGTTCAGATTTCGCCCGCCGCGATGACGGCCCGCGTGTGCAGGTCAGCCGCGCCCGCGACGAAGAGGGTGAATGGATCCGTGCCGAAGGTCCTGATCGTTCGTCGAAGGATCGTGGCGAAGGCTTCGGAGCCAAGCGAGGCTTTGGCGATCGCTCAGAGAGAGGCGACCGTGCGGCCCGTCCGGCTCGCACCGGCGGAGATCGCGCCTTCGGTGATCGTCCACGTTTTGACAGACCTCGTGAGGATCGTCCCCGCGGTGAGCGGCCTTTCGGTGACAAGCCTCGCGGTGACAGGCCCCGTGATGACCGTCCCCGGGACGACCGCCCGAGAAGCGACCGGAATTTTGGTGAACGGCCGTTTGGCGATAAGCCGCGGGGTCCCCGCAGCGCCGACAGCCGGCCGGCCGGCGACCGTCCGTTCGGCGGCAAGCCGAAGGGTGGCAAGCCTTTCGGAGCCAGGGATAGCGCAGGAAGCGGCGAAAGGGCCGGCGGTCCCGGCGGCTTCTCCGGCAAGCCGCGTGGCGATCGCCCGAGCGGTGGCAAGGGCCCCGGTGGCAAGCCTTTTGGCGGCAAGAGCTTCGGCGGCAAAGGCCCCGGTGGTAAGAGCTTTGGCGGCAAACCCTCCGGGGGCAAGCCTTCCGGCGGGCGCGGTCCCGCCAGGGGCAAGAGGTAACGGGCGGTGCGGGTCGTCGGCGGAGAGTTCCGTGGCCGCTCCCTGGCCGCTCCGAAGACCAATGCCATCCGGCCGACCATCGACCGGACGCGAGAAAGTCTGTTCAACATTCTGTCCCATGCCCATCCGGGTTCGTTGGACGGAACACGCGTGCTCGACCTTTTCGCGGGCACGGGCGCCGTCGGCATAGAGGCGCTGTCGCGTGGCTGTCGCTCCGCGCTCTTCGTCGAAAACAGCGTCGAGGGTCGCAGCCTGCTGTGGGAAAACATCGACGCACTCGGTCTGCATGGCCGTGCAAAGATCCTGCGCCGTGACGCGACGGACCTCGGGACGGCATCCAACATCGAGCCTTTTCATGTGCTTTTCGCCGATCCGCCTTATGGTCAGGGTCTCGGCGAAAAGGCCTTCGAGGCCGCTCATAAGGGCGGCTGGCTGGCGCCGGATGCGCTGGCCATTCTGGAAGAGCGCGCGGACGTGACCGTCTCCGTCGGTCCCGCCTTCGCCTTTCTGGAGGAGCGCACTTTCGGTGACACGAAAATGTACTTCTTCTCCTATAGGCCGTCCTGATCTCGTCTGACGAAAGCAGATTACCATGAGCGATGCCGGCACGCTGACCATCTCCCCCAACCGGACGGAATCAGGGGGAGGGCCAACCGTCGGGCTTGCTCTGGGCGCTGGCGGTGCGCGTGGCTTTGCCCATATCCCGGTGATCGAGGCTCTGGATGAGATGGGTATCCGCCCGGTAGCGATTGCCGGCTCTTCCATGGGAGCGATCATGGGCGCCGGCATGGCGGCGGGCATGACGGGTGCTGAAATCCGCCAGTATGTGCTGGAGACGATCGGCAAGCGCTCGATCATCGCCAACCGCCTGTGGAGCCTCGGACCTGCGACCATGCGCGACGCGCTTGGCGGTTTCAAGTTCGGGCAGTTCAACCTGCACCGCATTCTGGAAGCCTTCCTGCCGGAAACCATTCCAGCCGATTTTGCCGCACTCGGTATTCCGCTGAAGATCATCGTCACCGATTATTACGGTCAGCACGAGATCGTTTGCGAGGAGGGGAACCTCTTCGAGGCGATTGCGGCGTCTTCCGCCTTGCCGGCGCTCTTCATGCCGGTGCATCTCGGCGGCCGGGTGATGATCGATGGCGGCATCTTCAATCCGGTTCCCTATGACCAGCTCGTCGATGCGGCCGATATCGTGATCGGGGTCGATGTGGTTGGCGGGCCGGAGGGCGATCCGAGTCAGTCACCGAACCGCATGGACAGCCTGTTCGGCGCTTCGCAGCTGATGATGCAGTCCAACATCGCGTTGAAGTTGAAGCTCGGCGCGCCGGACATCTTTCTGCGGCCGAACGTCAATGCTTTCCGCGTTCTCGATTTTCTGAAAGCGCGTCAGGTCATCGAGTCGACCGAGGGGATCAAGGATGTGCTGAAGCGCGAACTGGATGCGCGCATCGAGGATTTCCTGCGCCGCTGACGGCCGGGCTGCGGCTTCTGCTCAGTCGGGAGCCGTTGCGGCATCTTGCGGCTGCTGCAGGATGGCTTCGGACACAAACCCATCGGCAGGCGCGCGCTTCGGCTTGACCAGCGGTTCTGGGCGGACCGGTCGGTTCAGCAGCATGTGACGTCCGGCCTGAATGCCTTCGGTTGCCTGCAGTTTTAGCCGCTCCTCGTCACGCCGGCGGATATCCTCACCGATCTTGTAAGCTTCGTCTTCGCTGGAACCCAGCGCCTCGATGGTACGGCGGCCGAAGAGAAGGCCCGATTCCAGCGTCTCGCGCAGTTCGTATTCGACGTCGCGGGCGCGAAGAGACAGACTGTGAATACGGTCGTAGGAGCGCACGAAAAGTCGGGCGTCGGGATATTCCGCACTGATGAGATCGACGATCTTGTCGGTCACTTCCTTCTTCTGGGTGCAGACGGCGACGATCTTGGCCTTTTCGACGCCAGCCGCGCGCAGCACGTCGAGCCGGGTGCCGTCACCGAAATAGATGCGGAAGCCGAAGGATGCGGCCTGCCGGATACGGTCGGCGGAATCATCGATGATCGTCACGTCGCGGCCGCTGGCGAGCAGGATCTGCGCCGCGATCTGGCCGAAACGGGAGAAGCCGATCATCAACACGTCTGCACCGGCGCCCTCGAAATCCTCTTCCAGTTCCTCCGGTGCTTCGCCGCCGCCGACAAGGCGACGGGCAAGAAGCGTGGCAAGCGGCGTGAGCGCCATCGTCAGCGTGACGATGGAAATGAGCAGCGAGGATTTGGCGCCGTCGATCAGGCCTGAGGCCGCCGCCGTGGTGAACAGCACGAAACCGAATTCACCGCCCTGCGGCAGCAGAAGCGCGATGCGTACGGCGTCGTCGCGGTCCGAGCCGCCGGCGCGGCAAAGGACGTAGAGCACGATGGCCTTGATGACCATCAGCGTCGGGACGGCGATGGCGATGGTCCAGATATTCTCGACGATGACGCCGAGCTCCATCGACAGGCCGACGGCCATGAAGAACAGCGCGAGCAGAATACCGCGGAAGGGCTCGATGTCCGCTTCAAGTTCGTGGCGATAGGAGGATTCGGCCAGCATCACGCCGGAAAGGAATGCGCCCATGGCCATGGAGAGACCGCTCGCCTGCATCAGCAGCGCCGATCCCATGACCACGAAGAGCGCGGCGGCGATCATCACCTCGCGCGCGCCGGTGCGGGCGATAATCTGGAAGAGTGGGGTCAGCAGGTAACGGCCGGCCATGATCATTGCGACGATCGCGACGATGGCGAAACCGAAGTCGGCAAGTGCCGCCTGGCTGCTTTCCGTCTGGTTGCTGCCGAGAATGGAAACCATGGCCAGCAGCGGCACGATGGCCAGATCCTGGAATAGCAGGACGGAGAACGCCCGCTGTCCGTAGCGACTGTTCATGTCGCCCTGGTCGTTGAGGATCTGCAGGGCAAAGGCCGTGGAGGACAGCGCCAGCCCGAAGCCAGCCACCAGCGCGCCGCGCCATTCCATGAGGCCGGTGTAGACGGCGGCGGCCGCAAGGACGAGGCCGGTCACGAGAACCTGTGCCGTACCAAGGCCGAAGATATCCTTGCGCATGGTCCACAGGCGCGACGGCTTCAGTTCGAGGCCGATGACGAACAGCAGGAACACGACGCCGAGTTCGGCAACGCCGAGCACCTGTTCGGAATCGGTGATGAGATGCATCGTCGGCCCGATGACCACACCTGCCGCGAGATAGCCGAGAACCGTGCCGAGACCGAGCTTGCGGAAAATCGGCGCGGCGACAACGGCGCCACCCAGCAACAACAAGGTTTCAGAGAAAAGCGCCTGCGGTGCGGTCGACAATGCAGCGATCTCCTCTTCTCTGTCGTGCCGTGATCGGGAATCGCTGTTCCCACCCTTGATGCATCCTGTAATGCACAATAAATGGAGCGGGAATGAAAGGCCAAATCATGTCCAGCCAAATTGATTCCGCCAGCCTTCTCTCACGCGCCGAGCAACTTGTCGACCTTGCTTTGAAGGCAGGTGCGGACAGTGCAGATGCCGTGGTAGTGCGCTCCCGTTCGAAGTCCGTCAGCGTTCGACTCGGCAAGGTCGAACAGACGGATTCCTCCGAAAGCGACGACTTCTCTCTCCGCGTCTTCATTGGCCGGCAGGTGGCGAGCGTTTCCGCCAATCCGGGCTTCGATCTCAGGCAACTGGCCGAGCGTGCCGTCGCCATGGCAAAAGTCTCTCCCGAAGATCCCTTTGCCGGTCTCGCCGACAAGGCAGATATTGCCACAAGCTATCCGGATCTCGATCTCTTCGATCCGACCGAGGTATCGAGCGAAGCCCTCGCGGACGCGGCTCTCGCGGCTGAAGCGGCAGCTCTTGCCGTCGAGGGCGTCAGCAATTCGGTCGGTGCCGGAGCATCGGCCGGCATGGGCGGGTTGGTGCTTGTCACCTCCCATGGCTTCTCCGGTAGCTATGCCGCCTCGCGCTTCTCCCGTTCGGTCGGCGTGATCGCCGGCGAGGGCACGCGCATGGAGCGCGATCACGATTACGACAGCCGCCTGTTCTTTGCTGATCTCGACAGTGCCGAAGAAATCGGCCGCCGGGCCGGAGAGCGCACGGTCAAGCGGCTCAATCCGCGTCAGGTCCCAACCGGCAAGAACGTGACCGTGGTCTTCGATCCACGCGTGGCGCGCGGTTTCGTCGGACATATTGCAGGCGCCATCAATGGAGCCTCCGTCGCCCGCAAGACCTCGTTCCTGCGTGACAGGATGGGCGAGCAGGTGCTGAAGGCTGGCCTCAACATCACAGACGATCCGTTGAAGGTCCGTGGCTCGTCGTCGCGTCCGTTCGATGGCGAGGGCGTGAGCGGCAAGGCGATGACGATGATCGAGAACGGGGTGCTGAAGCACTGGTTCCTGTCTTCGTCCGCGGCCCGCGAGCTTGGTCTTCACACCAATGGCCGTGGTGTGCGTGGCGGCACGACCGTTTCTCCGTCCTCCACCAATCTCGCGCTGGAACCGGGCGACATTTCGCCCGAGGATCTGATCCGCAGCATCGGCACCGGTTTCTACGTGACCGAACTGATCGGCCAGGGCGTGGACATGCTCACCGGCGAATACAGCCGCGGGGCGACGGGTTTCTGGATCGAGAACTGTGAGCTGGCTTTCCCGGTTTCCGAGGTGACCATCGCGTCCAACCTCAAGGACATGTTCATGCGCGTGACCGCCGCGAACGATATCGACCGCAAGTTCGGCGTTGCTGCTCCGACCATTGCCATCGAGGGCATGACGCTCGCGGGGCGCTGAGAGACGGAAGCCGGGTGGCAAGGGAAAACGAGATGACCGCCGATAAGGGCTTCGACTGGCTGGCTGATCTGGACCTGATTTCGGCCGCCGCCCGGGAAGCGGGAGAGATAGCGCTCAGCTATTTCGGCCGGTCGCCGGAAGTCTGGTGGAAGAACGAGGGCCAGTCTCCGGTCAGCGCTGCGGATTACGCCGCCAACAAGTGTCTCGAGGAACGTCTTCGCGCGGCCCGCCCGCATTATGGCTGGCTGTCGGAAGAGACCGACGACGACCCGGCGCGCCTCGGCTGCAGAACCCTGTTTGTCGTCGATCCTATCGACGGCACGCGCGCCTTCATCGGCGGGCGCAAGACGTGGTGCGTCAGCGTCGCGGTGGTGCATGACGGACGCCCCGTTGCCGGTGTGCTCGTCGCGCCGGCGCTGGAGGAGACCTTCTCTGCTGCGGAGGATTTGCCTTCCACCAGAAACGGCCAGCCGATCCGCGTCGCCCAAACTCGCCCGGGTGAAAAATTGCGGGTCGCAACGCCGCAGGATATCGTCGCCGGTTTCGATGAGGAGATGCAGGTCCGCATCGAGCGTGTCGAGCATATCCCCTCGCTTGCCTATCGGCTGGCGCTGGTTGCCGATGGCCGGATCGATGCGACGCTGGTCAAGCGCAACTCTCATGACTGGGATCTCGCAGCAGCCGATCTCATCCTCCAGAATGCCGGTGGCAGGCTTACCGATCTGAGAGGCGAGCCGCTTCTTTACAACCGCCCGGATGTCAGTCACGGAGAGCTGTGCGCAGCCACGATTTCCGAGCTTTCCACCCTGTTGAAACACCTGTCTCCCAAGCCTCGCAGTTGACCTTTGCGTCAAAATCGATCACAGGAAAGAGGGAGGCGAATTTGAATGGAAAGAGACCGGAAATGACGGATTCCAACGATAAGAAACAGCTTCTGCACCTCGTTTTCGGCGGTGAATTGTCGAACCTCGAAGAGGTCCAGTTCCGCAATCTGAACGAGCTTGATATCGTTGGCATTTTCCCGGATTATGCATCCGCTCTCGTCGCCTGGAAGTCGAAAGCTCAGCAGACGGTGGACAACGCGCATATGCGTTACTTCATCGTCCACATGCACCGGTTGCTCAACCCCGGTGACGCGGCTGCTGCCAAGGGCTGACGACGGGATTTTCTCAGGCGATCGCCGGCTTGTCTCGGCTCTTGGTGATCGCCGATGTCACGTTTTGAACTTAGTTATCTCGCATTCCGTAATTTTTGCACCGCCGGCTCCTGAAAGGGCGACATGGCATCGATGACGAACATGAACGGTTTCGGCCCATGGCGATGAGTGACGGATTGGCATCCCTTGCCATCGCCTCCTACGGTTGGGCAGGCATTGCGGCTTATCCGTTGACGGGGCCGTTGCTTGCTTTCCGCGCGGCCAAGGGCAAGGAGGACCGTTCCCGTCGCCTCGAGCGCTTCGGTTATCCGGCCGTCGATCGTCCTCAGGGACCGCTGGTCTGGCTGCATGCCGCAAGCGTCGGTGAAACTCTCGCAGTCGTTCCTCTCATGCGTGAGCTGCGTCGTCGCGACATCAACGTGCTTTTGACTACAGGCACCGTGACTTCTGCGGAAATCGCTCGCTACCGGCTGAAGGACGAGGTTCTGCATCAGTATGTTCCTCTCGACGTAAAGCCGGCGGTGCGCCGTTTCCTTGATTACTGGCAGCCCGATGTGGCGCTGTCGGTCGAGTCGGAAATCTGGCCGACCACGCTGATGGAGCTGCACAAGCGGCACATCCCGCAGATCCTCGTCAACGCACGCATCTCAGACCGTTCCTTCGAGCGCTGGCAGCGGCACCAGGCGATTGCCGAAGCGCTGCTCGGCAAACTGTCGCTGGTGATTGCCCAGTCGGATGTGGATGCCGAACGTTACCGCGATCTCGGCGCCTGGCCGGTGATCGTCTCCGGCAACATCAAGGTGGACAGCGATGCGCCGCCCTGCGATCCGGTCGTGCTGGATCGCTACAAGCAGCAGATCGGCGACCGGAAGACCTGGGCTGCGATTTCGACGTTCGAGGGCGAGGAAAAGATCGCCACGATGGTGCATCGGGCGCTACGCGCCCATACCGGTCTGCTGACGGTCGTGGTGCCGCGCCATCCGGAACGTTCCGATGAGATCGAGGCGATGATGGTGGAGCGCGGCATGAAGGTTGCCCGTCGCACCCGCAACGACCCGATCACGCCGGACACCGATGTCCTGCTCGGCGACACTATCGGCGAGATGGGCCTCTATCTGAGGCTGGCCGAAATCGCTTTCGTCGGCCGTTCGCTGACGGCGGAAGGCGGACAGAACCCGCTGGAACCTGCCATGCTCGGCTGCGCCGTGTTGTCCGGTCCGCAGGTCGGGAATTTCCGCGAGAGCTATCAGCGACTCGTGCGCAACGGCAATGCCCGTATCGTTCGCGACGCCGAAATGCTGGCCAAGGCGGTTCATTTCCTGATGACGAACGACCTTGCTCGTCACAAGATGATCGATGCCGGCATGGAGAGCATGCAGGAGATGCGCGGTGCACTGACCGCGACGATGAAGGGCCTCGAACCCTATATCAATCCCCTGACCGTGCAGGCGCGGCTTGTACCGCGCATCGTAAGCCAGGGCTGACGGTCGGCCGATTGAGGGGGACGCATGACTGAAACCAATGACATCGCCGGGATCCTGTTCGACAAGGATGGCACGCTGCTTGATTTCGACGCGAGCTGGGCGCCGGTCAACCGGACGGTGGCGCTGCTGGCCGCCGATGGCGACGAGAAGCTTGCGGACCGCCTGTTGCAGGCCTGCGGCATGGACCCTGAAACGGGCCATCTGGTTCCCGACAGCCTGCTTGCCGCAGGAAACACGCGCGAGATCGCCGAAGGCCTTGCCGCCGCCGGTTCTCCGTTTTGCGCTGAGACGCTGGTGCCGCAGATCGATGCGCTCTTTGCCGGTGCGGCCGAGCAGTCCGTTCCGGTCGCTGAACTGGCTCCTCTCTTTGCCAAGCTGCATGGCCGCGGTCTGAAGCTCGGTATCGCCTCCAGCGACAATGAAAAGTCGATCCGGGTCACCATCGACCGCTTCGGCATCGGCCCTTATGTCGATTTCGTCGCCGGCTATGACAGCGGCCATGGCACAAAGCCCCAGCCGGGCATGGTACTTGGCTTCTGTGCTGCGACGGGCCTTGCACCCAGCCAGATCGCCGTCGTCGGTGACAACAATCACGACCTTCACATGGGACGCAATGCCGGTGCCGGACTGAAGGTCGCGGTTCTCACTGGAACGGGCTCGCGCCAGTCCCTTCAGGAAGCCTGCGATGTCCTTCTGAACGACATCACCGAACTCGAAGCGGTGCTCGGCTAAGGGCCGGGCGAGTTTCCCTGTCATGTCGCGACTTGACGAAACCCCTTCTCCTGCGTTTTCTTGGCCGCGGATATGGCCGTGGGGACGGTCAGGGAGAAAAGGGGAGCGCGCGGCCATGGTATCGGATGCCCCGCCATTCTGGTGGACGAAAGCCGATTGGCGGGCCTGGAGCCTGACGCCTTTTTCCTTCATCTATGGACGGGTGGCGGGCTGGCGCATGGGCCGCAAGCGTCGGCATGCCCCCCCGGTTCCCGTCGTCTGCGTCGGTAATTTCACGGTCGGCGGCGCTGGCAAGACGCCGACCGCTCTGACGCTTGCGCGTGCGGCCAAGGCCAAGGGATTGAAGCCCGGTTTTCTCAGCCGCGGTTATGGCGGCTCCCTCGATGTCACCACCGTCGTCGATACCCATCACCACAGGGCCGCGGATGTCGGAGACGAGCCGCTGCTGCTGGCTCAGGAAGCGCTGACCGTCATTTCCCGTCGCCGTGTCGCAGGGGCTGAGAGGTTGGTGAAGGAAGGCGTCGATATCATCATTATGGACGATGGCTTCCAGAGTGCCCGGCTGACGGTCGATTTTGCCCTGGTGGTGATCGATACGGTGCGCGGCATCGGCAATGGCCACCTCGTACCGAGCGGTCCGGTGCGGGCACCGATCGCGATCCAGATGCGCCATCTCGATGCCATCCTGAAAGTGGGTAATGGAAACGCCGCCGACAGGCTGGTGCGTCAGGCGGCGCGCGCGGGCAAGGCGGTCATGGTTGCCGCCCTGAAACCGAAGGGCGATGCGGGTCTTGCCGGCAGGCGGGTGCTGGCATTCGCCGGCATTGCCGATCCCATGAAGTTCCAGCGCACGCTGGAAGGTCTGGGGGCTGTCGTTGCAGAGTTGCGGCCTTTCCCCGATCACCATCACCTGACCGACGATGAGGTCGAGGCCCTGATGGCCGATGCGGACAAGCAGGATCTGCTGCTGGCGACCACTGCGAAGGATATCGTCCGACTCGCGGGCGGCCATGGACGCTCAGCCGAACTTGCCGGCCGATGCCATGTGGTCGAGGTCGAGATGGCCTTCGACGATCCACAGGCCCCGGCCTATGTGCTCGATCGGGCGATCGAGGCCTGCCGGGCACGCAAGCTGAAGGAAAAGAGCAAGGCTTGAGGAATTGCCTAAAAACAAAGAAATAGAGTATTTTTGGTGACTCTGTTGTCGCCTGAAATACGCTAGCGCTTCTGGTTCGGCAACGCGCCGGCACGCTTTTCCGCTTCCAGCGAGGCGGTAGCATCGACATAGGGTTCCTGGCGCGCGACGCTCCAGTATTTCAGCTCATCGATCAGGATGTGCTTTCCGGTAACCGCACAGACGACGTAGGACCCCGGCGATAGGATCTGGAAGTCGGCATCGAGGTAGCGGATCTTCGCCTCGCGGTTTCCGTTGCCTTCGAAACGGTTCATGGGTGGTCTCCTGCGCCTTTCACGAAACTGCAATAACGCGCCCTCCCACCGATTTCCAGAGCAAATAAAAGGATGTGTGCTGCAGATCAGCTGCGGCCGAACAACCGCTCGATGTCGGTGAGCTTGAGTTCGACATAGGTCGGCCGCCCGTGGTTGCACTGGCCGGAGCCGGGCGTCGCTTCCATCTGCCTCAGCAGCGCGTTCATTTCCTCCACCCGCAACTGCCTGCCGGAGCGCACCGAACCGTGGCAGGCCATGGTGGCCGCGACATGCTCCAGCTTGGCCGAAAGCCCCTGCGCCGTGTCCCATTCGGCGATCTCGTCGGCAAGGTCGCGGACCATGCCGGTCACGTCCATCTCGCCAAGCATGGCGGGCGTTTCGCGCACTGCGACGGCGCCGGGGCCGAAGCGTTCGATGGCGAGCCCGAGCTGTTCGAGCGCTGCGGCATGGATCATCAGCCGGTTGCAGTCTTCTTCCGGCAGGTCGACGATCTCGGGAATGAGAAGCCCCTGCGAGGGAAGCCGCCGGCCGGTCAGCGCCTTGCGCATCTGCTCGAACACCAGCCGCTCATGGGCCGCATGCTGGTCGACGATCACCAGCCCGTCCTCGGTCTGGGCGACGATATAGTTGGCATGCACCTGCGCCCGCGCTGCCCCCAGCGGGTAGGAAGGGGCCGGTGTTTCAGTGCGCGCGTCGGACGCGGGAGACGAACCCTCGGGCGTTTCGGCCCGCGCGGTCGGCAGGTTCATCGCTGCGAATGCCGGCTGCTGCACGGTCTCGTTGAAGCCAGCGGTCGAAGCGGCTGCCGGGCTGAATGGCCGGCTCGGCGAATTCGCGAAGCTCCAGCTGCCAGATGGTGAGGGGGCAGCGGAAGCGGCAGGGCTGAAACCGGGACGAAAGGCACGCAGCATGCCGCCGCCGCCGGTGGTCGAGGCGCGGTCGCCTTCCCGCCTCATGGCGTCGCGGATCGCGCCGACGATGAGACCCCGCACCAGTCCCGGATCGCGGAACCGCACATCGGACTTCGCCGGGTGGACGTTGACGTCGACCAGCGCCGGATCGAGTTCCAGCGAAAGCACCGCCACCGGATAGCGGCCCTGCGGAATGGTTTCCGCATAGGCACCGCGAATGGCGGAGAGTATCTGCTTGTCCTGCACGGGACGGCCGTTGACGAAGGCATATTGATGGGCGGAATTGCCGCGATTGAAGGTCGGCACACCGGCAAAGCCACCGAGCCGGACATCCTCGCGCTCGGCGTCGAGCTCTATGGCATTGTCGCGGAAATCGTTTCCCAGAACCTGCGCGATGCGGGCGAGGCGGTCATCGCCGGTGGCGGGAAATTCGAGGGTCGTCCGGTCGGTACCCGAGAGCACGAAGCGGATGCCGGGGAAGGCGATCGCCATACGCTTGACGATCTCGGTGATAGCCCCGGCTTCTGCCTTCTCTGTCTTCAGAAACTTGAGGCGGGCGGGCGTGGCGAAGAACAGGTCACGCACCTCGACCGTCGTGCCCGGATTGGCCGGCGCCGGCCTGACAGGCGCGACCTTGCCGCCGACGACCGCGACTTCCGAGCCTTGCGCGCCGCCTTGCAGCCGGCTGGTGATGGTCAGCTTTGCGACGGAGCCGATGGAGGGCAACGCCTCGCCGCGGAAACCCAGAGAATGGATATCGAACAGTGAATCCTTGAGCTTCGAGGTGCAATGCCGGCGGATCGAAAGCTCGAGATCCTCCGCGCTCATGCCGCAGCCATTGTCGATCACGCGCAGCAGGCTCTTGCCGCCGCCGGCCGTGGCGATTTCGATGCGTGTGGCTCCGGCATCGATGGCGTTCTCGATCAGTTCCTTCGCGGCACTGGCCGGTCTTTCGATGACCTCGCCGGCTGCGATCTGGTTGATGAGTGTTTCTGAAAGCTGCTTGATGACCATTGGTCCATTTTCCGGGATTCGGGCTGACGAGGAAAGAGCCAACTGCATCTATCCGACTGAAAGTGGCGCACTTCGGGCAGGTCCATTAATCCCGCCTTAAGGGACTGCCGATAGCATGGTTATGGCTTGAAATGTTTATATTGGCATGGCCGGTTTACCGGCAGAGGTGGAAACGGTGGCCGGACCGTTTCCGGATTTCGCCTCGATTTGCCGCCTCAGGCGATTCCTCGGCATGTTCTGCGTGTGCAACGGCTACATGATTGCGTGAATTCGGAAACGATTGAACGAGAAATTTGTGGAGCAGGACAAGGTGTTACAGCGCCCTCGGGGTCCCTCTCAGGGCTAG
>QFQX01000059.1 GCA_003248775.1 Shinella sp. | reverse complement strand
AAACCTCCAATTTGCAACAGAGATTCTGATTCATCGCATTTTGGGAAGCCCAAGAGTCGAATTCAGCGAGGAGGCGTATTATTCGCCGGGGTTCTCGTACCCGCCACGGAAATCGATGGCACCCACGCCGAAATCGTGCTCGACGGTCATAGCCAGACCCTGCGTGCCGAAAGGCTCGTCAAAACGAATGCGTGGCGCGCTGTAACCATCAAGCAGGCCCCACTGGTAGACTGCCGCTTCATCCGGGCTGGCAAAGAGATACCAAGCGTTTCCGGCCAGCTGGGCCGATACCACCGGCTCCAGCGTACCGACGTGAGGGTTAACCTTCACAGAGTCGTTGGCGGTGATCGGAGCCAGATATTGCAGCGCTTCCGTTTCCTTGTCCGGGGAAACAAGAAGGATGGAGGGCTGAAGATTCAGAATGGCGTCGTCGAGGCCCTTCTGTTTGCGCATGGCCGCCTTGCCGGCGCCGATGCTGGCGACGCTGATCGCGGAACCAGATCCGGCAAGGTTCGCATGGTCGGCATGGAATACCACTTTGCCGTCCGCGAGCTTCGTATTTGCGGACAACATCATTGTGTAGAAGGTCAGCTCCTCGAAACGGGCGACCGTTCGTCCGTAACCGCCGAGCACTTCCCCGAGAGCGTTCAGCCGATCATTGACCATCATCTGGCGGGTAACCCTGATACCCTTCGCGTAGGGCGCGACGGCGATCTGTTCTTTGCCCTCACCAAAGGTGCCGAACTTGATCTCGCCCGCTTCCGTGAGCTTCTCCAGCATCGGAAACTCGCCGACCGAAACCGCGTAATGCGGTCGGAAGTCGACGAAGTCGCGGCGTCGCGAAATACGACGATAGGTCGGCTGCGCCAGAGCGTAACGACGTTCGAGGACGGTGTTGATGGCGCTGGAGAAGATCGCCGGAAAGTCGCTCGTGCTATGGAACGCGCGGACGAGAATATCTTCCCGCTCGCGCACGGTACGGGCCGCACCACGGTGGCCGATGGCTGCCGCGGCGAATTCAACAACGTCATGATTGTCCATGAAGCTGCGTGCGCGCGTCGCCTCATCACCGGTGGGCTGATCCATTCCGCCCAGGCGAAATGCCATCGCGGTCACCATGCCGGAACGGCGGGCCTCGGCTTCATCGCGGACAACGTGGATCGAACTGGACGGGGAACGCGATGCCTGCTGCGCCATGAAATCGAAAGCCTGGGACCGGAAGGCTTCGACGGAAACGCCGTTGCGCAGCGCGGTCTGAATTGCGTCGATCTGCATGCCTGCGCGGGTGCCGAGATCCAGAATATCTGCAGCCCGAGCACCTTCCGTATTGCTGGGGGGATTATTGCGATCCCCCTGCTGGGCGTCCTCGTCGACCTCGGCCTGACGAATATCACCTTTCAGCTTCTCGATTTCTTCGAGCAGCTTCTTGTGATCGGCCTCAATGGTGCGTGCAGCATCGGGAGCCGTATCGTCTTTCAGCTCAAGCAGCTTTTCCGCCGCCCGTTTTTGCAGGTCCTCCAGATTGGCGCGCATGGCAACCAGCGGGATAGCCATGTAGGAGGTGAGGTCACGGATGCCGTCAACAACAAGCCCGGCGACATGCAACGGCGTGTGGGGCACGGCCACGAAGGCATCGGTCGAAAGACCGACTCCGACAAGAACCATTGCGATAGCGAGCGTGCAGGCTACCGCCAGAACGTTTTTCTTCATCATCGATATTTTCCTTGAAGAATGCCTTGCCCAAAGGCGAGGAAGGGCGAGACCGCAATTACGGCCATGGCATGCGGTAGCCTGCGCTAGCCTGCCAATTGCTGTTGTCGCATTTGCATTTGCATGCGGATGCGTCGAATGCTGTTTGCCGTCGAAAGATCCGGCTCAACGCGGCACGCATAGAGTGGCGCGTCATCTTTTCCGCTGCGGACATGCGCTCCGGGATCCGCCGGAATCGGGACGGCTGAAATTTCCCACGGCTCCCAGTCAATGACCCGATGCACAGGAATACGTCCTTCGCGTTCGGTTTTTTCCACCGCATGAATGCGATAGCCGACCGAGATATTGGAAACGCTGCCTTCCTTGATCTTCGCGACCCGATCGACAGCATCGGCCGCAGTAGAAAGGCGAACCTTTGCGACACCAACGCCGCCCTCTATTCTGGCCGAACCTTTTACGACCGATCCGATAACGTCAGCGAGACTCCATGTTCCGTGCGTATCAAGAAACGGAGCGCCAGCATTAAGCCGATCAAGCCGGATTGCGTTCGGTGAAACGACAAGCTCTTCGTCAAATTCACCATCGATCCAGCTGACCCGCCGGACTGGAGCGCCCGTTGTCCAGACGACATCAATTGTATTGTCAGCCTCGTTGAATGAGGCCGCTCGAACCTCCGCATCACGGAGAAGCTGGGGCAACCGGATAATGTTACTCATTTTGCGCTCCTTCCGCCGCAGGTGGCGCGGCGCTTGATTTTACCCCAGCAACGGGCCTCCGTGGATCGATGTCGAGCAGCACGTTATTTGCGTCTGCGAATTTGAAGAACGCGTCGAAGTCACTCACAACTTTCCGCCAATCGTGACCCCATGCAGAGATGAACGATTGGGGCGACATTCGTCCGGCGCGAACAGCAAGAATATCGGCTTCGAGATCCTTCTTCGGATCGATAGGTTCGATGGCAGGCATGACGTGATCAACACGATACCCGTCGCGTCGGGCCGGAAGCTTTCCCGACATAACCGCGAGCTCTTCAAACCGGCGATCAACCTTCCGACAAACAGAGGGCACAAATATATGCCACTGGATCTGCTCGACGAGACGCCGAAATTCGATCTTTCCCGCACGAAGCGAGGAGTAATTGGCTTGCGTGAGATCACCCGTCAGCTGATCGTAGGTGATGCCTGCACCCGCCGCCATCGCCCATAGTCCGGCCTTGTACGCCTCGCCAAACACCGACTGGGATGACGGATTGGCAAAAACGATATCAGCATCACCAATATCCTGAATCTGTCCCGGTTCGATGCGTGTAACCTTCGATCCGTCAACATCCTTTTTCGGCGCCAGTGGGTTTGAGGATCCGGGCTGGCGCTTCAGAAAGCCGGCGAAGCTGGCCTGCGTCCTTTGCTGGACAATGGCCGCCTCCATCAGATCCTGTATTTCCTTTGCGCTCAAAAGAATTGGGGCGAACCATGAAATGCCGCGCAGCTGCCCCAGCCTCAGTGGACGGTAGAGGTGACAAAGATCATCCCAAGGGACGAGGCTGGACATCTCACTTCCGAACGAAAACCCGCTATCGCCGGGATGCGAAGGATGGAGGTAAAGGCCCTCTCGGGCGTTCCAGTCTCCAAGTTTAACCCCGAGGCGGACATTGTTTTCACCGACCATCACACTGTCGCGAGACGTATCTATCAGATCGCCCTCAAGCCCAAGAAGCCGCAGGGGGACCGTTTTTCCGGCATCTTCCAACTTGATTGGAAGCAACCGTAAGACGCTGTCGCCGCCTTCCGCCATGGATCGCAGGACCAATGCCTGTTGACCGCCATAATCCAGAACCCGTTCCACGTCAGAGTTTTGTTCCCACTCCTCACGAAGAAGCCGATAGCGATTGTCGATCCGATCAGATCCGGTGTTCGGGATCGACAGAATACCAGTGCCAATGACATGAGACGTCAGAACATCCAGAATACGCTGCCCCGCCCAACCGTTCCGAACGAAGTCACGCGACCTGTCGCGCAATGTGGACATTGCTGCCGCAACCTCGGTCGTTGCGGAAGTCCCCCGTGATCGCCACCCTTTGTTTCGGCGGCCAAACTGGGCAGCAGAATATTCCCGCTTCTCAAATGAAGTGAGCATCTGCCGAGCTGCCGCGCGGCTTACGCCGGACACGGGATTGAAGAATGATATGACCTTGTCGAGGACGTTCATCAGTATCCACCTCGGTACTCGGCGAACATCGCGCCATCGGGTTCGCCAGCCCCCTCAAGTTCATCCTTGATCAATTGCCGTACCTTCAGCATCTCGCTAACGCTCGGATATTCCACCTCATGCGTCTGGAACCGAACCTTTTTGGCGCCAGTGGCAATCGCATTGTTGATTGCGTCGAGGTCCGCCTGCGTGAAAGCCATGAGCGTCAATCCCAGAATGATACGGGCTGGTGCCAGTCACCCCCCTCTTTTTCGTCCGCGTCATACGTTCCAGTTACTTCCGGAACATCCGAGGCGGTCTCGACAATTGCCTGCTGAACAGCAAGTGGGGCTGGAGCGAACATATCTGCCCGGAATACCTCTTCGGGAACGCCACGCATTGCGACAAGTCGTTGCCATTCTTCCGGCGTCATGCGCGAAATACCGAGGTAGTCCCCGAGAGCATCACCGTAGATCTCGCAGTCGAGAAGGTGGTTTTCGTATCCAATACGAGGAATCCACTTCTGCTGGCTTTGCCCCTTGCCTTTACCCTTGCTTTTGCCCTGGCGGCTCTCAACGCCAAGATATTCGGACGTGATCTGCTTGAAGTATTCCTCGTCCATCCAATCGCCGAAATGACAATAGCCGGGCGGATCAACGTCATGCCCGGCGGCCCTGCCCTCCTTGCGGAGATTGGAATAGAAGGCCCCCTTCAAAGACCATGTTCCAACGCCCCAGACCATCACACCGTCCCGGATACGCTTACCATTCCAGTTGATGTCCTGCGGCGTCGGCTGCCCCATAGGCGGACGTGACCATCCGTCGAGACCCTTGAGGCAAAAAACACCAGCCTTGCCACGCGCCCAGGTGTAAACGACATGGGCGCGGTAACCGGAGTCGATACCAAAAACATCAACCTGACGAGTTTTCCCGAAAGCGTCCGGCCAATTTTTCTGGCGCAACTCCTCAAGCTTGAGGAAGGCGCCAGCATGTGGATCATCTGTATCGCCTTCGATATAGCCGGCATCCACGCGCCAGCTCTGCCGATCCGGCCCGTAGGCCTTGAACAGATACCAGATGCCCTTCATCTGAACGTCGGCGGTGCCAACGAAGACGATGCCACCCGCAGGAATTTTGCCCCGCCTCAGATCCTTGGCCCGGCGCTCCATCAGTCTGATGTGGTCGGGAGCATCGCCCTTCATGTCGAAGGCGAGACCGAGAGTCAGATTGAAGAAAGCTTTGAGTTTTTGCGGATCGCCATTGCAGCCGATAAAGCGCTCGGCGATTTTCTCCCAGGGTACGAACGGCGAAGTCAGTGCATCGAAGTGGTAGGACGGATATGCGCCGGGACGAGAAGCCTCCGGTATCCACTTTCCCTTGCGATACAGAGATACCTTTTCATGGCTCTGGATGATCGTGCCGCAGCATGGTGTCGCATAGTATGGATCGTAAGGAAACTCGTCGTTGAACCGGAAATATTTCCGGTCGAACACGAATTTGAAATGCGAGCCGCAGCCAGGGCATGGCATATTCCAATAGCGCTGATCACCGGCCATGAATTTGTCATCGATCTTCGACGACCCTTTCACGGTCGGGGTGGATACGTAGGTTCGCAGCCAGTCGCCGGAGGTGAGGAACGATTCCTGCCGCGCCTCGATCATGGCGAAAGGATCGCCCTGTCCGTCAAGGTCATCCGGGTATTCATCGATCTCGTCGAGGAAAGCCTTGCGGATGGTTGACGATCGGAGATCAGCGGCAGAATTCGCGATGGCAAGTTTCAGCGATCCGCCCGGAAAACGCTTTGCCAGCGCCGTTGAGCCTTCACCGGATCGGCTCGTCTGATCGCGAACCAGTTTTCGCAATCCCTCTGTCTGCTGCAGCATGACGGAGAGCTTTTCGCGGTTGAACTCCGCGAGTGCATTGGTCGTCGGCTGGACGATCATCATGCGGCAAGGGTCTTGCGCAATCGAATAAGCTGCCGAGCAGAGCATCAGGGTCGTAAACCCCGTCTGCGCAGATTTCCGCACCGCGATTTCGTTGTGGCCGCTTTCGACCATCGTCATCAACAACGGTTCGCGGATGTGCGGTGTCAGGCTGTCATCCCAGTTGTCGAGCGCACGAGGCCCATCCGGAACGACAATCGTGCGGGCATACTCGACTGCATCCAGCCGCTCTGGCGGCATGATCGCAGCCGCCAGCGTCGCCGCGATAACCGCGAGCGCAGAACGCTTAAGGGAGATTTGCATTACTCGTCGCCGTCGAAATGGATGTTGATATTGATGCCGTCCGCTTCGGCCTTCGCCGCCTCGCCCGAAAGAGCCAATAAATGTTCAGCGACCAGTTTCCGAAGATCCGCGACTTTCCCCCGCATCACACGACGGAAGTGCGGTTCGCCCTTGCGACTTGCTTCCATCAGATCATCAACCCACTGCATGGGCGTGCCGAGATCGCGAAGCACCTGGTCGCAAATCTTGATCAGTGCACCCTCAATGCCGTGCTCACCTTTGAGCGGGATAACCAGGCCACTGCGCTCCGCGAAATCGAGTGCCTTCAGGCGAGCCTCGTACTTGGCCCTGTCCGTTTGGGCATCTCGCAATGCGGAGTTCTCACCGGAAGCATCATCGCGCTTCGTCTGCGCGCCGATCTCCTTCGCAGCATCCCCGAACGTACCAACGGCACGATCATAAGCAGCCAGTTCGACAAGCCGGGACCGTCCCTCTTTGCGGGTCGAAATCCTTCCCTCATTCTCCAGCCGGTTCACCTTCTCGGCAGCCGTCTGCTTACTCACCCCCTTCCGGCGGGCGAGTTCTGCCACGGTAATCCAGAGGCCGCCGTCAACCGGTAGGCTATGCTGTGCATCTGTTGCCATTGGAGTCAGGTCGTCAGCTTTCGAGTCAGGTGAGTCAGGTCAGTTTTTTGCGCGCCGTAACTAGCGAACTTTCGGGGTCGTCCCGGCCCGCATGGGGAGGGGATCGGAGGAGGACCCGCAAGGGGGTGGGGGTCGACTGGGAAGCATCGGGCCGCGATTGGTCGGCGATACCCGAGAGCCGCCGATCATCTGCCCATACCCACAATGCAAAAAGGCGACCGTCTGGCCGCCCCGTCATTCATCGTCGCATAGCTGTAGCACTGGCCCTGAGTCGGTGTCTCGGTTTGGAGACTGTCAGGACTGGGTGCGGGCGTGAAACGTAATCGCCACTAAGAACCGCATCGACCGTGGGAGATTTGTACTCACACTTTCTCAAGCATTGCAAGCGGCATGTTGAACACGGTCGGCTTTCCGAAGATGACGATAGTGACGACAGCGTCGCCGTGCCCGCCCTCCCCGAAAGCATCGACCGATACTTCAAAACCAGTGAATGGGCCACTGACGATCCTGACCTTGTCGCCCTTCTTGATCGCACCAGATCGGCGCGCATAGTCATACGCACCATCTGCGGCCAATTCCTTGAACTCATTGATCGTTTCGACGCTCACCTTGACCGGCCTTTCCCCGCCCATGACGATGTTTTTCACGCCATCGAATGAGAGAATGCCGCGCAGGGCATGGTTGTCGGGAACACAAAAGACGAACAGTATTCCGTTGAACACTGGTAGGCGTGACGGCGGCAGTCGCCTTCCGTGGCGCTTTCGTTCCGGCCCCATGCGCATGATCACGCAAGCTTCGATACCGGCCTCGATCATGGCATTTTCAACAGCCTTTTCCCGCCCATACTCGACACGCGCTATAACCCAAGCAGAATCAGACACGGTTCGCGCCCTCTGTTTTGATGCTGATTCGCGCTCATGAGCGACCCTTGCGGCCTCCTGAGCGATCTTGTCCAGCTTCATAAGCCCTTTGAGGGACACGCCGGAAATGCCTTCAAACTTATGCTGCATCATCGTTCCGTCCCTCGTTCAGTCTGAATTTGAAGTTTTCGATTGCGACGAACACGGCCTCGTCGAGGTCGGCAACATCGGCGGGCAGTGGTGGGAACTGGGCAAACTCCAACACCTCAGGAGCAACAGGCCATGGCCAGCAGCGCTCCGCATAAGCGCGTTTCCATGCTTCCCAAACCTCACCGCCAACAGCGACCTTCTCGAAATCCTTGCTGATCTCGATGATCCTGTTCATCACAGTGAAGCGCCTGCGCTCTATGAGCTGCACGGCTTCCGGCCAACCCTGCTTTTCCTTCTTGTCACGCCAGATTAAGTCGCTTTTTTCGGGCTTCTGATCGACGATATTCTGTTCAAGCGGAGTGAGCGACAAAGCCCGAATAGGCTGGAGCAGCTTTGACATCAGCATGGCGCGCCCAGCTCGCGAGAACACGGTGAAGGTTTCCGAGCTTTCGGCCTGAGGCGATACCGGCTTAGGCTGGGAGAGCTTCGTCCAGCGTTGTTCCTTCAGGTACTTTGCCGCCGAGCAAAGGTGTTTCCGGCCGATCGACAGCGCTGCAGCCTGATACGCCTCCGAATGCTCCAGCGCCAACCCACGCTCATCAGGCGAAAGCGACAGCCATTCCTTCCGAGCTTCCGGCTCGCTGTCGCTGATCGCCGTTTTCCAACCGATGAAGAACCGCTTGAACGCAGCTTCCACGGCTTTCGGATTTTCTTCCTCATCCCCCATACTGCCGCGCGCAGGCGCTCTCTCTCGATCGTTGAGATTGTTCGTTAGAGATGTATCGTTAATAGGTGCCGGTCCAGAGATGGCAGGGGGTGCCATCCCAGAGGCGGCACCCCCTGCCGATATAGTGGCAGGGGGTGCGTCTGCATTGGCGTCTGAGTTAGGATCATTTTCCTCGATCGCAGCGGCTTGCCATGCAGCGATCGCATCGCTCGAAACGTCTCTGTCATGGATGACGCGATAGTAATGCGCAGAGTCGCGACCATCGCGGCTTTCCACTATACGTTTCTCCACCACGCCAATTTCATAAAGCCGATTGAGAGAGCCCTGTACCGTGGAACGGCCACAGTTGAGCTCATCTGCCATCTTCACCTGGCTGCGGCGGCACCAGCCTTCTGCGTTGGTGAAGCTGCCCAAAAGACATAACACCTTCAGGTCGATGCCCTTAAGGCGCGGATCTGTAACGATCCATGCTGGTATGATTGAGAACCGGGCGTTGCTCATTTCACACCGCCTTTCCTCGCCAGCGTCTCCATGAAGGTCCTGGCGCCGTTCAGCATGTCCTGAACGTCGGTCGGCAGTCGCCCGAAGCGGTCGCGCACAGTTACTAGCGCCG
The DNA here is from genome assembly GCA_003248775.1 of Shinella sp. Classification (GTDB taxonomy): domain Bacteria; phylum Pseudomonadota; class Alphaproteobacteria; order Rhizobiales; family Rhizobiaceae; genus Allorhizobium. The sequence continues at coordinate 18,137 of QFQX01000059.1, read as the reverse complement.
AGATCTCAAGATCAACGAACTGCGTACCGCGAACGAAACCAGCCTGGCGCAGAACGCGGTAAATGGCGGTCTGCTCGCGATAGAAGATGAATGTCGGGATGTTGAGCAGCCACCGTGCCCGCTCCGCATCCGTCCTGCAATCCTGAAGCTGTTCGATAACCGGCGACATCCCCGTCATGTCCGTCCCCCTTTCCATAGTTCGAAGTCCGTGCGCAGGTCGATAAACGCCGCCTGCGCCCGTTCTTCACGATTGAGTTGTGTCTTGCTGGTGATGCCGATCAGGCTTTTCAGCACCGTGTCGGCATGTTCCTTGTTGTGGATGGCCCGCGCCTCTGCGGGGTGCTGCCGCCGCTCAAGAAAGCGGTGAAACCACGGATCCGTGCAGAGGATGGCGGCGTTCGCGGCGAAATCGCCATCACGCAGGCGCGTTGCCGGCTGCTGATCGGGCGGGGCACTCTGGCCGCTCCTGAATGCAAGAATTGCGCGTTGCCGCAGCCTCAGGAAAAGGGCGGTGTTCTCCAATGCCCCGGTCAAAAGTTCCACTTCATCTGGCAAGGCGTCCGCGTACAGCGTGCCAAGGATGACACTTTCACCCGTCGACCGTCGCGCGATGATATGCGTCTGGTCGCCATCCGCGTCGAAACGCCACTTGTCCCCCTTGCAGCGTCCGACGATATCTTCCAGCCGCGCGACACGGGCTTTTTCGCGGTCGCGTATTTCCTGCTCGCGCATCGTCATGCGGCCACCTGGGCGGCGATGAGATGACTGCAATTGGCGCCGACAAGAGCTTCCGCGACAGGTGGGCTTACGCTGTTTCCGACGCAGGACACCTGAACAGACTTCGGAAATGCAATCCAGGTCTCCTTGCCGTTCTCAGACACCCATACCCCGTCGATCTGATAGCCGCCGGGGAAACCCTGCGCATTGAACAGCTCACGAGGCGTAAGCATCCGCATGCCGATATCGACGATGACGAAAGTGTTGCCGCCGATTTCGAGGGTCACGAACTCGCGCTCGTCCCAAAACCCGCGCGACCGCATGAAAGCCGCGACCTCGCGGGCGCGGGCGGCCTGCGCTTCCGTGAATGGCGGCACTTCAAGCGCTGCCTCGACATGGCCGTGCCGGTCTTTCGTCGTGATGGTACGTGCGGGTTGGTTTTCTTCTCCGCCATCACCCGTGCCGTAATAGGCCTGAAGATACGGAGCGACCGCCGCATGATGCAGGCCGCCAGCAGTGACAGTTTTCAAGGGCTTTGATGCGTCGCCTTGGCCGCCAGCAGTATTCGACGTGTAGAGATGTGAAAGATAGGGCGTCACGATCGACTGATGCGAACCGGTCTGCGTTAAGGTAGAAATCGGTGCATCAGCAGGCCTGCCCGGATTAACCCCGCCTTCGCGGCGGCTGTCATTGTTGTGCTGCGCGACGAATGCAACGGCAGTAGCGTGCTTGACGCCACCGGCGACAACGGTTCCCAAGGGCTTGTCGATATCGAGGCATCGCGGCGACTGCCCGTCGCGCTCGCCGTATCCGGTCTGAATCAGAGTCGGCACGATGACGCTGTTCTGATCCTTCTTGCTGGCCGTGATCGTGTGATGAGGATCATCAACGGACCGATTCGACCCGCCGTGTTGCGCGGCAGTGAGAACCGGCGCGACCAAGGACAGGCCAGCGCCGCCGGCGGTGATGGTGTGTGTAGGCTCATCAGCGCCGTTAAACGGCTTGCCAGCGTTGCGCATCGTCATCAGGTGCGGAGCGATCATGCCAATCGGCGCAGCGCCGCCCGGCTTTTTGATATAGCTATTCGCCGTTACCGTGGGCGCTGGTTCGCGCATGTCGCTGCCGGTTGCGCCAGTGTTGAAGCGGATGACGGACGGCGCAATGAGACCGTGACTGATACCGCCAGCAGTGACGACGCCGTGGGGTTCGTCGAGCGGATATTCCCGCCGTCCGCCACTGTCACCATGAGCAACCGAAATCAGAGAGGGCGAAACTATCGCCTTCTCACCACGGTTCGCTCCGGTCACCGTCTTGGCAGGCTCATAAATATCTTCGCAGCGCGCGCCATGCGTCAGGTTGACGATGAAAGGCCTTTCGGCATCGAGAACATAACGTTTCATGCCGCGCGCGACTCGGGCCATGGTATTGTCCGCCAGAGGCCTGATCGCTTTCAGTCCGTGCTTCTCGGCGATATCGGCCGAGCTATCGAAGATCGACGGGCATGGGATCGACCATTCGATACATTCCGCCGCGGTGCGCCACGGTAGCTTGCGACCGGCGATCACGTCGGCATCATCAGGCGCGCCGTGTGTCGGTTCTGGCCAGACGATCTTTTGACCATCGAAACGAATGATGACAAAAAGTCGTCTGCGGATCGTCGGTGCGCCATAATCGCAGGCGCGCAATTCCCGCTTCTCCAGCTTGCCGCCGAGGCGACGAAGTTTCCTGCACCATTGCTGGAAGGTTTCGCCCTTCCGATCCGGATCCGGCATCAATCCCCTGTCGGTCTGGACAAGTGGTCCCCACGTCGCAAATTCCTCGACGTTCTCCATGATGATGACGTCGATCTTGCCGCCGCTTTTCTGGACACGCTCAACCCAGAACGGAATGACATGCGCGAGATCGCGGATATTGCGCTCTACCGGCTTGCCTCCCTTGGCTTTGCTGAAATGCTTGCAATCGGGCGAGAACCAGGCGAGGCCGATGTGCTGCCCTGCTACGTAATCGAGCGGATCAACTTTGTAGATGTTTTCCGAGATGTGCAGCGTGTCAGGGTGATTTGCTGCATGCAGCGCAAGCGCCTGCGGATTGTGGTTGATGGCGAGATCCGGGGAGCGACCCAACGCCAGCTCAATTCCGGTCGATGCGCCGCCGCCTCCCGCGAAACTGTCGATGATGAGCGGCAGGCCGTGGTTCCAGCGCTTCTTGCTGGAGAACTGCGGCGGGGGCGCGAGGTGGTTGAGGAGCGTTTCAGCGTACATCGGTGTCCCCTTCTTAGGTGCCTGCCTGATTTCCCCAGAACTCCCACTTTCCATTCAGGCGCACGTCGCCATCCGCGAGGCTTTCGCGGCGCTGGAACATTTCGAGTTTGGGCATGGTCGGATAAAGCCGGTCGATCTGTTCAGCGAACCAGACCGGTTTTTCGCTGTGGCGTCCGACAGGATGGTCGGTGCACTTTATGGGCTGTGTTCCGGGAATTGGCGCAGGGAAGTCGCCGCGCGTGCCGATCAGAAGAAGTTCGAGGTTGTCGAAGCTCCAATAGCCGGTCCCGGTCTGTTCGCCGGGATAGACTTTCCTCCAGCCCCAGAAACTCTTGTAGGCGTAACCCCAGCGCTTCAGCGCTTCCACGCCGTTGGCCAGATCCGTCACCCACATGAACAGCGCCGAGCAATGGGCGCCGGGACAACCGAGCGACAAGATGTCGTCGAGGGACATCGTCGGATAATGGTTTTCGGCGCTCTTCTCGCCGCCGGTAACCTCGGAATAGGTTTTAAAGCGCCACGGCGGATCCGTATAGATGATCGGAAACGCCCTGCCATCGTCCTGCCCAACGTCCTGCCACCAGGGCGCAACGTTCTGACGCGCTGCGATCTGGACGGCGAGATCGGTGCGGACGGCGTGCCGGATCTTCTGATCCTCGGCACGCTTGGCTTTAGCGACCTTCTTTAGCTCCGGGAAATTCGACGGCTCCGGCAGGAACATCGTGCGGATCGGTTTTACCGCTGGCTGCGCCACACCATCGCGACCGACGATTGTTGTCTGGTGGGGAATTTCCCCACCATCAACCAGGCGGCGGCGCGCAGCCGATACCGTTTTATGATCGACGCCAAGCTGTGCGGCGATGGCGCGGTTTGACGCGCTCGGCGCGTCCTTCAAATGCTCCTGAATGATCGCCTGCCGTTGCGCACCCGAGAGATGGCGCCGCGCGAAATTGAGGGACCGTGCGAACGAACGCTTGCCTTCTTCCGACAACTGCTTGCGCACGAACCGTGGCCAGTCGGTAATCCCGAGCATCTTGCAGATGGCAACGCGGTGGTGACCGTCGAGGATTTCGCCAGCCTCGTCATACTCGACCGGCACCTTGACGCCGTGCGCTGCAATATCGTCATAGAGCGCCTTGAAGTCGTCATCCGAGAGCGGCGGCAGGAGCTGGTATGGCCCCGTCACGACAACGCGGCTCAGGTTTTCTTCCGTCAGCCTGCCCTCTGTCCGCGCCCGCTCTATGACAGCCGCGGCGCGATCACCAGGGCGGAAGAGATTGCCGTCTTTGCGGTCGCGCGTCAGATAACGGTGGGCCATCGCTGCACATGCCGCGCGCACTTCCTGCGTCGTCTGGCACCGAAACTCGCCGTCGCGCAATGCAACTGATACGATGTTGAGGCCAACATCACCCGGCATCTGGAGACGCTGCGCATTCATGCCGCACCGCCTTTGCGCATCAGGCGCACGTCGGTCTCGCGAATAATTTCGGCGGCGCGCTCAACCGAGACGCCGCGTCCAAGCAGGCGAACGGCGAAACGTGGCGCGAACTCGAAACCGGCATCATTGATTGCGGTGCGGATCTGGGGCGGAAGCGCGTCGAACAACTCCATCAGTGCGCCCTCATCAGTCGATCAAGGTACGCTTGCCCCATTCCGGTCAGCCGAAGATCATGGCCGCTCTGGTCGATCTGGACGTATCCAGCCTTTTTCAGTTCAGCCGCCAGAGCGCGAGCCTGAAACGAGGCGCGAATGGTGTACTTGTTTCCAGCCGCGCGAACGTCGCGCAGCATCGCGCGCGCGGCGTCAGATATCGGCTTCAGGGTCAGTGCGCTTTCACTGGTTTTCAATGTCCTGACTCCTCGACAATGCGGCAGACCTCGTTCTCGTCGAGGCCAAGCTCCGTTGCGATTTCGTGGGTGGAACGGCCGGCGCGCCAAACCTCCAAAACCCGCGCGGCGCGGGCTTCCTTGACGAGTTTTGAACGACTTGTTTCGGCCATGCAGAGGCTCATCGGTCAGGCCTCTGCGGTGCGTTCACCATCAACTCTTTCAGTTCACGGATAAGCTCGTGGACTTCCTTGGTGATGCGCTTGGTCACGGCGGCAGTGCCGAGCGTGCCGGTCTGCTTCGCCTCCTGAACAACCTTGATGACGTCAGCAAATTCCGACATCAGGTCCATCATGTCTTCTTCGTTGATGGGTCGCGCCTCTGGCTGCAGCTCGTCATCGACGACTAGCTTGAAACCGAGCTTGCGCGCCATGGCGCCAACGATGACAGGGCTTTTCGCGCGGCGGTCCGCCTCAACAGCAACATCGATCGGGATAAGGGCTTCGCTGTTTTCCTCGTTGAAGCTCGCATACTTCGACAGCGTCGAGACATTCACGCGGGTCAACAGCGGGAAATCGGTCACACCGCCGCCCAGCTTGTAGCTAGCCTCGGTTGCGCCCTTCAGGCTGCGGATTTCTTCTTCGGAAATAGTGCGCACGAAAACACCCCTGAAAACGCGTCAAGGAAAGAAAATCGGAAAAGGATTCGGTGAAGCCCGCGCGGGCGCGGCCTATTCGTTGCTCATCAGATCAACCACAGCCGCGCCACATCAGCGGCGACGCAAGCTGGAGTGACAACAATGATGACAACGAAAGAAAAGGGCCGCCGGAGCTGGGAGGAAAAGCGTCACGGCGGGTGCGCGGAGAAGAAAGGAAGAACTCTCGCGCAACAGGAAAGGCGATCCGGACGGAAGGGTCCGCAGGCGTGCAAAGCCTCGTCCGTCCGGTATCCCGTGCGCGCTCTGCCAGGAAAGCGCCGGGATTGGTTGCGGCGTCAGGATTCGAACCTGCGACACCGTAATTCTGAGCCGCGAGGGATAAACACTTACCTACGCAGCGGAAAAGCAGGAGCACCGTCATTCTGCGGCCTCCACATCGGCAGGCCCGAACACATCCGGCCTCTGGATATGTCTGGAAACCCCGAACGCCTTCTCAAGTCGGAGCACGTATTCGGGTGGAATCGCCTTCCATTGCGCCACGGCCTGAGGTGTCACACCTACAATCCGGGACACCGCGCTAGCGCCACCAGCGTGCTGCTTAACGGCTTCCAATCCGAGTGAGTTAGGGTTCTGTTCCATGGACGAGATTAAAAGCACAGCTTTAAATTCTATGCAAGCGATACTTAAATGGACGCCGGATGAAAGTTTGCCTTTCATCCGAGACATGGAACAAGATGCACTTCCCAAAAAAATTGGCCGAGCCATACAAACTGCGCGTAAGCGGCGAGGTCTTGTAATGCGCCAACTCGCCGCAGCAGCGAAAGTCTCAACCGGTGCGGTTGGGAACTGGGAGCGCGGCGCAAACGTGCTCTCGATGGAAAACCTTCAGGCCATTGCCGAGTATCTGAAAATTGATCCGCTCGCGCTATCGCGTGGAGAACTGCGATATCTCGACAGCGAAGATGATCTGGGCGACGCTGAAATTGTCAGTGACGCCGGCCCGGCTCCCCAAGGGCCAATGGACGTTGAGGTCCTTGGCGTAGCCGTCGGTGGCGATGATGGCGATTTCACACTTAATGGCGAGGTGGCGGGGTATGTCAGGCGCCCGCCTGGTATCGCAAATTTACGCAAAGTATTTGCGCTACACATCCTTAGCGACAGCATGGTGCCTCGATATGATCCGGGAGAACTCATATATTGCGGCGGGCGAGATGCAGTACCGGGCGATCATGTAGTGATTGAGTTGTTCCCCACAGATGGCGAGCCAGCTGGAAAAGCGTACGTTAAAAAACTAAAGACCCGGACGAAAAACACTATCGTTTGTGAGCAATACAACCCTCCCAAAGACCTCGAATTTGATCGTTACGCGATCAAAAACATGTGGCGAATCATCCCGCTGCGCGAACTTCTTGGCTTCTAAGCCTCCAAGCAGCAGCCCTCTCACGATCTAGCTCAAAGGAGAACGCCGCCTGCACAACGATGTTTTTGCCCTGAGCTCCAGCATCAACGCAACTTGAGCAAGACAGCCTCTCTCCGATTTTGGAGAGCGGCGTCGAAGCGTTTACACCACGAAAGCGGTACAATTCTTCGGGCTTTCGCCAGCGCAAGCGGCCGCAATCGGCGCACTCAATCGACAGCGAAACCACTTGCATCAACGTCGGCTCGGCCACCCCACTCATCCCTGCTTTCTCCTGTTTGTTCTTCTTACGTTCTTATATTTGATTCTTTTAATTCGCTTGTCGAATCATTTTTGGCACGTGGGCGATTTAAAGTATCGCTTGCATTTGCTTTAAAGCCATGCTTAACATCCGTCCATCCGAGCAAACCACATGGCCCGGACAAAGACCGGACGGCACCCCTACCCCCCCTCGCCTCGATGCCGTCCGGTCTCCCCTTAACGGATGGAGACCGACATGAACGTCAGTGCGATGAATGACAATGAAAAGATCGAAGCGATGGCCGCCGCAATGCGCCGCTTTGGTGAAGGCTGCACCCGCGAGCAGCTGAACCTCTATTTCCCGAACGCCGATATCGACCGCCTGCACGAACAGGCGCGCATGAAGGCGAACGACGACGCGCTTCTTGAAGCCGTCTGACACATCCGCTCCGGTTTCCGCCTCGTGCGAGGCGGTTTCCTGAACGGATGGAGACAGACATGGCAAAGCCATCACCAGCACAGCGCCGAAAGGCAACATGCGGACCCGCATTCAGACAATCGTATATCGATGACGGCTGGAGGGCGGGCGCACCCCACATCATTTCCGCCTTCAGTCGACTGAGAGCGGCCTCGGAGATCCGGAAGGGTTATGTCGCCGGTCGAATGAGAGCGAACGATGCGTTGCGTCTCGCCTACATCACCCTCCTCCATGCGCGGAAGGATCTGCACAACGGGCGGCGGCTGACGCCATTGCCTGCCTGACACGTCCGCTCCGGTTTCCGCCTCGTTCGAGGCGGTTTCCAGAACGGATGGAGGCCAACGTGACCCAGATATCCCCCGCATACCCCTTAACCTGCAAGAACCTCGGGACCTTTCACAAGGTCAAGCCAGCAGCTTATTGCCGCATCACCGTCGTGAGCATGACAGGCGCCGCCTTTCTGGCGCTGTTCATGGCCGCGTCTCTGTGCGGCGTACGCGTCGTCGAGGTTGAGCGTCAGCTTGAACAGGCGGCGCGCATATGATCCGCCTCGTTCTTCTCAGGATCCGATTGGACGAGGCTGCCGACGCCATGCGTGGCGACATGGCCGAGCTTTGCAAGATCGATGTGATTGTCATCACGCTCGGCGCGTTCCGTGCGCCGCGGATCGATCTCCGCAAACAGGAGGGCGTCTGGCAATGAGCGCAGAGATCTTCACCTTGCCTGTTCGCAAGCCGCCTGTGCGCCTCGTCTTTTCCGCCGGCGGTACGCGCAAGACGGAAAGCGACGTGTTCGTCGAGCGCCAGCTTGCGGAGGCAAACTCACACCTGATCGGCGCGCAATCCGATATCGCGCACGCCTTCAAGGTCGTGACCAACGGCAGAACGCTGCCAGAGCATGACGCGACAATGATGGGCGACACGCTGGAATCGGTCCTGCGCGCCGTCATTCCCCTTCTCAATCTTTCCGGAGCCAGCAACCGCGACCGCGATCTTTCGCGCGCCGTTCGCCAATGGCTCCAGGTCAACGGGAGCCTAGACCATGACTAAATCCGCGATCGTGCGCGAAGCGCGCATCATTCAAACCCTTGTCGGTCTCGCCTTCGCCGTCGCGATGGCGGTTGGCCTCGCAGTCGGAGGCCTCTGACATGCGGCACACCGACAAGCGCGGCCCCAGCAAGTTGCCCTCGCCCATCATGCTTGCGCGCTGTGCCCAGCGCGGTATGGGGCGGACCCAGATTGCCGACCATTACGGCGCCAGCGTTGGCCGCGTCACGACGCGATGCAGGGAGCTTGGCATCACAGCGCCGCTCTACGGCAAGACGTGGAACGAGGCCCGTTTCGATTTCAAGACAGTCGTCGTCCGCCGCTTCGGCAGCAGCATCACGCTGCCTTGCCCCAGCATCTACGCGAGAATAGTGGAGAGCCGCCAATGCAGGTAAATCAGGAAGTCACGCTCGATTTCGCCAACGACAACAACGATGATCGCGTGCTCGCGTGGTTGAAAGAGCATCGTCTGGACGCCAACAGCCTGTCGGATCTGACTTTCAATACAAAAGTCCAGGTCGAAATCGGCGATCTCGACGAAGACGATATCATTGACGCCTACGACAAGCTGAACAAACTCGACAACAGCGATCTGTATCACGTCGGGCAGGCCTATCGGCGCATGGCAGAAGGCAATGTTGATGAGGCGATGGAGATCCTGTCGCGTCACTTTGATCTTGCCCCCCCCTCCCACGAGCGCGCAATTGCCGACCTCCTCTCCGGACAACGGAACTGAGGGCGACATGAGCAAAGATCCTATCCATTTCCGTGCCCATCGGTCCGAGCTTTTGGCGGCCCTGTCGGCTGTCACCGAAGCCGTTCCGGCCAAGGATAACATTCCGATCCTCGAAAACGTGCTGCTGCAGCCAGATGGCGAACGCCTCCTGTTGCGCGGCACCAACCTTGATCTTGAAATCGAGACGCGATGCGAGTTGCTGGAAGCATCTGCCGGCGAAGGCCTCACCATTGCAGCCGACGAGTTTTACCGGATCGTGAAGAACATGCCGGAGTCGGCAGAGATTACGGTCAAGCCGGGGCAGTTTCCCGGCCAGGTCACAGTGAGCGGCGGCCGGTCGCGTTTCAACATGCATACCCTGCCCGCTTCCGACTTTCCGTCCATCGGCTCGGATCGGCCGCCTTTGGCGTTTGCGGTGCAGGCCAGCGTTCTGACAGACGCGTTCGGTCGAGTTGCCTATGCGATGAACACGACGATGAAAGATAGACCGTATCTATCAGGAACCTTCGTCGAGGGACTGGAAAGCGGGAAGCTTGCGATCTGCGCCACGGATGGCTTGAAAATGGCGGTTTCGCGTATCTCACCCAGCGAGCTGAACGCCTTCGAGCCGCCCATCATCCCGATCAAGACGGTTCAGGCAATCCGCAAGCTGTTCGGCCACAGCAAGGCCGCTTGCTCGTTCTTCATCAACGACCGCAAGATTGTCGTCGAGTGCGAGGACATCACGCTCGTTTCTAAACTGGTCGACGGTCAGTTTCCGGACTATCGCCGCATCATTCCCGCGCGCAGCGACGTCTTTTTGCGCGCCGATCGTGCTGCCGTCAGCAAGGCAATCACTCGCGTGAGCGTCATTGCCGGAGACATCAGCAAGTCTTCCGTCCGTCTCGATATCCAGAGCGGCCTCATGCAGATCGAGCTGGTGGCGCGTGACGGGCAAAACGCATCGGAGCCGGTCGACATCGAATACGATGGCGACAGCCATCTTCGGGGTTTCAATCCGACGTTTGTCAACGAAACCCTGTCCAGTATCTCCACCACATCCTTTTGCCTCCACGGCACGGACCCCGCCGCGCCGGGACATTTCACGCCGGATGGCGACGCCGACGAAGATTACATCGTCATGCCTATGAGGGTTTCCTGATGACTGAGCTTGCAGCACCTGTCCACCGCATCATCGGTCCGACTATCCTTCTCGGATCTGGCACGTATTTTGACTTCGACAATCCGGAAGCCGCAGAGCTGACGATTGAGGATGTGGCTTACAGCCTATCCTTCCAGTCCCGCTTCACCGGTCATTGCGTAAGCCGTCGCACAGGCAAGCGCGTCTATTATCCGATCTCGCAGCATTGCGTCATCATGGCTGGCCATGCCGACCCAGGTCACAAGCTTGCCGCCTTGCTGCACGAGGTCGGTGAAGCGACATGCGGCGATATGAATGCGCCGCTCAAATCGCAATGCCCCGATTACAAGCGGATCGAGAAGCGGTGTGAAAGTGCTGGCCTCTCGCACTTCGGTATTTTTGTTCGCGATCCGGCTTACATCAAGCATCTTGACCTACGGATGCTGGCCACAGAACAGCGCGACCTGATGCCAACCCGTGGCGAAAAGTGGGGCATGCTAAGCGGAATCCAGCCGTTCGAACCGGAGATCTTCCCGTGGCAGGATCCGCACGGCGCCGCCGAAGCCTTCCTTGAGACTTACTATGCACTGCGGAGGGCGGGCGAATGACGAAATCTCATTTGCATCGCAGGAGAGCTGCGCGCCAAACAGGTTACGATGAAGGGCTGGCCGCAGGAGAGGCCGAGCGGAACAACCTGAAAGGTAAGTACCAGTCGATTGTCGCGCTTCTCGACGCCGCCCGCAGTCGCATCCAAGAGATCTTTGATCACCTTGATGACGAGGGTGACCGCGTCTATCTCGGTAGCACGAACCATCGTGACTGGCTGCGCGACATGCTCGATCATATGGATCGCTGGTCTTTCGACGCGATGCTGCCAAAGGGCGACATCAACAAGATGGAGACCGACCCTTACGCAGAAATTCGCACACAGCGTGCACGCGCAGAGGCGGCAGAGGCCGAGCTGAAGCAATTCATCTCCAAGCGAGAGAGCCTAAACGTTGATCACCTGGCTGCGCGGATTGTGACCGCCGCCTGCGAGATCGACGGTCCAGCCGATCCGGGCGCCGAAGATACGATCTCAATCACAATGAAAGATTTGGAAGCAGTCGTGCACCGCCATGTCATGGTAGCCCTGGAGGCGCACCTCTAATGGAAACAATCAAACTCGACGAATTTCGCCGCCGGCTCAAGGCCCAAGGCGCATCGGACCGCAAACACGCGGCCTTTAAATGCCCCATGTGCAAAACAGTGCAATCCATCACCAGCTTCACGCGGGCAGGTATCGACGCGGAAATGGCAGAAAGGTATGTCGGTTTTTCATGCGTTGGCCGCGTAATGGGCGCAGAGAGCCCGCGCGAGCAGCCGGACGGGAGGCCGTGCAACTGGACGCTAGGCGGCTTTCTCCAGTTACATGAGCTGGAAGTGATCGACAACGAAGGCAAGTCACACCCCTACTTCGAGGTCGCCACCCCAGAAGAAGCACAGGCGCTTGAAGCTACCATCGCAGGCGCGCTTTCCCCTGCAGTTACTGGCCAGACGGAAATAGAACCCGACGTAACAGCTGCCGATTTGGGAGTGAACGCCGAACCAGACGACAGCGATACCTGCCCTGGCTGTGGCGGTACCGGCCGCATAGGTCCGTTCTTCCCCGGCGGACTATCAACGATCTGCGGCAACTGCACCAACCCATCGCCGCAGACGAATGCGAGGGGATGCTCCGAATGAAATCATGTCTCCTCACCGACATCGCCAATCTGGTCAGGATCATATGGTCGCGCCGGAACATCTCTACCGTCGTAGTGATGAAGGAGAAGATTTATCTGCCCCTCATCTCCGTAGAGCATCACGCCTGCTTGACTCACGTTCGGATTCGTCTCGACGCCATGAAGCATCGCAAGCGCGATCAACCTCGACCTCTCATCGACCAAATTCGGCCTTCCCCGCAAGTCAACGTATCTTGTAGCCATAGCCCCTACCTCGCAACGGTACTCCAATGAGCAATCGTAGCAACCGCCGTGAGGTGCGCAACCCAGTACTTTCGCTGCCAGCTGTGAAACGATTGGACGAGCTTCCGCCAGAGACCCGGCAATTAGTAGCCGACATTCTCGGCGACCTGGTCAAAGACGCCCGTGCGCGCGCTCAGCAATCATGGATCAAGAACAAAGGCCCGATGGCGGCTTACTGGAAGGCGGTCGGCGCATACGCTCACCACTTCCGCCGGGTATTCGCAGTCAGGAAAACCCGATGCGATTAGTAAACATTGAAACGCATAGGGATCGAAAACTTCACTCGGGACACTGTCTGGTCTTCAGCTGTGCCGCCGCCTGTCAATTTGAAGGCCATCACGTTGACGCCCCCGGATCCATCAACTTTTGTCGATGCTGTAACGGCGACATCGAACTCAACGACCGAGTAGAGTGCGCCGTTGTTGTCTTGCATGAGGCCAGGCCCGAGCTTGTCGATCCGATTCCGCATGTTGCTCGCGATACCACTCGCATCGTCGCCAGTGTCGCGCGCTTCTTTCACTCCATCGATAATTTCAATGAACGTCGCTTTGATGAAGTCTTTCAGTTCCATTTGCGCCCCCGGCTTCAGCACAAAGTTGCAGATGGGCGTCGGGATTGCAAGCAGTCTCCGTTGGCGCAAGGGTCTACCGCTGTGCCCATCTATAAAACCCCATCCCCGCAAAAGAGGGCGGAGGGAAACCGATGAATCTCAGTGAAGCCAAGGGAACCTACCGAGAAGCAAATAAGCTTCTGTCTCCGCCCTGTGGAAACAATGTGGACAACACTCCATGAGCAGAGCCCGCACTTACACAAAATCCGAAATTGCGGATGCTGCATCAGCTGCAGCAGCGCACAACGTCCGGGTCATCATGCACCCGTCAGGCGAGATTGAATTCGCCCCCAAGAGTTTCGCTGTTGTCGATCGTGAAGATGATGCCGGCGAGAAGGCTTGGAGGGACTGGGAAAATGGAAGGAAAGCTGGTGGGCGTGCACGAGGTTAAAGCCAAACTCGCTGATGGCTCGACGGTCACGTACTACTATGCATGGCGCGGTAAAGGGGCGCCGCGCATGACTTCGAAGCCCGGCACTAAAGCTTTCACTGCCGAGTTTATCCGGCTGACAAAGGACCGAGAAAAGTTCACTTATCAGGGAACGGTCGGATCTTTGATCGCCGACTTCCGAGCCACTGCGAAATACAAGAAGCTCGCGGTCACTACCCGGAAAGACTACGAGCGCATGTTTGGCGTGATCGAAAACAAGTTCCGGGATTTGCGGCTTGAGGCCGTAGAGGCCCGTGGAAGCCGGAAACGCTTTATCGAGTGGCGAGACACGATGAAGGACGCTCCTCGCTCCGCTGACATGCATCTGGGGCTGCTGGCGCGCGTGTTCGCGTGGGCAAAGGATAACGAAATCATCCTCCGCAACCCTCTAGAGCGCGTCGAGCATCTTCACGAGGGCACCAGGCGCGATTGCGTCTGGACTATGGACCAGATCAATACCGTGCTAACTAAAGCTGCGCCGCACATCAGAAACGTGGCCTGCATTGCCCTCTGGACCATGCAGCGGCAGGCTGACATCCTTACGATGCCCATGATCGCGTTCGATGGACAGCGCGTCTCGATTAAGCAGGGAAAGACTGGTGCGCGCGTGCGCATTACAGCCGCCCCTGCAATCCTGCCGATATTGCAGGACGCCAAAGACAGCGGCCGCCAGCGCGTCCTGGTGAACTCCTTCGGCCAGAACTGGACGGCCAGTGGCTTCAAGTCATCCTGGCGCAAAGAGATGGCGCGACTGAAGATCAAGGGCGTTACGTTCCACGACTTGCGAGGTACGGCTATTACCTACGCATACGCGCACCTGAACCGCTCGCATGAGGACAAGGTCCAGCTAATTGCGGAGATCTCTGGCCATTCTCGGGAGGAAGCTGAAGGAATTATTCGGCGTCATTATCTTGCTGGACAGGAGGTCATTGACGCCATCAGCAAGGGAACGCGTTAGCAACAAATCTGGTGCCCCCGGCAGGGTTCGAACCCGCGACCCCCTGATTACAAATCAGGTGCTCTACCAACTGAGCTACAAGGGCAAGCCAGTGCCTTGCCAACTATCAGATTCTGACTTGGTGTAAAGTAAAAACTAGCTATATCGCTTTGGCAGGGCGCTTTTCCACATAGTGGACCCAGCGAGGTCGGCAGGGCGGCGATTGCCGCAAAAGGCCCGGAAAATAAGCGAAGTATTTACGCAGCGCCGTTAAAATGGCGATGAAACATAACCATTCCAGTGAGAACAACTCTTCAGATGCGCGCGAGCATACAGAAAGTCCAGCTGACAGGCACGATCATCATCGCCGTAAGCTCTATCCTGCTGGCGACCCTTGCCGCGCTGCCCAGCGTCTACAATTATCTGCGTTATCGCACCAATGCGGCGCAGCTCACCCGCTTCGAAACCGCTCTCCAGTCCGCATGGCTGGTCTCGGCCGAGCGCGGGCCCGCCAACAATCTGATGGGCGCCTCCGTGCCGGATGCAAGGCTGGTCGAGGGGCTTGCCACCGCACGCAAGGCAACGGACGACAAGCTGTCGGAACTGGAGAGATACTTCACCGACGATATCAAGACACAGCCTGAACTGGCGGCGTCACTTGCTGAAACCCGCCAGAGGCTCAGGCAATCACGGGAGCTGGTCGATCAGGTTGTCGCGCTCCCCCCTGACGTACGCAACCACGGCCCAATGTCCAACGCGATTTCATCGATGTTCAAGGCGGCGGACAGCGTCAACATGCTGCGCGGCAGGGCGGCGCGCGCCATCATCAAGGTAACGCCCGATGTGGCGATCGACATCGCGCTGACAGGCACCGCCGGCATCATGCGGGACAGGATCGGCCGCCTCGGTTCCTATGTGATCATGAGCCTCAATGCGAACAGGCAGGAAAAACTCGGTTATCGCGCCAAATTCGACACCGAGATGCAGGGGCTGATGTCACTGAAAGCGTCGCTGATCAACTATACCGCCGCCTATCTGTCGACACCGCAACTGGACGGAGCGCTGCGCAACCTCGAAACCTATTATTTCGGCCAGGCGCTGCGTTATGCGCAGAATACCATCGTGATGGCCCAGCCGTCCGCTCAGCCGAGCGCTCTTGAATTCTCCAGGAACTATATAGCCGGTATGCGTTCGTCCGATACGTTACGCGACCTTATCCTGTCCGAAACGCGTGCGCGGATCGAAAAGAGAAAGCAGGAGGCGCTGATCTACGGTGCAACATCCCTCCTCCTCGCGGGCATCGCGGTCTTGGTGCTGTTGCGACTGACATCCGTTTACAAGACCGCGCTGTTCCGGCCCATGCAATCCGTCCAGGCGCAGATCGCCGCCATTGCCGCCGGTGATCTTTCCGAGGGCAAGCATGCGGACAAGGTGGCCCCGGAAGTGAAGAAAATGTTCGAGGAGCTGGATTTCCTGCGCGAGCAGCTTCGTCAAAAGGGAGAAATGGAGAAGCAGCAGCGCGCCCTGGCCGAGCAGCTCCGCACCCTGTCCGAAACCGATGCGCTGACAGGCGTCTTCAACCGCCGCGCGTTGGAAAAGGCTGTTCGCGCCTTGCTGACCGGCGACGAACAATATCACGCACTCGGCGTGATGATCATCGATATCGACCATTTCAAGTCGATCAACGACCGACACGGCCATGCCATGGGCGACCTTGCGCTGCAAAAGACGGCGAACCTTCTAAGGAGCGCGTTGCGCAAGGGCGACATTCTGGCACGATATGGTGGCGAAGAATTCGTCGTCGTGCTGCAGGATGTCAGCCACGCCACGGCCACGGCCACCGCCGACCGTCTTCGCCGCCTGATCGAAGCCCAGACCATCGATGAGCAGAGCGGCCTGTCGCTCACCGCCAGTTTCGGCGTGGTCTGGCAGGAAGTGCGGGCCATCACCAGCTGGGAAGAGTTGATCGCCATCGCCGATGACCGGCTTTACGAGGCCAAGCGTGCGGGCCGCAACCGGGTCTGGGCAACCTATTTCCCCAAGGCCGCGAACGGCTGAGTGACCCGCCGGCGACGGTGATGCGCCGCCTAGATCAGATCCAGCGTCATGACCACGGGGCAATGATCGGAAGCCTTCGGGCGGTCCCAGCCGGTGCGGGGGTAACGCTCCACCGCCTGCCCCGGCGGGAAGACCGTGCGGTATGGCTGTCCATTGCGAATGATTTCGGGGACATGCGTGGCGTTCGTTTCCGCAAGGCGCGGCGAAAGCCAGATATAGTCGAGCTGGCACAGGTGCTGCTCCTGCGGCCCGCGTGAGTGGTAGAGCGTCCAGCGATCCATGACGTCACGGCGCATCATCGGATTGACCACGAAACCATCGGCCGTGAAAATATCGAGCGCGCTGCGCTCCTCCTCGACGGGCGCGAAGCTGTAACCGCTGCGCCTGTCGCCGGAAATCACGACACGTTCCTGATAGTCGTTCATATCGCCGCAGATCGCGAAATTCTTGTTGCGGGTATTGCCGACACCCCAGCGGTTTTCAATGATACGGCGAACAGCCATCGCCTCCGCCTCGCGGATCGGCATGGTGCCGAGCCGGGCGTCGACCGCATCGCGGGCATTGGTCATGGATTTGAAATGCGTGACGTAAAGCGTCAGCGGCTTGCCGCCGATCCTCAGATCGATTTCCAGGCAATCCCGTTTGAAGATTTTGTCATCGATCTGGTTGGTCGCCGCCAGCTCCGGATTGAAGAGATCGAGATTGCGGTAGGTCAACGCCGCATGGCTCTTGATGTCGACGACCTCGATCCTGTCACCGTCCCGCGTCTCCTCGCGCATGACGACGGCGACATCGATGCCGCGGCCGTCATTACCCTCGACCAGATATTTCTGCAGGTAGCCATTGCCGACCATCCGGTAGAGATAGCCATATTCAAAGGCCTGCAACGCGGCCATGTTGTCCACTTCCTGCAGGCAGAGAATATCGGCATCCGCATCGGCGATGGCGAGCGCCGAAAGCTGGCGCGTATCGTCGGTGGAAGACACCATCCGCGCGCTTTCCAGCGCCTGATAAGTCGCCTCGTCCCTGATATCGAAAAGCTGGATCGCCCTGTCGCGCCGCGTCTGGTTGCGAAAGCCGGTGAAATCGAAACGGGTGAGGAGATTCTCGATATTGAAGGTGGCAAGCCGAAGCGACATGAATCAATCCTATTGCTGCAGGGGAAGCTTAGCTGGTGTCGCGCCGCCTCGCCAGTAGCTAGGGCCACGTCCTTCACCCTCCCTCATTCCTGTGCTCGTCACAGGAATCCGGTCAGCCCAAGTCCTTGGGCTGAAAGGACTCTCTCCGCCGCGCAGACGCGCGTCGGCTGGATCCCTGTGACAAGCACAGGGATGAGGGAAGTACACTTATCGCACTAAAGCCGCCACGCCGCACGAATGGCAACCGGCAACCGATCACCGACAGAAGCCGCTTCCCGCGAATAGGCTCTCAGCGCCTGCCCATCCGGCATGTCGAGACGCAGGGCATAACGCTCGCCCTCGTAAAGAACCGACGTCACAGTGCAGGCGATGCCCTCCGCATCCCGAACCACATCCTGCGGCCGCACGAGAATATCCGCCTGCGGTGATCCGGTTCCGCTCTCCATAGCCGCCCGAAG
>QFQX01000058.1 GCA_003248775.1 Shinella sp. | reverse complement strand
GCACGTGGCGCTTTAAGTCCTTGTTTCATCGCATGTCGTTGCCGCAAAACCGCTGCACACTTTTGCGCGACATGCTCTAGTTCTTTCAGCGACTGAAAGATCAGGCCGAGCGGGCGGGAACCGTCGGCTTCAGAACGCTCATCAGTGCTCCATAGGGAAGGAGCATGACGAGGCCGACCAGTATCTTGACGCTGAGATCTCCCAGAGCCCATGAAATCCAGCGAGGAGCATCGGTGGAGAAGACGCCAAGGATCGGAGCCCATGCAATGGCGAAATCGTCATTGGGTCCGATCATTGCGAAGATCGGGGCAAAGGACAGCGAGAAGAAGATCGCTGTATCAAGGGCCGAGCCGATCAGCGAGCCGATCAGCGGCGCCTTCCACCAGTCGAGCCGGCGCAGGCGATTGAAGACGGAGATGTCGAGCAGTTGGCCGGCCAGATAAGCGGAGCCGGATGCGATCGCGATGCGAGGCTGGGAGGTGACGAAGGAAAGCACGACGCCCACCACGAAGCCCATGAACACCACCTTGCGGGCGGTCGAGGGGCCGAACTGGCGGTTGGTGAGGTCGGTGATCAGGAAGGCTACCGGATAGGTGAAGGCACCATAGGTCAGGAGATCGCCGAGATTGATGCCTGCTAGCTCGCCCGAGAGCGGATACTGGACGAGAATGTTCGATGCGACCACGACGGCTGTCATCAGCAGTGAATAAACGAAAATAGCACGTGTCATCTGCATTTTTTTATCCTGGGTGATGCCACCAGTTGGAGGGACAAAGGAAAAGGCCTGCCGGATACCCGGTCAAGCCTTCATACCTTTACAGCGATGTAAAGCGGAAGCTTATGCAGCTTCTGCGGTCTTCTTCACGATCTGGCGACGCAGAAGGCGCGCGCGCATCGAAAGTTCGTTCTCGCTGGCCTTCAGGAGGAAGGCATCGAGGCCACCGCGATGTTCAACGGAGCGCAGAGCGGCAGCGGAAACGCGCAGGCGGTAACGCTGGCCAAGTGCATCCGAGATCAGCGTGACGTCGCACAGGTTCGGCAGGAACTTGCGCTTGGTCTTGTTGTTCGCGTGGCTCACATTGTTGCCCGACTGGACGCCCTTGCCGGTCAATTCGCAACTGCGGGACATGGTACACCTATTTTTTTCTTTGCCATTGCAAGGTTTCCGGACAAAGGCCGGTCAAGCATTCCAACGGCGCTTGATTGGAAAGTTGCGGTTCTATAGTCAGACTGGAGGGCCGCGTCAAGCCAAAGCTTGGATTTTCCTTCATCGGCAGGCCATTTCCGCTATGTTCTTGCCACAGTCCGGTTCAAGGATGAAGCTAGAAACAGTTTCAGAAACAGACATTTTCGAACTTGAGGGTCCCAATCTTGCGTTTCGCCAGCCTCGCATTTGCTCTTGCGGTGTCGTTTGCCACCTCCGCTGTCGGGGAAGACATTCGCTATCGCACGGATTACAGCGTCTCGCTGGGTGCGCTGCCGATTGCCAAGGCATCGTTTCTGACCGAGGTTAGCGATCAGAACTACAAGATTTCCGCCAATTTCCGCTCCTATGGCCTCGTAGACATCATTTCCAGGATATCGGGCGAAAGCACTGTTTCCGGTCAGTTGAGCGGCCAGCGCATGCGGGCACAGCACTATCGGCTGGTCTATCAAGCCGGCAAGAAGACGAGTATCTACGACGTCAGCTACGATAACGGCAATGTGACGAAGTCCACCGTCGATCCGCCGCCGAAGCCGCGGTCGGCGAGCTGGATCCCCGTGACCGACGCCGATCTGAAATCCGTGCTCGACCCGATCTCCGGGCTGATCGTTCCCGATGGCGAGGCCGTCTGCCCCCGGACGCTGCCGATCTATGACGGCGAAAGCCGAATGGATATCGTCATGACGCCGAAGGGGACGCGCAGCTTCACCGCCGGCGATGTGGAAGGCGAAGCCGTCGTCTGCAGTGTCCGCTATGTTCCGAAGTCCGGCTTCCGCAAGGGGCGCAAGGATATCGAATATCTGCGTAGCGTGACCGGTATGGAAATCTGGTTTGCCAAGACCGCGCAACTGAAGGTATACGCTCCTGTCTACGCGCGCGTACCCACGCGCATGGGAACGCTGTATGTAACTGCCGTGAAATTCGACGGCTGAGAATGCGGGAAATCCTTTGTCCCGCAACGGGGGATAAGGGTGAAGATCAGAGCGACTCTCATCGGGTTCACGGCCATTCTCATGTGGTCGTTTCTGGCGCTGCTGACGGCCGCTTCCGGCAAGATGCCGCCCTTCCAGCTTTCGGCGATCACCTTTGCGATCGGCAGCCTGCCGGGCATCATCAGCTTTATTCTCCGGCCTGAGCGTATCCGTGAGTTGCGGCAGCCCGCCAAGGTCTGGCTTACCGGCGTGATCGGGCTGTTCGGCTATCATTTCCTTTATTTTACTGCGCTCAGGAATGCGCCGGCCGTCGAGGCCGGACTGATCGCCTATCTCTGGCCTCTGCTGATTGTCGTCGGCTCGGCTCTGTTGCCGGGTGAGAAGCTGCGCTGGTATCATGTCCTTGGCGCGCTGGCGGGGCTTTCCGGCACGGTGCTGATCGTTGCCAAGAATGGCATTTCCTTCGATCCCGCTTATGGTTTCGGATATTTCGCCGCCCTTCTCTGCGCCTTCACATGGTCGGCCTATTCGCTGATCACGCGGCGTTTCGAAGCGGCATCGACGGATGTCGTGACGGGCTTTTGCCTGGCGACCTCGATCCTTTCGCTCCTTTGCCATCTGGGGCTGGAGACGACTGTCTGGCCGGAATCGGCTTCGCAATGGGTCGCCGTTGTCGGGCTCGGTATCTTTCCCGTCGGCCTTGCCTTCTATGCCTGGGATTACGGCGTGAAGAACGGCGATATCCAGATCCTTGGAGCCTCGTCCTACGCTGCGCCGCTGCTCTCCACCCTGATCCTCACGCTCTTCGGTTTTGCCGAGCCGAGCTTGAGGATCGGCCTTGCCTGCCTTTTGATCACGGGTGGCGCCATGCTCGCTGCCCGGGACATGATCCGCCGTCGGCAATCTACGGAAAAAGTGGAGGCTTGACGGTTTCGCGGCGCATGCCAAAGTAGCGGCATGACGATATTCTATCTCGCCGTGCTGCTGGGCCTTGCCTATTTCGCGATATTGCCGCGCCCGGAAAGTCATTTCCGGACGGTGGCGAAGACATTGCCGATTATTCTTCTTTGCGTTTTCGCCGCGCTTTCCGGCGCGTGGTGGCTGGTTGTCGTGGCGCTGGGCTTGAGCGCTGTCGGCGACGCGCTGATCTCCCGCAGTGGCGAGCTTGCGTTCAAGCTCGGTCTCCAGGTCTTCCTGACCGTGCTGCTGATCTATGCCGCGATCTTCTACCTCTACGGCGATCTCGACATTCTGATGGCCGGGCCGTGGCGCTGGCTGGCGGCTGTGGCGCTTTTCGTTTTCAGTGCCATCCTGCTGCGTATCCTGTGGAAGCCGACCGGGCCGCTGGCGCCTGCCATCGCTTCCTATATCGCCGCCATGCTGGTGATGGGGCTGATGTCGCTGACGATGCCTTCGCCCCTCGTCTTTATCGGAGCGGCAGCCTTCCTGATTTCGGATGCCCTGATCGCGCTCGAAAGCTTCCTGCTGAAAGATGAAGGGCAGAAGAAGATTGCAAGCTATGCGGTGTGGGTTTTCTATTTCTTCGCCCAGTGCATCCTGACGCTTTCGCTCGTAAGCCTTTAGATTTTACGCATTTCCGGACGCAAAATCGCGGCACACTTTTGCTGGAAATGCTTTAGCCAATCAGGCGCCTGCCGGTTTCCAGTCCGGCGGAGCCATCTCGAACGACGAGTATTCGAAGCCGGGTGCCACGGTGCAGCCGACAAGCGTGAAGTCGCCGAGACTTTCGGCGGCTTGCCAGCCTCCGGCGGGAATGATGGCCTGCGGCCTTTCACCCTTGGCGAGGTCCGGGCCGAGCACGATGGTTTCGACCGCATCGCCATCCGGGGAAGAGTGGAGCGCCAGCGGTGCCCCGGCGTAATAGTGCCAGATCTCGACCGCGTCCCTGACCCGGTGCCAATGGGATCGTTCTCCCGCCTCAAGCAGATAGTAGATGGCGGTCGAGTGGCCGCGCGGAGCACCTGCCGGGTCGCGGTAGGTCTCGACGAACCAGCCGCCCTCCGGATGCCGCTGCATGCCGAGCGTCTCGATGATCTCTTCCGCCTGCATCAGAAATGATCCTTGCGCGTGCGGATCTCGGCAAAGACTTCCTCGTTGGTGCGTCCTTCCATCAGCAGGTTGCGGCGGATGGCGGGGTCGGCTGCCCTGAGGAACGGGTTGGTCTCCTTCTCCAGTCCGATTGTCGTCGGAATGGTGAATTCGCCTTTCTGGCGTTTCTCTTCGATTTCCGCGGCGCGGCTTACCAGTCTCGCATTGTCCGGGTCGATGGTCAGGGCGAAACGCGCGTTGGAGAGCGTATATTCATGGCCGAAATAGACGGCGGTTTCGTCGGGCAGGGCGGCGAGTTTCTGCAGTGAATGCCACATGTCGTATGCCGGCCGTTCGAAGAGACGCCCGCAACCGAGCGCAAACAGCGTATCGGCGGAAAACAGGATCTTGCTGTCGGGAAAATGGAAACAGATGTGCCCGGCGGTGTGACCGGGCGTCTCGATCACGCGGACTGGTCTCGCGCCGAAATTGAAGCTGTCGCCATCCCCGACAGCCCGGTCCAGCCCCGGAATCGCAACGGCTTCGTTGCGGGGGCCGATGATCTCGCAACCGAAATGCTCCTTCAGAGCCAGGTTCGCCTCGACGTGGTCGCCATGATGATGTGTGGTGAGGATGTGAGTGATCGACCAGCCGCGCCGCTTTGCCGCGGCAAGGATCGGCGCCAGTTCCGGCGCGTCGATCGAGGCGGTGACGCCGGATTCCTCGCAATGGATGAGAACGCCGAAATTATCGCTTCGGCAAAGAAAGACTTCGATTTCGAGGGGTTTCATCAGACCGCAGTCCCTTCCAGATGGTTCGCCGGAATGTAGCGTGTTCGGTCTTGAAGTCCAATCGCCGCCTGCTATCAATGAAGCATGCACGTCGATATCGTCGATCTCCGTCAGTTCTATCATTCCATGCTGGGGCGCGTGGCGGAGCACTCGATTGCCATGGCGCTTGCCTCGCTCTGGGCGCGGATGCCGGACGAGCGTCTGGTTGGCCTCGGCTATGCCGTTCCCTTTCTCGATCGCTTTCGGGCCGATACCGAGCGCACCTTCGCCTTCATGCCCGCAGGGCAAGGGGCGGTGAACTGGCCGGTTGGAGAACCTTCCGCGACGGCGCTTGTGTTCGAGGAAGAGATACCGCTGCCGGATGCCTCTATCGACCGGGTCCTGATGGTGCATTCGCTGGAATTTACTGAAAACCCGCGGGAAACGCTGAAGGAAATCTGGCGCATTCTTGCGCCGGGCGGCCGGCTGGTGATCGTGGTGCCGAACCGTCGCGGAGTCTGGGCGCGGATGGAACACACGCCGTTCGGCTCGGGGCGCCCTTATTCGCGCGGGCAGCTGACCACGCTGCTCAGGGAAACCAATTTCACGCCGGGCGCAAGCGCCGAGGCCCTGTTCTTCCCGCCATCGAAGATCCGCGCGGTGCTGAGACTCAGGAGTGGGTTCGAGCGGATCGGGCGCATGCTGTGGCCCGCCTTTTCCGGCGTCATCGTCGTCGAGGCGCAGAAGCGGCTTTATCAGGGGCTGCCGGTTGCGGTGCGCGCTTCCCGCCGCGTTTTCGTTCCGGTCATCGCACCGCAAGGCATCCCCACCACCCGGCAGTCTGCGAAGCGTTGACGCCTCCCGGGTCTTCTGCCTGAAGTCTCGACAAATCCGGCGTTCCGCTTTATTGGCATTCGCCAACAGGGCCGGGCGCTTGCCCGGATTTTTCGAGACAGAAAGCCAGTTTGATGAACATCGAAGTGAAGCCTACTCCGCGTCCGGGTATTCTCGACATTGCCGCCTATGTGCCGGGCAAGGAGCATGCGCCGGGTGTCGCCCGGGTCTTCAAGCTGTCCTCCAACGAGTCGCCACTTGGGCCCAGCCCCAAGGCGATCGGTGCCTTCCAGCAGAGCGCCGGGCATCTCGAAATGTATCCCGACGGACAGGCGATGGCGCTTCGCGAAGCGATTGCCGACGTCCATGGCCTCAACGTGCACAACATCCTGTGCGGCAACGGTTCCGATGAACTTCTGGGCCTGCTCTGCCACGTCTATCTCGGTGCGGGCGACGAAGGCATCATCACCGAGCATGGCTTTCTGGTCTACAAGATCCAGATCAAGGCTGCGGGCGCCACCCCTGTCGTGGTGAAGGAAAAGGATTTCACTGTTGACGTCGACGCGATCCTCGCTGCCCTTACAGAGAAGACGAAGATCGTCTTCCTCGCCAATCCGGGCAACCCGACGGGCACATACGTGCCGGCAAGCGAAATCCGCCGTCTGCATGCCGGGCTGCCGGGCAATGTCATTCTCGTGCTCGATTCCGCCTATGCCGAATATGTCCGCCGCAATGATTACGAAGCCGGTGTCGAGCTGGTGTCGGGCAACCGCAACGTCGTCATGACGCGCACCTTCTCCAAGGTCTATGGGCTTGCCGCGCTGCGCGTCGGCTGGGCCTATGGACCGACCGAGATCCTCGATGCGCTCAATCGCGTGCGCGGCCCATTCAACCTCAACGCTCCGGCAATCGCTGCGGGTGCTGCCGCGATCCGCGACCAGGAATTCGTCGGCAAGGCTGTTGAGCACAACCTTGTCTGGATCGAAAAGGTTACCGAGGCGCTGACCGCGCTCGGTATCAGGGTAACGCCTTCCGTCGCCAACTTCGTGCTCATGCATTTCCCAGATGCCGATGGCAAGCGCGCTGAGGAAGCCGATGCGTTCCTCACCAGCCGCGGTTACATCCTGCGGGCGGTGCGCGGTTACGGCTTTGCCAATTCGCTGCGCATGACGATCGGCAGTGCAGAGGCCAATATCGGCGTTATCGAAGCGCTCACCGAATTCATGGGTCGCGCCTGATGCCGGAAACCATGTTTGACCGTATCGCGCTCATCGGCATCGGCCTTATCGGCTCGTCGATTGCCCGTGATGTCAAGGAGCTCGGGTTGGCCCGCGAGGTGGTTGTCTCGACGCGCAGCGCCGATACTCTGAAGCGCGCCGAGGAACTCGGGCTCGGAACGTCCTACACATTGTCGGCGGCGGAAGCCGTCGAGGGCGCCGACTTCGTGATCGTTTCGGTGCCGGTCGGCGCTTCCGAGGCGGTGGCAAAACAGATTGCGCCGCACCTGAAACCGGGCGCCATCGTCACCGATGTCGGCTCCACCAAGGCTTCCGTCATCGCGCAGATGGCGCCGCATATGCCGGAGAACGTACATTTCATTCCGGGCCATCCGCTGGCCGGAACGGAAAAATCCGGTCCCGATGCCGGGTTCATCGGCCTCTTCAGGGGGCGTTGGTGCATCTTCACGCCCATGCCGGACACGGATGCCGAGGCACTGTCGCGGCTCAAGGCTTTCTGGGAAGCGCTCGGCTCCCGGGTAGACGAAATGGACCCACAGCACCACGACAAGGTGCTGGCGATCGTTTCCCACCTGCCGCACATCATCGCCTACAACATCGTCGGCACCGCCGATGATCTTGAAACGGTGACGGAATCGGAAGTCATCAAATACTCGGCTTCGGGTTTCCGCGACTTCACCCGTCTTGCCGCTTCCGATCCAACCATGTGGCGCGACGTTTGCCTGCATAACAAGGATGCGATCCTTGAAATGCTGTCGCGTTTTTCGGAGGATCTTGCCTATCTGCAGCGCGCGATCCGCTGGGGCGAGGGCGACAAGCTGTTCGAACTCTTCACGCGCACGCGCGCGGTTCGCCGCTCGATCATCGAGGCTGGTCAGGACGTCGACGTACCGGATTTCGGTCGCCACGCTCTCGACAAGAAGGCCTGATCTTCAGGAGCTTGCCGGCGGGCGGATCTGAAAGATCGCGACATGTTCTATCTCTTTGTTTCCCCGCAATTCCGGACGCAAAACCGGTTCCCACTTTTGCTGGAATTGCTCTAGATCGGCGGTAGTACGCCGATCGGGATGAAGCCGCCGAGGATGACGACGCCGTTTTGGATTTTCAGATCGACGCCGCCGTTCTGCTGGCCGGAGAAGAGTGCCTTGAGGATCTTCGCGCCGCTCTTGATGGTGTCGGCGTCATCGGGAAAAGCTGCGACAAGGGTATTTCGCCACCCGTCGATGCCCTCGAGATCAAGGCGCAGCTTGCCGGAAATCAGACCGTCGATGCCGATGGAGAACGGTCCGTTTGCGGAGAGGATCCGTCCTTCGCCGAGGTCGATAGCGATGCGGCGGATTTCTCCGCTGCTGCCGTAAAGGCCTTCACCACGGTCTCCTTGCATGTCCAGATATTTGGCCTTGCCGGCAAGGGTCATGTCCAAGGTCGTCGAAACCGGTGGGATAGGCGGCGTTCCGCCCGGCAGTGAGAAAGTGCCGTTGCGAATGAGAAGGGCGATATCGAGATCGTCGCCGTTGCGGCGGGCATGGGCTTCCAGATGTTCCGAGGCGGTATCGAAGGTCTGGCCCGTGGTCATTACTGTCACAGTCGCCTTGGAGCCCTTTGCTTCCAGCGATGTGCGGTCTACGCCGGAAAGGCCGGAGTTGACGCTCGATCTGAGTGCCTGCCACTGCAGTGCTGCGGAAAAGCCTAGCGCTGAGCGTACCTCGCCGGGGCCGTCGAGTTCCCAGATCACGTGGCCGGGCGCATAGATCTGGGCGGCCGAACGCAGTGCGCCGAATGATGCGGAAACACCATGGAAACGGTCGTCGAGTCCAATCTTGGAGCAGAACAGGCCTATCCTGAACGGGAAGCCGCGTACGGAAGTGTCATCGCAACTGATATCCACCTCTGCCGGATTTTCGCCGCCAAAGAACGTAAGAAGGCTCTTCTGGAGTGAATTGGCTGCATAGAACCACGCACCTGTATAGACGGCGATGCCGACTATGATGAGAATGCCCAGGCGCATAATCTTGCGACTGACGGCACTTGTCTCGGGCTTGTTCGTTGCCATCCGGCGCTCCGATCGTAAAATGGTTATTCGGCAAACGGGAATGACTTGCGATATGGACGAATTTTGGGTGTTTGGCTACGGATCGTTGATGTGGAATCCGGGCTTTCCCTTTGAAGAGCGGATTCAGGCGCGGCTGATGGGGTATCGCCGCTCGCTTTGCGTCAGGTCATGGGTGCATCGCGGGACGGAAGAGCGTCCCGGGCTGGTGCTCGGTCTTGATCGGGGCGGCTCGTGCAGAGGGGTCGCCTTCAAGGTCCCTGACGCCGATCAGGAGGAGACGCTCGAATATCTCAGGGAGCGCGAGCTTGTCACGCACGTCTATCTTGAGCGTTTTCTGCCGTTGAAACTGGACGATGGACGGATCGTGAAGGCTGTGGCCTATGTCGTCGACCGTGCGCATGCCCAGTATGGCGGCGCGGTTACGGTCAGTGAGGCGGCGCGGATCGTCAATGCAGCTGTCGGACAGTCCGGCCCCAACCCCGTCTATGTCGCCAATACGGTCGCCCATCTCCGGGAAATGGGTATCCGCGACCACTGGCTCGAGTCGGTCGTCGCGGAAATTGCAAAGCTTGAAGGCGTCGGGGTCGAAGAGGCGCTTTAGACTTGTGTCAGCTTGCCAGGGCGCGGGCGACGGCCTCGCGAATATCCGGCAGGGCGAAGGGCTTGGATACGACATCGACGATCTTCGCTGCGAGGTCGTCGGCGCGTTCGCGCTGCTCGGCATAGCCGGTCATCAGCAGGATCTTCATGTCTGGGAAGGAAGAGGCGGCGCGGTGCGCCAGTTCGATGCCGTCCATGACGGGCATGCGGATATCCGAAAGCAGCAGGTCGAAGGAGCTTTCCGAGAGCCGCTCCAGGCCCTCGGCGCCATCGGCAGCTTCATAGGTTTCGTGGCCGTCGAGACGCAGCGCACGGGCCACGAAGGACCGCAGCGAATCTTCATCTTCGGTAATCAGAATTCTAGCCATGAACGAACTTGCGCTCCCGTCTTGTCTGTGTGCCCCCGGGAGGCAAATCACCATGCTTTCCTTTTCGATCGGTAAACACCAGGGGCAGCGCTCTCGCCGATGGTTAACAAGTGCTCTTCGTTCGCCGGCAAGAGTTGGCCTCATGCCGAGGCTTCACGCGTCGCCGGTGACGACGCCGACGAAGGGCAGTTCGCGGAAGGCATAGGCGACATCCATGCCGTAGCCGACGACGAAATAGTCGGGGCATTCGAAGCCCACGTAATCGGCTTCGAAGACTTCCTTGCGCTTGACCTTCTTGTCGAGCAGCACGACGATCGTGACGCTTTTCGCGCCGCGTTCGTACATCAGGTTCTTCGCGAAAAGCAGCGTGCGGCCGGATTCGAGAATGTCGTCGATCAGGAGGACGTTACGACCGCTGACATCGCTGTCGATATCCTTGATGATCTTCACGCCCTGGGACACCGTGCCGGTGCCGTAGCTGGACAGCGTGATGAATTCGACTTCGGGGGCAAGGCCCACGTCATGCAGGGCGCGGATCAGGTCGGCTGCGAAAATGAAAGAGCCCTTGAGGACGGAAATGACCAGCAGGTCGTCACAGGGACCGCTGGCGATCTCGGCAGCCAACACATGGTTGCGCTCGGCGATCTGCGCGGCGGTGTAAAGCGGCTCGATGTTCTTTCCGCGGACGACAGGCATGAATACGGCTCCTTCAGCACAGCGGCCTTATGCTGACGGGCGGCCGCGGGAAGGATGGCGGATAGCACAGTCAGGAGCGCGAGGCATCCGCTTCTTCGAAGGAAAGCCGCAATTCCGGCAATTTTCCACCGGGATGCTGCAACCGTGCCGAGATTCCGCGGCTGTGACCCGCGTCCAGTTCGTCTACGGGGCTGTCGATGTAGGTGCTGGCGATCACCTGGCCGCCGGACACCAGATCCGCGCGCAGCTTCGGCAGGGAGGTGCGGCCCTGGCTGCGGTTTTCGACGATGGCGTTGACGAGCAGCACGCGCATGCCGTTGGCATCCTGCGGCGTCAGGCTGACATGGGTGATGTCGAGGGGGCCGGAGGCCGGCAGCGGTGCGGCTTCCTGTGCCGCGACGCCGGCATAGACGCTTGCTGCGGCAAAGATCATGGCGAAGGATGCCGACACCAGAACGGCGAAGGTTTTTTCGGAAAGCCGTTGCAGCGCCTGCTCGCCCGAACGCAGCGGCGCGGCCAGTGTGTCGGTCCAGCGATTGGCGGAGGGCTGCGAAGCGAAGCGGTTGCGAGGCTTACGGGCGTCGGTACGGCCGCCCGCGTCCTGCGGCGACCGCCGGGCTTCGCGCACGGTGACGAAATGCGCGTCTACGATGTCTTCGTTGACATGGATGGGCCAGGCGTGCGGGGGACGGCGGCGGTCGGGCGGCAGGAGATCGATCACCGGCTCGGCGGGCTCTCGTCTGGACCTTGCTGCGCTCATGGGCCGAAGCCTTTCCTTGAACGACCCGTTCTGCGAAGCGCCTCTCCTCAAAGCGTCTGGGGGCGGACAAAACTGGGGCATTGAAACAATTCATCCCCAGTCGTAAATTTAAATGGTTAATGCTTCGAAAAGATCCGGCGGAAAGCGCCGTTCTTTGACCCGTGTTTACCGGCCGTTAACGTGTGGTGTTAACATGTGGCCGGTCTTTAGATCCGTCAGACTGGGCCCGTCGCTTGATCCATTTCGAAAATGTCGGTTTGCGTTATGGAATGGGACCGGAGATCCTCCGAGACCTGACCTTCGATATTCCGAAGCGTTCGTTCCAGTTCCTTACCGGTCCTTCCGGCGCGGGCAAGACGACCCTTTTGCGCCTGCTTTTCATGTCGCTTCAGCCGACGCGCGGACTGATCCGCAGCTTCGGCCGGGATATCACCCGCATCCCTCGTAACGAATTGCCGATGCTGCGCCGACGGGTGGGCATCGTGTTCCAGGATTTCCAGCTTCTCGACCATCTGACGACCTACGAGAACGTGGCGCTGCCGTTGCGCGTGCGGGGCAAGGACGAGAACAGCTACCGCAAGGATGTGCTGGAACTGTTGAAATGGGTTGGTCTCGGCGAGCGCATCAACGTGCTGCCGCCGGTTCTTTCCGGCGGAGAGAAACAGCGCGTGGCGATCGCACGGGCGCTTATCGACCGGCCGGAAATCCTGCTTGCCGACGAACCGACGGGTAATGTCGATCCGCCGATGGCGCGCCGGCTGCTCAGCCTCTTCCTCGAGCTCAACCGTCTCGGCACGGCGGTGGTGATCGCGACCCATGATCTGGCGCTGATGGATCAGGTGGATGCGCGGCGGATGATCCTCACGGACGGGCGGCTCGACATCTATGAGTAACATCGACCAGCCCGCCCGCCGGAATAAATCCGACAAGAACCCGCGCCGCATCGAGATGAGCGTGAGACCGACCGGACCCATCCTGCCGCCCTCGAACATTCAGGGCAATGCGTTGATGGTGGTCATTGCGATCATGGCCTTCCTCGCCTGCCTGACACTCGGTGCGGTCAGCATGGTCAGGGCGACGGCCGCCGGCTGGCAAAGCCAGATCTCGCGGGAAATCACAATCCAGATCAAGCCGGACGATAATCTGGACATGGAGAAGGCGCTTAACAAGGCGCGCGATCTGGCGCTGACCTTCGTTGGCACGAAGGACGGCCGGATCATGGACGACGCTGCAACCGCGCGGCTTCTCGAGCCCTGGCTCGGCACCGGTCTCGACATCAACGAGCTGCCGGTTCCCCGCCTCATCATCATCACCATCGACGAGACCCATCCGCCGGATTTCGCCGCCATGCGCGATCTCCTGAAGGCCGAAGTGCCGCAGGCCTTTCTCGACGATCACCGTACCTGGGTCGACAGGCTGGTGCAGATGGCGCGCACGACGGTGCTGATCGGTTCCGCCATTCTCGTTCTCGTCTTCACGGCCATGGTTCTGACGGTCGTTTTCGCCACCCGTGGCGCGCTTTCGGGAAACAGGCATATCATCGAGGTCCTGCATTTCGTCGGAGCGGAAGGCTCGTTCGTCGCTCAGGAGTTCCAGAAGCATTTCCTCAAGATCAGCCTCAAGGGGGCCGCGGCCGGGGGCATTCTGGCTGCCGGTCTTTTTGCCGCGGCCGGCTTCTGGCAGAGCCGCTCGCTTGCCACGCCGGAAAGCGATCAGGCGACGGCCCTGTTCGGCACCTTCTCGATCGGCTATCTCGGTTATCTCGGGATTTTCGCCACGATGATCGTGATTGCGCTCCTGACGACGGTCACGGCCCGCATAACCGTCATGCGTACAATCTATGAAATCGATCTTGTGAGATCGGATCCGGCGCGTACGGACGGCCTGCTCAAGGATTGAGCGCTTGCGTCCAAAGCCTGTTGAATTGCCACAAAGCCGCCTGTTCCGTATGTGAAAAGCGCGCTATTCACGAACCATGTCGATGGACCGAATGATACGGAAGAAAGCGTCCAGGGAGGAGTTGTCGCTGCGCCCGGCGGGCGGCGTTCTCGCGCGCCATGGGCGTTTGCGCCGTTTTCTCCATTATGGGGGGCTGGTGCTGATCTTCGCCTCAGCGCTGGTGCTTGCGGGTTTCCTCCGTTTTGCCGATGCCGTGACCACGTTCACGCCGCCACTCGACGCCAAGGCGGATGCCATCGTCGTGCTGACGGGCGGGTACCAGCGAATCGATCAGGCAATCGAACTGCTTCGCAAGGGTATGGGGCGGCGGCTGCTGATTTCCGGAGTGCATCCGACGACCACCCCGGCGCAGATCCGCAAGGTAACACAAAGCTCTCCGGATCTCTTCGAATGCTGTGTCGATGTCGGCTATGAGGCGATGGACACCATCGGCAATGCCAACGAGACCTCGCGCTGGATCCACGACCGCGGCTATTCCTCGGTTCTTGTCGTCACCAGCAATTACCACATGCCGCGCAGCCTGATGGAACTGCGCCGCATCGACCCGTCGACCACCTTCATTCCCTATCCGGTGGTCATTTCCGACCTGAAGACGACCGCCTGGTATGCCGAACCCAATCTCTTGAGGACACTGCTTTCCGAATATGGCAAGACGCTCGTCGCCTATGCCCGCGGCATCATCGGCTGGGGTGTCGGCGAGGGACTGCGTTCCAAGAGTCATCTTGCCAAGGTGGAATGATCATTCGGGAAAGCTGCGCCTTCGGCTTTTGCTTTCCGGCGTTTTGCGATAGGGACTTCTCGGCCCGCCCACGGATAGTTTCCATGATCACCTTGCGCTCCATACTCTTCAACACGCTTTTCTATGCCAACCTCATCCTGTGGATGATCGTGCTGTCACCGATCTACTTCCTGTTGCCGCGCAAGAAGGCTTATTTCATTCCGAAGAACTGGGCGCGTTCGTGCCACTGGCTGATGGAGAAGATCGTCGGGACGACCTTCGAAATCGAAGGGCTCGAGAATATTCCCAAGGGTAGTTACATCCTTGCGCCGAAACACCAGTCCTTCTGGGATACCTATGCGCTGCTGCCTCGGCTGGACGATCCGGTCTATATTCTCAAGCGCGAACTGATGTGGATCCCGCTGTTCGGCTGGTATGCGATGAAGCAACGGATGATCCCGGTCAACCGCGGGGCGCGGGGCAGGGTGATGGCCGCGGTCATGGAGCGCACCAAAGAGGAAATGCGAAGCGGTCGTCAGTTGATCATCTATCCGGAAGGCACCCGCCGCCCGCCCGGTGCCGTGCCGCACTACAAGTATGGCATTGCCCGCATTTACCGCGACCTGCAGGTTCCCGTGGTGCCGGTCGTCATGCATCCGGGTCTGTTCTGGCCGCGCACCACGACAAATCGCTATCCCGGTCACTTCAAGGTTCAGATTCTGCCGGCTATCCAGCCGGGCCTCGATCCCGATACCTTCTTCGAAACGCTGACCGGACAGCTCGAAAGCGCGAGCGATGCGCTTCTGGTCGAAACGGCGCGGGACAATCCGCATGTGCCGCTGCCGCAGACGGCACGCAAGCGGATTGCCGAGCTCAAGGGAGCCTCGTCGTCCTGACGGGCTTAGAGCATAATCCGACCGGAGTGAAACGAGGACCGATAAGATTATGCTTCAAACAAAAGGGCTTAGAGTGCCGATCTGATCCAATAAGATCGAACAGCGCTCTATGGCGCGATTGATCCCTTTGGATCAATTCAAGACGTTCAGGTGCCGGTTGCGGCGCGCACCAGCTTGGCTGCATCCTCGCTATCCCAGGCGGCCGGGCCGTTCATCGAGCC
Source organism: Shinella sp. (assembly GCA_003248775.1). Classification (GTDB taxonomy): domain Bacteria; phylum Pseudomonadota; class Alphaproteobacteria; order Rhizobiales; family Rhizobiaceae; genus Allorhizobium. Next base: position 8,936 of record QFQX01000058.1, on the reverse strand, counting down.
GAGCAGGCAGCCCTTCTCGTCGATCAGCAGGGTAACGGGCAGGCCGAATGCCAGCCCTTCCTTCTTCATCACGTTGAAGACGCCCATGCTGGCGTCGCGGTAGAGGCCGAGCGCATTCACGCCGATCTCGTCGAGGAAGGCCTTCGGCTTGTCGGCATTGCCGGTGTCGATGTTGATCGCGAGCACCTGGAACCTGTCGCTGCCCTCTGCCTTCTGCAGCGCGTCGAGCGCCGGCATTTCCTCGCGGCAGGGCACGCACCAGGTGGCCCAGAGATTGAGGAGGACGATCTTGCCGGAAAAATCGGCGAGCGTCATGTCCTTGTCCGATGCATCCTTGAAGGAGAGGCCGGTGATCGTCCGGGGGCTGGTGGCGGCCACCATCGCGGCGACCTGCCCGGTCGTGAACGGTTTCAGGGTTTCGGCTTTCTGGACTGCGCCCTGACATTGCGCGGTTTCAGCGGTTACCTCGCCATTGCCAGACATGGTCTGCTTCACGTATACCGCTGCCGCGCCGGCGATTATGCCGGCGACCGCCGCAATCGCAACCAGCTTGGCGGAAGGAAGTCCCAGCGGTCTTTTTTCTGTCATTGCAGTCTCCAGGATGGGCATCGCATGGCCGAGGACACCAAGAACACGAAATCCTCCAACCAGATGTGGGGTGGACGCTTCGCTTCCGGACCTGCGGCCATCATGGAGGAGATAAATGCCTCCATCGGTTTCGACAAGAAGCTTTATGCCCAGGATATCCGCGGCTCTATCGCGCATGCGACGATGCTCGCCCATCAAGGCATCATTTCTGCCGACGACAAAGACAAGATCGTTCACGGCCTGAACACGATCCTGTCAGAGATCGAATCCGGTCAGTTCGTGTTCTCGCGCAAGCTCGAGGACATTCACATGAACGTCGAGGCTCGCCTTGCCGAACTCATCGGCGCGGCCGCCGGCCGGCTGCACACGGCGCGTTCGCGCAACGATCAGGTGGCGCTCGATTTCCGCCTCTGGGTGAAGGAAGAATTGCAGAAGATCGAGGTTTCGCTGACCTCCCTTATCGCCGCTTTCCTCGACCGTGCCGAAGAGCATGCTGATACCGTCATGCCCGGTTTCACCCATCTGCAGACGGCACAGCCGGTGACATTCGGCCACCATTGCATGGCCTATGTCGAGATGTTTGGCCGCGACCGGCAGCGCGTGCGCCACGCCATCGAGCATCTGGATGAAAGCCCGATCGGGGCTGCGGCCCTTGCCGGCACCGGCTTTGCCATCGACCGCCACATGACGGCAAAGGCCCTCGGTTTCCGCGAGCCGACCCGCAACTCGATCGACACCGTATCGGACCGCGATTTCGCCCTGGAATTCCTGTCGATTGCCTCGATCTGCGCCACCCATCTGTCGCGGCTTGCCGAGGAGATCGTCATCTGGTCGACGCCGCAATTCGGTTTCGTTCGCTTGTCCGATGCCTTCTCCACCGGTTCCTCGATCATGCCGCAGAAGAAGAACCCGGATGCGGCCGAACTGGTGCGCGCCAAGACCGGCCGTATCAACGGATCGCTGATCGCGCTCCTGACTGTGATGAAGGGCCTGCCGCTCGCCTATTCGAAGGACATGCAGGAAGACAAGGAACAGGTCTTCGATGCTGCCGAAAGCCTCGAGCTGGCGATTGCCGCGATGACCGGCATGATCCGCGACCTGACGGTGCGCACTGACCGGATGAAGGCGGCTGCCGGTTCCGGTTACTCGACCGCGACCGACCTCGCCGACTGGCTGGTGCGCGAGGCCGGTCTTCCCTTCCGCGAGGCCCATCATGTCACCGGTCGTGCGGTGGCGCTCGCCGAAGAGAAGGGTTGCGATCTCGCGGAGCTTTCGCTTGAGGATCTGCGGTCGATCAATCCGGCGATCACTGCCGGCATCTTCGACGTCCTGACGGTCGAGGCCTCCGTTGCCAGCCGCAAGAGCTATGGCGGCACGGCGCCTTCCGAAGTGAAGAAGCAGATCGCCTGGTGGCGCGCCTGCAACTGATCACGTTCGTTTGCTGGCCGGTCACGAGATTAAGGGTGCACAAGCGCTGAGATTTTCGCTACAGGCTATGGGAAGATGTTCCGGTGGATAGGATGATGGTGAAAACGTTTCGACGCTCAATAGTCGCGGCAGGCCTGTTTGCAACGGCGGCTCTCGTGCTTTCCGGCTGCGGCCGCAAGGCTGATCTCGATCCGCCAAGCATGCCGGCTGACCAGCAAAACGTGCGCACGACCGGCGGCAAGCCGAAGGCTGCCCCGGTAAAGCCGGACGATCCGTTCATCCTCGATCCTCTTCTTTGACAGGCCCTGCCCGTGAACCACTTCGACTATCGCGATGGTGTCCTCTATGCCGAGGGCGTTTCCGTACCTGAAATCGCCCGTGCCGTTGGAACGCCGTTCTACTGCTATTCCACGGCAACGCTGGAACGGCATTACAAGGTGTTCTCCAAGGCCTTTGACGGCGTGGACGCGATGGTCTGCTATGCGATGAAGGCCAATTCCAACCAGGCCGTGTTGAAGACGCTGGCCCGGCTCGGCGCCGGCGTCGATGTCGTGTCCGAAGGTGAACTGCGGCGCGCACTCGCCGCTGGCGTTCCGGCCAGCCGCATCATGTTCTCGGGCGTCGGCAAAACCGTCTCCGAAATGGATCTGGCTCTTGAGGCCGGCATCTACTGCTTCAACATCGAATCGGAACCGGAACTCGAGGTTCTTGCCGTGCGCGCCGCCAAGGCAGGCAAGCAGGCGCATGTCTCGTTCCGTATCAATCCGGATGTCGATGCGCGCACCCATGCGAAGATCTCGACGGGCAAGAAGGAAAACAAGTTCGGCATTTCCTATGAGCGCGCCCGTGCGGTCTATCGGAGGGCTGCCAGCCTACCGTCGATCAAGGTGACCGGCATCGACATGCATATCGGTAGCCAGATCACCGAACTGCAGCCGTTCGAGGATGCGTTCCGGCTCCTGCGGGAGTTGGTCGAAACCCTGCGTGGCGACGGGCATGCGATCGACCATGTCGATGTCGGTGGCGGTCTCGGCATTCCCTATCGCGACGACAACAATCCTCCGCCGGAGCCGGGTGCCTACGCCCATATCGTCAAGGAACAGCTCGCCGGCCTCAACTGCCGGATCGTCACCGAACCGGGGCGCCTGATCGTCGGCAATGCCGGCATTCTGGTCACCGAGGTCGTGTTCGTGAAGGATGGCGGCGACAAGACCTTCGTGATCATCGATGCGGCGATGAACGATCTCATCCGGCCGACGCTCTATGAAGCCTATCACGAGATTCGCCCCGTGGTGATCTCGGCTGCCAGCGCGCCACGCATCAAGGCCGATGTGGTCGGCCCCGTCTGCGAGACGGGTGATTATCTGGCGCTCGATCGCGAGATGGCTATGCCGAAGCCGGGCGATCTTCTCGCGGTCGGTTCGGCAGGCGCCTATGGCGCGGTGCAGGCAGGGACCTACAACAGCCGTCTGCTCGTTCCCGAGGTGCTGGTGAATGGTGACAAGTTCCATGTAATTCGTCCCCGCACCAGCTATGAAGAACTGATTGCGCTCGATTCCGTGCCGGACTGGCTTGCCTGATCGCCGTTCACTTTTCGGCGACTGCCCCAAAAAAGCGGTCATGATTGTGCCGGTGTCCTCGTCTTCGCCACAAAGGGTGCTATCCTTTAGCAAATGATGGCGCTCGGCCGCGCGGCGCGCTTCGACCAGTGGATGAAACGGAGACCCGACGGATGAGCCTTCCTCAGCCGGGCAGTACGCGAAAAGGCGCGTTCCGCACCGATCCGGTGCTGGCGCGTCGCGTCGCGGTCAAACGACTGCTGGCGCGTCTCGTCCTGTTCGCCGAACGTCTGCTGCCGCTGTTCCTCCCTGTGCTGGGCATTGTCGCGATTTTCGTTTCACTCGCATGGTTCGGTGTCTTCCGGCAGCTGCCGGATTTCCTGCGGCTGCTTCTGGTCTTTGCCCTCACCTTTGCCTTCGTTTCCTCCCTGTTGCCGTTTACAAGGCTGCGTTGGCCGGATGCGCAGGAAGCTGACAGGTTGCTCGAAGAACGTAACGGTCTACCGCATCAGCCGGTCGCCGTGCAGGACGACGAACCGGCCTTCGAAACGCCGTTTGCCCGCGCGCTGTGGCAGGAACACCAGCGGCGCATGGCGGAAACCATCGCCGCGCTGGATGCCGGGCTGCCCCGGCCGGATATCGCCCGGTTCGACCGTTATGCGCTGCGCGCCATTCCAGCATTACTGTTTGCGACCGCATTCGCTTATTCCGGCTCCAACGGGGCCGGGGTGATTTCCGATGCATTCCGCTGGACTGCCGTCGAGGGGACCGGTCAGGAGATACGCGTCGATGCCTGGATCACGCCGCCCGCCTTTACCGGCCGCGCGCCGGTGTTTCTCTCCGGTGCAAATTCGCAGCCCGTGGAAGGCGGCGTGCGCGTGCCGCAGAATTCGCAGGCGACCGTGCGCATCAGCGGCGGGCGCGAGGACGAGAAGGTTCTTTATCGTCTGGCCGATGGTGGCGAGATTCTGGATGTCGCAGAAAGCAGCGATGCGTCTCCCGTGCAGCCGGAAGTAAGCGATCCGGCGCAGGCGCCTGTGAGCCGCACACACGAACTCAAGCTCGAGCAGAACGGGGAGCTTCTGGTTGGAGACAAGCGCTGGCCAATCGAGGTGATCGCCGACAATCCGCCGGAAATCGCTTTCGAGGGACTGCCGAAGCCAACTATCAATGGCGCGCTGGAAATCGGCTTCACCGCGAAAGACGATTACGGTCTTCAGTCGGCGCGGGCCGAGATCGTGCCGGTCGAGGAAAAGCTGGGTGCGACCCCGCTCTATCCGTTGCCCGATTACAGGCTCGATCTTCCGCGCCACAATGCGCGCGATGCAAAGGGCGTTTCGAGCCGCAACATCAGCGAGCATCCGCTGGCCGGCCGCAAGGTCCGTATCACGCTTGTCGCGACCGACGGGGCTGGACAGACGGGACGCAGTCCGCCGCATGAGATGGTGCTGCCATCCCGCTATTTCGTCGAGCCGCTGGCTGCGGCGGTGGCCGAGGAGCGACAGGTCTTCTCACTCGATACCCGGGATATCGGTCAGGCGGTTGCGCTGAACGAAGCGATTTCGTTGCGTGCCGATGAGACCATTCCCAATCCCACGCATTTCCTGCTCATTCAGTCCGCGCAAACGCGGATGAAGATCGCCCGCTCCACCGACGATCTCAAGGATACGGCCGACTATCTCTGGGAAATCGCTCTCGGCATCGATGACGGCGATCTTTCGCTGGCCGAGCGCAATCTCCGCGATGCGCAGCAGGCGCTTGCCGATGCGCTGGAACGCAATGCCTCGGATCAGGAAATCAAGAAGCTGATGGATGAGTTTCGTGCGGCCATGCAGGAATTCATGAAGGCGGTCGCCGAGCGCCAGCAGAATGCCGATGGCCAGCAACAGCAGCAGTCGGCGCAGAACATGCTGCGGCAGCGCGATCTGGACAATATGCTGAACCAGATCGAGAACCTTGCCCGATCCGGCAATCGCGATGCCGCGCGTCAGATGCTTTCCGAAATGCAGCGGATGATGAACAACCTGCAGGCCGGGCGGCCGATGCGCGGGCAGCAACAGCAGCAGAGCAGCGAGCTTCGCAAGCAGATCGACAAGCTTGGCGAGATCATGCAGGAGCAGCAGAAGCTGATGGACGAGACCTTCCGTCTCGATCAGGCGCTGAAGGACCGCATGCAGCGCGGCGATCCGGGCGATGGCGAAGACGGCGAGTTCCTGCAGGACGAATCGCCCGTGACGGAGAACGGCCAGCAAGGGCAACAGCAGGATCAGCAGGGCGGTTCACCGACCGACCGCATGACTGCCGAGCAATTGCGCGAGGCGCTGAAAAACCTGCGAGCCCAGCAGGATGCGCTCGGCAAGAAGCTTGGTGAACTGCAGCAGGGCATGAAGGATCTCGGCTTCCAGTCGGGCGAAGGCTTCGATCGTGCGCAGCGCGAAATGAAGGGTGCTGGAGACGCGCTCGGAAAGAGCGAAGGCGAACGCGCCGTCGACGGTCAGGGCAAGGCCATGGAAGCCCTGCGGCAGGGCGCGCAGGATATGATGGGCCAGATCCAGCAGGCCATGCGCGCCGGCGGTCAGGGACCCGGAGAGAATGGGCAGGGCGGTCAGCGCGGCAGGGATCCTCTTGGGCGTGATACCGCGAGGACCGGCGAGCAGATGGACGATGGCGGGGTGCAGATCCCGGACGAAATCGACGTGCAGCGTGCGCGCGAAATCCTCAACGCCATTCGCAAGAAGCTCGATACCATGTCGGTGGATGATGTCGCTCGCCCGGAACTCGAGCGCCGCTATCTCGAACGGCTGCTTGATATCCAGTAGGATTTTGGCTGCCTGCCGCCGCGATCAGCGCCAGTTTGCAGGCGATCTCTCTATCGATCGAAACAAGTGAGGCCCTTCGAGCCTTCAGTCCGCCGGAGCAGCCACAAGAGGTGGCGCGTTTTCCGCCGACACCGGTCGCCATTCACCGATATCAGCGGCGGGCATTGGACGGCCGACATGGAACCCTTGCGCAGCCCCAATCCCCAGCGCCTTGAGAGCTTCGAGCGTTTCCGCGGTCTCGACACCTTCCGCAACCAGCGTGCATCTGATGTCGCGGGTGAAGCTCACCAGCGATGCGGCCAGCGCACGACGCGCGGGATCTTCTTCTATGTCGCGGCAGAGTTCTGCATCCAGCTTTATGATGTCGGGTTTGAGATTGAGGATATGCCTCAGGCTGGCGTAGCCGGCACCGGCGTCATCGACCGCGAGCCGCATTCCAAGGGCTCGTAGCGGCGCCAGCGCGGCAGCCAGCCGGTCGTAATCGTAAATGCTGGCGTGTTCGGTCACCTCGATGACGACGCGCTCAAGTCGCTGGCTTCTCATCAGTTCAGCAAAACGGGGGTCGATCAAGGTTGCGGGTGACGCGTTCAGTGCAAGATAGATGCCTTCGGGCAATCTCCTGACGTATTCCAGCCCCATACGAATGGCCTTGAGTTCAAGGTCAATACCGCGGCCCACCTCGAAGGCTTCGGCAAACCATATGTTCGGCGGCCGTGAGGGCGTGAAAGGGAAGCGAGCCAAGGCTTCGAAGCCTATTACTTCCCCCTCATCAAGGCTGACGATGGGCTGATAGACCATCCCGAGGCCGTCGCGCTCCAGAGCATCCAGAATACGTGCCTCGGCATCCCAGTAATTGATGCGTTTTTCGATGTTACGGTCGAGCTCGAATGCGGCGAACTGGGCAAAGGAGCGCAGGATCTGCAAGTCGCGCTTGTTCAGCGTCGAATCGGGTCGTGTCGAAAAGCAGCAGAAGGTGCCATAGAGGCGACCGTCACCGAGCCTGATCGGAACACTCATATGCGAACCGATCGGAAAGGCGTGGGTAGCAGCAATCGCCTGCGCTTCGGGCAGCAGCGCGGTGTCAGGGATCAATTCGGGCAATTCGCCATCGATGATCCGCTGGCAATATCCTTCATCCATGGGAAGCCAGTCGCCGGTGCGCAATGCCGCATCGCGCAAGCCCGTATCGACATAACGGAAAAACCGCCTACTGCCGGCAAATTCGGCGATGAAGCCAATGTCCATGCCAAGGCAGTTGCGGGCAGTCGCCAGAATATTGTTGATACGCTCTTCAGCCTCGGCCTGCTGGTCAAGACTGAAGAGGAGGTCATGCAATCCATATTGTCTGGCGCTGTCAAAGAACGTCATGAGGGCATCCGTGCGACTCTTCACTTCTAAAGTGAATAAGCTGTGCCGCGCAGATTCAAGTGCTAATTTTAGCAGTATCGGTATTATCTGGTCGGAACCGGGTGTTCGCCGCGATAATCATAGAACCCGCGGCCTGATTTTCGACCCAGCCAGCCTGCTTCGACGTATTTAACCAAGAGCGGGCAGGGGCGATACTTGCTGTCGGCCAGCCCGTCATGCAGGACCTGCATGATCGAAAGGCAGGTATCGAGGCCGATGAAGTCCGCCAGCTGCAGCGGGCCCATGGGATGGTTGGCGCCGAGCTTCATGGCGGTGTCGATGGCCTCGACCGAGCCGACACCTTCATACAGCGTATAGATCGCTTCGTTGATCATCGGCAAAAGGATGCGGTTGACGATGAAGGCCGGGAAGTCTTCCGCAACGGTTATCGTCTTTTCGAGCGAGCGGACGAAGGTCTTGGCGGTTTCGAAGGTGCTCTCTTCGGTGGCGATGCCGCGAACGAGTTCGACGAGCTTCATTACCGGAACGGGGTTCATGAAGTGGATGCCCATGAAGCGCTCCGGCCGGTCGGTGGCGGAGGCGAGGCGCGTGATGGAGAGCGAGGAGGTGTTGGTGGCAAGCAGCGCTTCGGGCTTCAGGACCGGGCAGAGCTGCGCGAAGATCTTGCGCTTGACGGTTTCATCTTCCGTCGCCGCCTCGATCACGAGGTCCATCGGCGCCATGTCGTTGATGTCGGTGGTGCCGCCGATCAGGGCGAGTGCCGCCTTGCGGTCCTCATCCGAGAGCTTGCCGTTCGACACCTGGCGCGCCAGATTGCCGTTGATCGTGGCAAGGCCCGCCTCGATCCGCTCCTTGGCCAGATCGTAAATAGTGACCTTGTAGCCTGCGAGTGCGGCAACGTGGGCGATGCCACATCCCATCTGGCCCGCGCCCACGATGCCCACGTTGTCAAAAACCTTGGTCATGCCGTTCTCCTCACCTGAAACCGCACTGCCTGACGAAAATGCCGGGCCAACGTTACGGTTGGTCCGGCAAATTTCATAGCCCCGTGCGGGCAATTTTCCAGTCTTTTCGCAGTTGCGAAATAATGGATTGTCACAGCGCCTTTTCGAGTTCCGGCAGGGCTTCGAAGATGTCTGCGACGAGGCCGTAGTCGGCGACCTGGAAGATGGGG